>CAXBSB010000033.1:0-42819 GCA_963977965.1 uncultured Schlesneria sp.
CCACCAAGTAAGCTACCAATTCCGCTCGACTGCTTCTTCTTGGCCTTCTTCTCCGAATTTTCGACCAGTTCGTCCTCAATGCGCTTCAGCCGCAGGGCCGAATCGCGCCGGACTTCCTGTTCGAGTTTTTCGAAGATCTGCTCGCGTGCCGCGTCCGCCGTCAGCCCGGCGATTTTTGCGATCCTGGCAAAACATCCCGATCAGGACAGCTACTTCCGACTGGGAACCGGCTTTTCCGCTTCACGTCGCCACGTTGTCACGAGTGGTGCCGTCGCGATCGCAGCAGAAGAATTACAACGCGAAGGACTGACGATTGTCGTTTCACAGCCATCACTCAAGGCTCCGATCACGATCAAGACGATCCGTGTTCACGCTGCCTATCGCACGGGACTCGAACGAGCCTCGATGGCTCGGGAGCAACTTGAGGGGACGAAAAAGAATCCGTCCGAAAAGCCCTCTGAAGATTCAGGGCTCCCTCCCGAAGAGGAACTCAGTCGAGCACTCTCGACACAAGCTCGATTCGACCTGGGAGTCCTCGACATCCTTCCCGGCCAGCGTCTGCCCAGCCCGCTCACGATTAATTCAGCTGATCTTCCCGATGTCTCAAAAGTAGAATACTCAATGGTCGGTTCACCTTATGCCGGAGAGTCATACCGGATGGAATCGGCACTTGAGATTGAGCTACCTCAAGGACGCATCAATCGTCGCGGAACTGCCGCCAAGTCTGACAAGTCACTGACGTTGACGATGCCTTTTACAGAAGATGTTTCTGATCTGAACTGGTCGGGCAGCCCAGTCTTGGACCCCAACCGGCGCGTGATCGGAATCTATTCCCGGCCATCAAAACTTGTCGTGAAGAACGACAAATCCCCTCGGCAGCATGCCGTAATCTGGCTGGGCCGTCTCCGAGAATTCGCCCCTGATGTTGAAGAATAGATCCCGTGGATCCTGAAACGGACCGCAACTTCGTCGCTTCAACCTCAGGCAGGGCTTCGTCGATGCGTTCGCAATCGCGGTCTGCAGATTGAGTTCACTGCGTATTATGGAAATCCGCTGTAATCATCGCCCCGAGAAATGATCCTCGCCGATCCATTGCCAAATCGTCACTCAGGTGTCAGGATTCCCGCCGTTCCGTCTCTTTGGATCGCATTCAATTGAAGTAGGGCGACCTGCGAACATTAAACATGCGGCGTCTCATCCGAGTTCCAACGCGACACGGAACTGTGATTCGCTTTAGAAAGAATGATTATGCTGACACTGGAAAGATTTTCGTTTGGCGTTGGTGACCGATTTGCCCATCAGGCCAAGTCACAATTGCGAGCGTTTCAGATGATTGCTGCCGACGGCATTGACGTCGTACCGGTCTGGAATAAGTCCAACCGTGAACACACGTTCATCGGATCTGAACCCCAAAGCGTGTTTGACGCTGCGAAACACGCCGTTCAGGAACTCGGCTGGACCAAGGGGTGGCATATCGACGCGGACCACATCCGATTGGAAACCGTTGATCGATTCATCCCGTGCTCAGACTTTTTCACGATCGATGTGGCCGACTCGATCGGTAAACCAGCCGCACCGGGCGACGTCCAGGCATTTGTCGATCGGCATCCAGAACTGATCGGGACAATCAGTCTGCCGGGCGTCAGTGCTCCGTTCACGACAACTCGCAGCGATGTTGAACGAGTGACTGCCAAGTATCTTCTCGCCGTTCAGGACGCAGGCAAGATCTATCGCCATATCATTGCCGCCAAGGGCGAAGGCAATGTCATCGCCGAAGTTTCGATGGATGAAACGGATGCCCCGCAGACGCCCGTCGAATTGCTGATTATCCTGGCCGCACTGGCAGACGAAAAAATTCGCCTGCAGACGATCGCCCCGAAGTTTACAGGACGATTCAACAAGGGAGTCGACTATGTCGGCGATCTGGTCCAGTTCGAAAAAGAATTCAACGACGATCTGGCCGTAATCGCACATGCCATTCAACAGTATGGACTCCCTGCGAATCTGAAATTGAGTGTTCACAGCGGAAGTGACAAATTCAGTATCTATCCGATTATTCGAAAGTCACTGCAGCGGACCGGAGCGGGCTTGCATGTCAAGACCGCTGGTACGACATGGCTTGAGGAACTGATCGGGCTGGCCGAAGCGGGTGGTGACGGCCTGGCGCTCGCTCGTGAGATCTATGCTTATGCGCTCGAACATGTCGACGAATTGTGTGCTCCGTACGCGAGTGTCATCGACATCGACCGGACAAAGCTGCCGACTGCCCAGACGGTCAACAGTTGGAACGGTCCAAAACTGGCGAGCGTCTTGCGGCATATCCCCAGTCATCCTGATTTCAATGCACACGTCCGTCAATTACTTCACGTCTCGTTCAAGATCGCGGCCAAAGCGGGAACTCGCTACACGGATCTGTTGAAAGCCAATGAAGCCATCGTTGCCAAACAGGTGACCGAGAATATCTACAATCGTCACATGGTCCCGCTGTTCATCGGTTGATTCAAGCCCTCTTCTGTGATCGGAAACGACATCGCATCATGCAAACCAGACCACTCGGCAAAACAGGCCTTGAACTTCCCGTTCTCAGTTTCGGTGCTTCATCGCTGGGACAGGAATTTCGCAGTGTTCAACTCGACGAAGCCCTGCAGAGCGTCCGCGTCGCACTCGATTGCGGCCTGAATTTCATCGACACTTCCCCGTTTTATGGACGGGGAATGAGTGAGGTGTTACTGGGGATTGCCCTGCGCGGCGTTCCGCGAGACAGCTATACGCTCTGCACAAAGCTGGGGCGTTACGATCTGGGGCACTTTGATTTCAGTGCCAAGCGTGTAGCCGAAAGCGTTGATGTCAGTCTGCATCGGCTGGGAACCGATCATCTCGACATCATACTGTGTCACGATATCGAGTTTGTTCCGATGCAGCAGATTGTCGACGTGACCATTCCCACCCTGCGAAAAATTCAGCAGTCAGGTAAGGTTCGATTCATCGGCTTCAGCGGCTATCCGCAGAAGATCTTCAAGTTTATCTGTGACCAGACGGACGTTGACTGCGTGCTGTCGTACAACCAGTACACCTTGCAGAACACCCGATTTGCGGATGAATCCATCCCGTACTTGAAGGCGAAGGGGGTTGGGATCATGAACGCCGGGCCATTCAGTGCCCGACTGTTGACCAACGCACCGCTACCGGCATGGCTCAAAGAGCCCGAGTCGGTCAAGGCGGCAGCCCGTCAGGCAGCAGACCTGTGTGCCAGCCGTGGCTCAGATATCGCCAAGCTGGCTGTTCAGTTCTCGTGTGCGAACCTCGATATTGCAACGACGGTCGCAGGAAGTGCCAACCCCAGGAATATTCGCAACTGGGCAGAGTGGCTGTCGGAACCAATCGATCAGCAACTGCTGGCCGATGTTCAGGCGATATTTGCGCCCGTCAAGAATCTCGGACACAAGGAAGGACTTCCAGAAAACAACTGAAGTCGTTTGGCTGCATACGCGTGGCACCCAATTCGGATAACGACTGCCAAAATTCGTTGTTCGATTTCCGTGCCACGCCCGTGACTTCTCAGTCGAGACAGCTTTCGAAAGCTGCCCGCAGTTCGCGCATGTTCTGATAGCGATCTTTGGGAGCCTTGGCCATGCATTTCAAGATGACTTCGTCAATCCGCTGGGAGAGGTTTGGGTTGTGAGTCGACGGTGGCGTGACGGGATCGCTCACGTGTGCCATTGTCAGGGCGAATACCGAGTCGCGGACAAACGGTGGTTCCCCAGTCAAAACGTAATAGGCAGTTGCACCAAGGGAATAAATGTCGGCGCGGCGGTCAACAGAACTTGGATTCATGGCCTGTTCAGGGGCGATGTACTTCGGCGTACCGCAGATTCCCCCGAGGTGAGTCACAAGCGTTGCCTCAACAGAAGCTTCTTCGGTGGCTCGAACCAATCCGAAATCGACGACTTTGGCAACATTGGCCTGGCCACCGACATTTGCCACCATCAGGTTTGATGGCTTCAGATCACGATGAACCAGTCCGGTCTGGTGAGCTTCTTCCAGGGCATCGCAGACCTGAGTCAAAATGTGAATACCCTGATGCGGTGATAGCGGACCATCACGACTGATCAATTGTTCCAGGGTCTGCCCGTCTAGCAGTTCCATCGCATAAAAGAAGCAACCGCGGGCATCGACTCCGTAATCGAAAATACGAACGGTGTTCCAGTGGGAAAGACGCGCCATTGCCTGAACTTCGCGTTCAAACCGCGAGAGGGCAATACGATTGGACGTGAATTCCGGCAGGATCAGCTTCACGGCACAGCGGCGATGGAGCAAGGAATGTTCGGCTTCATAGACCTGGCCCATCCCCCCTTCGCCAAGCTTTCGAATCAATCGATACTGCCCGACTTGATCGATCCCCTTTTCGGCCTTGCCGACATTGGAAATCAATTCACTGAATTCTGCTCGACTGATCCCTGACCCGGAACTTCCCATGCTGTTGCCGGGGAATCGGGTCCGGTTCTGTTTCTGCGGCGCACGACGCCGATTGAGCAACGCGCGAGTCTTACCCGCAAACGCTGCGTAATCAACGGGCTTGAATACGATATCGTCGACACCTTCGTCGATCAGTCCGCGAGCCACTTCGGGTTCCAGCACAGATGTATGGACGACAACCAGTGGCGGATTAGTCTGCCCGAGTAACTCGACGACCAGATCGCCCCCGTGCTTGTTCGGCATCTTCAGGTCGGTGATCACGACTTCATAGTCGCTCGACTCGATCTTCGACATCGCCTCGATCCCGTCAGAGGCGCAGTCACACTGGAATCCCTCACGTTCCAGGGCAAACTTGACCATCTTGCGCGAAATCGCTTCGTCATCGACCACCAGCGCGCGTGCAGAAAAGTCCGTCATTTTTGCTCAGTTCTTGTTGACGCTCGACCACGGTTGCCGTGATCAATTCGTTGTTTCTGAAAGATAGTTCTGAATTTGATGCCTGAGGCTGATTCGATCTGAATTCGTGGAAAAGTAATTGACACCGAGGGTTACCACCGGTCAGGTGGTCAAAAATCTGACTTATGCCATGACGACAAGGTCTTTGTTCTCTGGGACTTCTGTGATGCCTGCGTAACGACGGCGGAATCCGTCGAAGTCACTCAAGCAAGCCTCAAACGCTTCAACGACATCCGGGTCAAAATGAGTCCCCGAATCGCGCAGGATGATTGCCGACGCTTCCTCATGCGTGTACGCAGGCTTATAGACGCGAACAGACGTTAATGCGTCATATACGTCAGCAACGGACATGATTCTCGCACACAGCGGGATATCTTCGCCCGCCAGTCCGTGTGGATAGCCCCGTCCGTCGAATTTTTCGTGATGCGACAGAATGATGTCGTGCGCCATATGCAGGAACCGGGCATTCGGAAACTCGTTGCGCATCGCCGCAATGGTCTCAGCTCCGCGGATGGTATGAGTCTTCATCACTTCGAACTCTTCCGCGGTCAACCTTCCTGGTTTCAGAAGGATGCTGTCGGGGATCGCCACTTTGCCAATGTCATGCAGTGGACTAGTCTCATAAATCAGTTGAACGTAGTTGTCATCAATGACTTGCCGAAACTTCGGGTTCAGTTTCATCTGTCGAGCGAGTAATCGACAATAGTTGCGGACGCGTTCCAGATGCTCACCGGTTTCCGGATCGCGCGATTCTGCCAGTCGTGCGAGAGCAAAAATCGTCAGCCCGCGAGTTTCGAGGTTGATCACTCGCTGTCCCGCGTTGACTCGCATGATCAGTTCGCCTGGATCGAATGGCTTGCGAACGTAATCATCGGCACCAGCTCCCAGACCTTCGATCGCGTCTTCAGGTCGATCATGCGTTGTCAGCAGGATGAAGTAGACGTATCGATTGCTGTCAGCCCGCCGGATGGCCCGGCAGAGTTCCAGGCCGTCCATTCCAGGCATGCTCCAGTCCGAGACGATCAACTGGTGCTGATCCTTGAGGAAGCGTTCGTAGGCTTCAGCCCCGTTTGTGGCTGTGGTTACGTCATACCCCGCCTTTCGCAGCGTGAAAGCCAGCATTTGGCGGGTGATCGAATCGTCATCAACGACCAGTACGTTCATCGCTTCCCTCCCGCAGGCGCCGCAGCAGCGATTTCGAGTGCCGATTGTTTGACGATCGGAATGTATTTCAGGCAGCGGTCCATTTCGAGTCGAAGATCAGCGATCGCCGCTTCGATCCCGTCGAGTGACCCGGACCGACCACACTGTTCGATATCGGAGGCCAGTTGACGCACCGCCTCGGCACTCAGGATTCCTGCAGCCCCCTTTAACGCGTGTGCCGCATTGGCAGTTTCGGTGGGTTCCTTCAGGCCGAAATTACGCTCGATTTCACTGACGTGATGCAATCCCGTCGATTCCAGTTCACTCAGCAGAGATTCCATGAATTCAACGCTTCCCATGCAGCGATTCAGCAGAGCGCGAGTGTCTATCGGCGGATTGAGGTCCCCCGATGGCTCTTCAGCCTCGACAGGAGTCGACCGCTTGGCCTGCGGATGCTCTTCCGTCGGGCTGTGATCGGCATGGTGGCCAGCACTCTGGGCATTTTCAGATGCGACCGGTTCTGGAATTGGATCTTCTGAGATTTCATCGATGGAATCTTCAACGTCCCCATCGATTTCGACCGGGCGAGACAGCTTTTCGACGAGTCTTAGCAGTTGTTGCGGGTCGAACGGCTTGCTGAGATACGCATCCATACCTGCTTCCAGGCATCGTTCTGCATCTCCCTTGATGGCATTGGCAGTCAGTGCGATGATGGGAACGTGACCTGACAATCGCCCTTTTGATTCCAGATTTCGGATGCAACGGGTCGCTTCGTACCCATCGAGTTCCGGCATCTGGCAGTCCATCAGTACCAGTGCGAAATGTTGTGTTCGCACCGCGAGAACGGCCTGAAGCCCATTGTTGGCGGTCTGGGTTGTATATCCCGCCTGATTGAGCAACGACGTGACATACAGAGTATTCACGGCGTTGTCTTCGGCAATCAACAATTCTCCCTTGAAGCTGGGCTTCGATGGTGCTGGTGACGATGTTTGTTCGCGAGTCACTTCCTTCTCTGGCGTCGGCGGCCGTTGCGACTGCAACATGCTTTGGACCGCAGTGTAGAGCTGCGTTGACAAAACTGGCTTCGTCTGTTGCTGTCGAATGCCGATGGACTGAATCGTCTCGACAAATGTCGTATCGGTGATCGTCGACCCGAGCAGGATGAATGGAGGCAGGGCTCCTTGAGTTCCCAGCTGACGCGCAAGGTCTACACCTGTCTTGTCAGGCATATGGAAGTCGCTGATGATCAGATCAATGGATTTCTGTTCCGACCTGGCACGATCATAGACCCGTACCGCTTCGTCAACGCTCGCGGCGACACACGGAATCATTCCCCAGCTGCGAGTCTGTTCTTCTATGATGACGCGATTCGTCGCATTGTCATCGACGATCATGACGCGGCGTCCTTCGAGCAGTGCGCCATCCTGAGACGATTGAAGTTCACAGTCTTCGCGGACCGTCAACGGCAATGTAAACCAGAACGTCGTTCCCTCGCCGACCTGACTTTCGACACCAATCGTGCCCCCCATCGCATTGACGAGATGTTTGCAGATCGCCAGGCCCAGCCCTGTTCCGCCATATTTTCGCGTTGTCGAACTGTCAACTTGTGAGAACTGCTGGAACAGCCGGTTCACTCGATCTGGCGGGATACCAATTCCCGTATCGCGAACAGAGAACTTCAGTGTCGCCTCTGCGTCGTTACGCTGAACAACATTGACTCCGAGGACGATTTCTCCGCAATCCGTGAACTTCTCGGCGTTCGTCAGCAAATTCACCAGGACCTGACGCAGCCGAGTGCTGTCCCCGGAATAGATCTGCCGAGCATGCCGATCGAATTCACAGAGAAGTTCCAGCCCTTTTTCGTGGGCTCGTAACCAGACCATATCGGTAGTGTCTCGAATGAGTTGTTCGAGGTCGAAGTCGTGGCAGTCGAGTTCCAGTTTTCCCGCTTCGATCTTGGACACATCGAGCACGTCGTTGATCAAGTCCAGCAGAGCGCGACCACTGCTCTGACAGGCGCGGACGAACTGCAACTGACGTTCATCAAGAGATGTGTTCATCAGCAGTTCCGTCATGCCGATGACCCCGTTCAGTGGAGTCCGCAGTTCGTGGCTCATGGAAGCCAGGAACTGACTCTTGGCCAGGCTTGCTTCTTCGGCCTGCTGCTTCGCCTTTAACTGTGCTTCTTCCACTTCGCGGCGGTCACTGATGTCGCGAATGAAAGCGGTGTACGTCAGATTCGTCGTTCCGATGGCGACGATGGCGACTTCGACAGGAAACCGGTGGCCATCGTGATGCAGAGCTTCGGCCTCGATTCGTCGTCCCAGAGCACGCGTGCGATCTGTCGACAAATAGGTCACCAGATTCTGGTCTGAAGTCTTGCAGTCATGATCACCGACGAGTTTTGAAAGTGGTTCGCCGAGCACTGCTGTTGCGGGGTATCCAAATGTTGATTCGGCAGCCGGGTTGAATTCGATGATTCGTCCTGACGAATCGAAACTGACGATCGCATCAAGTGCTGCGTCGAGAATGGACCGAGTCCGTGCGACAGAGGTCTTCAATTCACTGGTTCGGTCGGCGATCAGCTTTTCGGTGGCGTCATTATTCAGTTCCAGTTCGGCTTCGCGCATTGCATGTCGGCGAGTCTCTGCCAGGCTGTGACTTCCGGCAATCACAAGAAACACGTCCTCGACGAACGCCCACCCAGCATGTTCAAATGGTCGCCAGAAACTGATCATTGATGTACCGAAGACCGATTCCGGCACTACGGCGCCTCGCACCAGGTGATCGAGCAGACCCGTTGCCGATGCTGCTGCCAGAACTCGCCAGTCTCGATAAAAGGCCAGGACAGCCAGGGAACAAAACTCGTGGAAATGCGTCTCGAAGTGCCCGCCGGTCAAGTGGATAAACAGTGCCGACATCAACGCCTGTGCGACCGCGATCGACAAACGGGTTGAAACCTGCCCTGGAGCGACAATCGCGCGCCAGACTGGCAGGCTGATGACCGCCAGACCGACAAGTACCGCCGACCAGATGTCTGAATGTAGGCTGGACGTTGATCCCTCCCAGGCATAGGGAGAAATCCAGATGGCCACGGCCACCGCGACCAGCCACTGAGAAACCAGTAGCCAGCCAAACAGGCGGTCGGTCCAGCAATGGACTCGCTTGCAGTACTGGTCGTACAGTTCCTGTGACCGTTGCGTCAGGTCCTCGTTCTCACGTGCTAAAAAATTCGTCATGATGACAGAGCTTCAAGGAGATTAGAAACCGGAGCGATGGCTGCGTGTTTTGGATGGATCACATGGACTGAGTGTTCGCCAGAGCGTCTTCCAGAACCGTCGGAATGATTTCCATTAACCGATGCCGCTGGCCTCGCGAGCTAGAGAGATACTGAATCGCGGTGTTCTCCAGCGGATCGTAGGCATCCAGACTGCTGCCACATTGCAGATGATTTGCCATGTGGTCTGCCGCGGCGACGAGTGCCACCAGAGGCCGATTTGCGAGAATCGTGGCACCGGCATGATGTAAGCGTGCCACTTCTGCCAGCGAAGTGGGCAGACCGCTGTATTCAATAAACCATCCACCCAGTGCACTGTGGTCGGTTCCCAGCAGCGCTCGTTCACGTTTCAGCATCGACCGTTGTTCGTCCTCACTTCCTTCCATGAAGTCGAGACGATCAACCGTCGTAAAGCGGTTCGGTTCCAGCAGTGCGAGCAGGATTCGGCCGATGTCGTGGATCAGTCCGGCCGAGAATTCTTCCCCCTGGAATCCCAAATTCATGGCTCGATTCAGGAAGGAAGCGATCGACGCTGTCAGAAAGCTATGTTTCCAGAGTTTTTCACGAACCCACTCTTCCTTGACCGAGAGTTGGGTCATCATGCTGTTCGCGCTGGACGCCAGAATCAGGTTCTTGCACTGGCGAAAACCGAGTCGCACGACCGCTTGCTGCAAGCTGAGGATGGGAACGCCACGCGAATAGACCATGCTGTTTGCCATTCGCAGCATGTCGCTGGCGAGAGTCATGTCGCGTTCGATCAGCGACGTGAAGGCCTTCACAGAGCAGTCTGGATCTTTGGCGAGTTCGAGTGCCTGCATCGCAAGTGCAGGCAGCATTTGAAGCTGATCGACTTTCCAAAGCAGCCGAACTCGAATTTCCTTGGATGGATCACAATCGTCTTCGGTGGCACGCGGATTGACCACGGGTGCTACGGTACTCATGAACTTCTTCCTTGACCGCGACCAGGGAATGATCGGCAGCCAGATGCGGGGCGCAAGTGGTTAGAAGCGAGTTCCGCAACAGAACTCGCTCAAGCAACCGTAGCTTGCGCCACGCAAGGAAGAATGAATTCGCACCGAACGACCCAAAGACTTGCCAAAGTCCTGAGTCAGAGAAATCCTGATTTACCGTCCATAACGGTTGTAGGCACTTGTCACTTCAGGGTCTCGATCAACTCGAGAATCGCCTTGCTGTCCTCGGCAGCCTTGACGGTCGAATTCTTGCTGGCAATTTTTCCCTTCTTGTCGATCACAAACGTCCAGCGACTGATGGTCGCGGTGCGGACGAATGCTTCTTCCTTGCCGTCGACAGTCCCCTTGGCAGTCTTCTCTCCGAGTGCACACGGAACACCGAACTTCTCGGCGACTTTCCCGTCACCGTCAGCCAGCAACGCAAAATTCAAATTGTGAGCTTTCTTGAAGGCGGCATGTGTCTTGACGGTGTCACCGCTGACTCCCACCACTTCGACGTCCTTGCTGGAGAGTTTCGCCATGTCATCGCGGAAGCCACAGGCCTGCTTGGTGCATCCGCCAGTAAAGTCCGCTGGATAGAAGTAGACAACGACGATCTTCTTGCCGACGTGGTCAGTCGATTTCCAGGCAGCGCCGGTGTCGTCCGAGGCATGAAAAACCGGTGCAGCATCCCCGACCTTCAAATCTACTGGATCGGCGGCAGTGACAGAGGAAACGCCGAAGGCGGAGGCGGCGAACATGGACAGAGCGAGAAAGGCAACATTCTTCATGGTTTGATTCCTGTCATTCAAAACTTGCTGTGTTTCACCAGAGACGGCACATGGGTAGCATAGGGGGACACTCACAGAACCTCAACTGCCGGAATCGTTCATGCCGTCATCGCGCGTCTTCTGGCGATTGTCACTGACCCTGATGATCTTCGCCCTGCTGACAGTACTGGGCTGGGGACTTGTCTGCGGAACGCCGCCCGTCACCAACGACGATTCTGAAGTTTTCCGCTGGCGGATGCGTGCCGCTCTGATGGTCCTTGGAACGCTGGGGGCTTCGCTCGTGGCGTCCCGAATCGTGATGCGTCCACTGACTGAGCCACTTCTTGAGCTGAATCGAGTCGCCCGCCAATTGGCTCAGCAGGCGGCTCCATCGATGGATCTTGCGATCGACGATCGAGCAGACGATGAACCGATTACGGAGTTGTTTCAAAGCGTCGGTGAACATGTCACCGCGCGAATCAGTGATCTGCAGGCGGAACAATCCGAACTGAAACAGAGTCATGACCGATTGGCCATCGTGCTGGAAGCCATGGTCGAAGGTGTCGTTGCCGTCGACCGGGATGAAAGGATCCTGCTGGCGAACGCCGCTGCGATCCGGCTGCTGGATCTGAAGTCCGACAGAGTTGCGGGCTATCCGCTGTGGGAATCAGTACGACTTCCGAGGCTGCAGGAACTGGTCAAGGAATCGATCGACGGAACGGATCAACATCGGCTGGAATTTGAAGTCCCGCGGACGCAATCGACTGTCGCTGCCGTTGTTTCACGCCTTCCGGGAACCCCCTGCCCCGGGGCGGTGATCGTCCTGCATGACGTGACGGATCTGCGACGGCTTGAAAACCTGCGACGCGAATTCGTTTCGAATGTTTCACATGAATTGAAGACACCGCTGGCATCGATCTCTGCCTATGCCGAGACCTTGCTCGACGGGGCACTAGAGGATCCGGCATTCAACCGAACCTTCGTAACTCGCATCGAAGAACAGGCAACTCGCCTGAACACTCTAATCTTCGATCTGCTGGAACTGGCTCGGGTCGAGGCCGAAGAGCATGGATTTGAAATTGGCCCCGTTGATGTGAGTGCCATCGTGCAGGCGAGTTCTGTCGAACACATCAACGTCGCCAAATCCAAGGATCTCAATTTGAAGATCGAATCCCCGAGCGAGCCCGTCTGGGGAATGGCAGATGCCAGCGGTCTCCGAACGATTGTCGACAATCTGGTTGACAATGCGATCAATTACACGCCTGTCGGCGGTACGGTCACTGTTAGGTGGTGGCGTGAGTCTGAACGGGTATTTCTGGAAATTCGCGATACAGGTGTTGGAATCGCAAAGGAATATCAGACAAGGATTTTCGAGCGATTCTTCCGCGTCGATCGAGCTCGCTCGCGTGAAGTCGGAGGGACGGGTTTGGGGCTGTCCATCGTCAAGCACTTGTGCCAGGTGTTCGATGGTGAAGTGAAAGTCTCCAGCAGACTTGGCCATGGAAGTACTTTCACCGTTCAGTTGCAGGCAGCGAAGTCGACCGTAAACTGAACGGGATCAAGCCTGTACCTCGTAAAATGGCGAATCTGCTGGAGACATTCATCTTCACCGATTCTTAACAATTCGTTCGTCGCAAACTTGCGCGATGCTGTCTAAGCTTCGCAAATCAAATTCTGACATTCAGTTAATTTGTCGGTCACGGGAGCCACGTGGGAGACCTTAGGAAGCATTCGGGACAACCACGGGGTCGGAGATTTTTTTGTGAGGATACGAATGACAAATCGCATCATGAGTCGTGGAATTGTTTTTTCGATGTCGCTTTGCACTTTGATGCTGATCGGTTGCGTTTCGAAAAAAGACGACATCAAGCAGACCTCGGGTGACTCAGAAAAGCCTGCCGTAAGAGCTGCGACAATCAATATTGAAGGATCGAGTACGGTCTTTCTGATTTCCCAAGCCACCGCCAACGAGTTCGAAAAAATCTCGAAAAACAAAGTGAGTGTGGGGCGATCAGGCACCGGCGGGGGTTACAAGAAGTTTGCCCTGCGTCAGTGCGATCTCTGGAATGCTTCGCGTCCGATTGCCGACAAGGAAAAGGCTGAACTCAAAGAAAAAGGGATTGAGTGGCTGGAATTGGAAGTCGCCATCGATGGACTTTCGATTGCCGTGCACCCCAGCAATGACTGGTGTACCGAATTGACTGTCGGTCAACTCCGCAAGCTGTGGGCGCCAGACAGTACTGTCAATAAGTGGAGTGACCTGAATCCACAGTGGCCTGATCAGACGATCGAGCTGTTTGGTGCCGACACTGATTCAGGGACATTTGAATACTTCACCGAAGTGATCGTCGGCAAGAAGGGAGCCAGTCGACCGAAGTACAACGCGGCTTCAGACGACAATGTGCTGATCCAGGGAGTCGGCGGCAGCAAGTTCAGCTTGGGATACATCCCCTACGGCTACTGCGTCGAAAACAAAGAAAAAGTGAAGGTGATCAAGGTTTCGCCAACGATCGAAGGTGAAGCGGCACCGGCCGTCGAGCCGACGGTCGAAACAATCTTGAGCGGCGAGTACAAACCGCTGGCCCGGCCGCTGTTTGTTTATGTGAATAAGGATACACTGAAGCGACGGGAAATCGTGGAGTTTCTCAAATATACCGTCTCGGAAGAGTCTCAGCCGCTGGTTGCAAAACGTGGTTTCGTTCGGATTCCAGACGAGAAACGAAAAGCCATGGTTGAACGCCTTGAAGAAGCACTGAAGGCCGTCAAGTAACGCTATTCAGCGGAATTCATTCCCGTTTGACTCGAATTAGGGTGATTGCCCAGTGTCCAGCGCCGGATCGCGACGCGAAAAACCATCACTGCAACGAACATTCTCGTGGCTGCGCCTGCGGGAAGAGGTGATTCGTTGCCTGTTGTTTGGCTGTGCGCTCCTTTCCGTCCTGACGACGCTGGCAATCATTTTTGTGCTGGTCACAGAAACGTTGATTGGGATCCCACCACACACCAGCTTCTTTCAGGATGTCAGCCTTTCCGAGTTCTTCTTCGGTACAGAATGGACTCCAAATTTCAGCGCTGAGCAGGCTCATTACGGCGTCGCACCTCTTGTTTGCGGTACGTTGTTGATCACAGGGATTTCAGGTTTGATCGGTTTGCCGACTGGCCTGATGATCGCCGTTTACCTCAGCGAATATGCCAGCCCGAAAGCTCGATCGATCTGCAAGCCAATGCTGGAAATGCTGGCGGGCGTTCCCACGGTCGTCTATGGTTATTTTGGTCTGCGGTTTCTGACACCGTATATGATCATGCCAGTGTTCGGCGGCCTGGGAGCCCAGGGATACAACGCACTGTGTGGCGGAATCGTCGTCGGGATCATGATCATCCCCATGGTCGCCTCACTTTCGGAAGACGTCCTTCGCGCGGTTCCCAATTCCTTGCGTGAATCAGGTTATGCGCTGGGGGCTACCAAGTTTGACGTCAGTGCTCGAATCGTTGTTCCTTCTGCTCTGTCTGGTGTCATCGCATCGTTTCTGCTGGCTTTGTCACGCAGCATCGGCGAAACAATGGCCGTGGCGATCTGTGCCGGGAACATGGCAAATCTTTCGCTGAACCCGCTCGAAGCAACTCAGACGATGACCGCGTTCATCGTCAATGTGATGCAGGGCGAAGTGGTTGCGGGCTCGACATTGGAAAAAAGTCTTTATGCAGTCGCCCTGGTGCTTTTCGTCATGACGCTGGCGATGAATCTGGTTTCGCAAATGATCCTGGAAAGATTCCGTGAGGCCTACCAATGAGTCTTCATGGACACGTCTATGAACGACGCCTGGTCTGGCGTCATCGAATCGGCCAGTTCTTTGAATGGGCCTGTCGCCTGGCAACCTTTATGGCGCTGGGAATTCTTGGATTACTGCTGATTTCGATCGGTCGACAGGCCATTGGCTGGCTGGACTGGGGCTTCCTGACACGGAGCAATTCCTACGAAGCGCGCGAAGCAGGAATTATGGCAGGTCTGATGGGTAGCCTGTGGCTCGTCGGCCTGACCGCCATCATGTCGGTGCCGTTGGGGGTGGGAGCAGCCGTTTATCTGGAAGAGTACGCGAAGCCGACTCGCCTGACGAAGTTTATTCAGTTGAACATCTCGAATCTGGCGGGCGTTCCGTCGATCGTCTACGGAATTCTTGGATTCACTGTTTTCGTGCGAATGTTCGGGATGATGGATCGGCCTGAGGAATTTGAATGTTCCCTGGGCTTTGCGTCGTTTACCTTCCACTTGCCCCTGGGGCGTGTCGTGCTGTCGGGAGCCTGTACATTGGCCCTGCTTTCACTCCCCGTCGTCATCATCGCTTCGCAAGAAGCACTTCGAGCTGTCCCAGCCTCGATCAGGCATGCATCGCTTGCGCTGGGGGCGACGAAGTGGCAAACGATTCGTCATCAGGTATTACCCGCAGCACTACCGGGCATCCTGACCGGCGTGATCCTGTCATTGTCACGTGTCATCGGTGAAACAGCACCGCTGGCGGTCCTTGGTGCACCGGCACAATTGAGCTATGCACCCGGAAGCATCGAAGGTGTTGGCGATGCGTTACAACATCCGAGTAAAATCCTGCAGGCCCCGTTTGACCAGTTCACCACGATACCGCTGCAGATCTATGGCTGGATTAATGAAACAAAACCTGTGTTTGAACACGTTGCTTCGGCAGGGATTGTCGTTCTGCTGGCAGTCTTGCTGATGATGAACGGTGCAGCAATTTTTATTCGACAGCGGTTCCAGAAATCGATTCGATGGTAGCCGCATAACGTCGCGGCTGTGAAACTGTCCACAACTCTTCATATCAAGAACATCCGAAACCTCGATCGACATAATCCCATGGCACTTGTAAAAGCGTTCACTCAGTTTGTCGAGCAGCCACCGGGTGGCACGGCATCGGGAGCATCACCCGATGTGGAGGGGGTGTCACGCCCTGCCAAAATCGAAACCGAGAATATGGGTTTCTATTACGGGACGCATCAGGCGCTGCGTGACATTTCATTAAAGATCAACGAATGCGCTGTCACGGCGCTGATCGGGCCGTCAGGCTGCGGCAAAAGTACGTATCTGCGGTCGCTCAATCGCATGAACGACATTATCGAAGGGACTCGCGTCACAGGATCTGTCAAACTGGATGGTGAAGATATCTATGCCCGCGATGTCGACGTCGTCTCACTGCGAAAACGGGTTGGGATGGTGTTCCAGAAGTCGACGCCGTTTCCCAAGTCCATCTTTGACAATGTTGCCTTCGGACCACGGATCGCCGGATTGACCAACCGGGCTGAACTGACCGAGATTGTCGAACGATCGTTGCAGCAGGCTGCCTTATGGAATGAAGTCAAAGATCGAATGCGAGATTCCGCAATGGCATTGTCAGGCGGTCAGCAGCAGCGACTTTGTATCGCTCGTGCGCTGGCTACCAGTCCCGAAATCCTGCTGATGGACGAACCGGCGTCGGCGCTCGACCCGGCCTCAACGTCGCGTATCGAAGACCTGATTTTCGAACTCAAGCAGAACTACACAATCGTCATCGTCACTCACAACATGCAGCAGGCCGCTCGTATCAGCGAAGTGACAGCATTCTTCTGCCAGGGACGAATGGTGGAAGTTGGTCAGACGAAACAATTGTTTACGAACCCGTCGCAGAAAGAAACCGAAGACTACATCACAGGGCGGTTTGGCTGACGTCGATTGTCCAATCGCTGTCTGCTGTTTGAGCCCCCTGTTCGCGGCCAAGCGAAGTCTGCAAGGAACTGGAAATGTCAATTCATCTGATTCGGGATCTGGACCACTTACACAGGACCGTGCTGACCATGTGCGGTCGCGTGGAAGAAATGATTCACGCTGCAGTCGAAGCATTGCACAAACCCGATTACGACCGAGCGATGGAAATCATCCGAAAGGATGATGAAATCGACCGGATGGATGTTGAGATCGAAGAAGAATGCCTGAAATTGCTGGCGTTGCACCAGCCTGTGGCGATCGATCTACGCCGCATTACTACGGTCCTCAAGATCGGTGCGGAACTGGAACGGGTTGCCGACCTGGGAGTCAGCATTGCCGAACGTGCCTGCGGCATCGTTCGCTGCCCGGAAATTTCAGTTCCAGACGACATGAAGGACATGTCACGCCAGGCACTGGATATGTTGCATCGCAGCATCGACGCCTATGTCCATCTGGATATGCGCATGGCACGCGAAGTCTGCCTGCAGGATGAAACGATCGACAACCTGAACCGCGAAATCATCAATGAACTGACAGAATTGATGAAGCGCCGACCTGATCTGGTCGAACCTGCGATCCATATGTTCTCAGCATCGCGACAAATCGAGCGGATTGCGGACCATGCAACCAACATTGCAGAAGACGTGGTTTATCTCGTTCAGGGGGAAATTGTCCGCCATCGGAATCGAGGTGAACTGCCTGCGGGTTCACAGCCTGTTGGTTCCGCAAGCTCCCATTGACAGTTTGTTTTTCCTAATCGAGTCGACTTTATGACGAAGCCGAAACTGCTGATCATCGAAGATGAAAGATCACTTCAGGAAGTACTCTCGTACAATCTCGTAAAAGAAGGGTTTGAGGTCATCGTTGCCTCTGATGGTCAGGATGGTTTGCGACGCGTTCAAAGCCAGCAGCCTGACCTCGTGATTCTTGATCTGATGTTGCCGGTCATCGACGGACTGGAAGTCTGTCGACAGATCCGCAGTGATCCACGGACCCAGGCGACGCGAATCCTGATGGTGACAGCCCGCAGTGAAGAAGTTGATGAAATCGTTGGCTTTAACATGGGGGCGGACGACTATGTCACGAAGCCGTTCAAGATCAAGCCATTGATTCATCGCATCAAGGCGTTGCTTCGCAGGACACCGGCATCAGAACAGGCGAAGGATGTTGTTGTTGCGGGTGAAATCGAAATCGATCGAGTTCACCATTCCGCAAAGCTCGCCGGGAAAGAACTGGATCTGACCCCGACCGAATTCCGGTTGCTGTGGACATTGGCTCGTGCGCCAGGACGCCCGTTCAGTCGGAATGAACTGATGGACCGCTGCCGCGGCGAAGACGCCAATGCGTTGGAACGCACGATCGATGTGCATGTCCGGTCGCTGCGCCAGAAGTTGGGCCATGCAGAATCGGTGATCGAAACCGTCCGAGGCATCGGTTACCGGTTCAGTGGTGAAACAGGGACGGACGCCTGACGAGGTTCGTCGACGTCCGAAAACATGGCACGGGTGGTTCGCCCGTGCCCGTGGATTCCTGTCGTTCAGCAGCTACTTGTTCGAGATTTTCCAGAGCGTACTGTCACTGCGGATGTAGATGGCTCCGTTGGCAATCGCAGGAGTACACATGAACATCTCGCCAAGGTCATTGGACGAGACCAGTTCACCACTCTCATCCCCCGGCTTGACGACCTGTCCGACGCCCTTTTCGTTGAAGAAATAAAGCAATCCACCAGCGGCAACGGGAGTTCCACTGAATGGACCTGTCAGGCGAAGTTTCCACTTTTCTTCGCCTGTCTTGATATCGGCGCTGATGAGGACTCCTGTCCCGTTGACGGAGTAAAGGCGTCCGTCATACGCGATCGGGCTGGGGGTTGCCGGTCCAAGCTTGCTTTGGCGCCAGACAACTTCGGGATGGGCACTTCCACGCGGTGGGCGCAGTGCAGTGATCCCGTGCGAAGGAATATACACAATCCCATCAGAAATCACTGACGACGGGATTGTCGACGCGCCGTCGGCATAGGTCCAGGATGCTTTTCCTGTCAGTGGTTGGACGGCAGCAATCCCTTCGGATGACTGCAGCAGGACAAGGTCTTCTTCGGCGCCGGCCGCCTTCGTAAGAGTGACCGCCGATGTCCAGTTTGCTCGCTTAGGCCGCTCAATCGTCCAGCGCGACAGGCCCGTAGCGACATCAATCCCTGTCGCCAAAGACTGGCTGTCATTTTCGACCTGGGCTACCAGAGTGTCACCGACGACAACAGGAGATGAGGCCATTCCAAGGCTGTTGCTGACGTTAGGGTGATCGAAGGTCAACCCGCGGAACCATTGAAGGTTTCCGTCCAAGTCCAGACAGACCAGATCATTGCTGGAAAACAGAGCATAAATCCGTTTGCCATCGCTGGCTGGCGATGGAGTCGCGTTGCAGATCTTGGGGAACGTCATCGTCCGCCCCGTGGCCGTGAACTGACGCTCCCAGCGGATCTTTCCGTCGCTCGGATTCAGACATAGAACATGCAACCGGTCATGTCGGAACCCGCTTGAGCAGGTGACGAAGACCCGGTCCCCGACAACGATCGGAGAACTGAGGCCTCGACCGGGCAGAGCAGCTTTCCAGCCGATGTTTTCCGTTGCCGACCACTTGGTTGGCAGATCTTTCTCAGTGGAAACCCCGGAACTGTCGTTGCCGCGGAACTGTCTCCAGTCCGCTGCAGGCAACGTCGTCGAAAATGCCATGATCATGCTGATCAACAGAAACAGTCGCATTGTATTGATTCCAATGGAGGATGATTTCGAAATTCTTCAGAATTGAAGGATGGGAACGAAGTGTCGTTGCGAGTCACCTGGCTACTTGTCAGAACGGCTCGCAGTTGTCGCTGGTTTCGACAGGATTGCAGCTCCCGTCGAATCACAAACTCGCAGTTGGTACTTATAATCCTGAGCCCATTCCTCGGTCTGTTCGTTCTGACAGACTTTCAGAAGAATTGTGTTGTTGCCGGGTTTCAGCTTGGCTTTAACTCGGTATTGGTCCAGTTGAGTTCCACGGTGGTATTCGTCACGTCCGAAGGCCAACTCGCCGTTCACCCAGAGTTTCCATGCATTCGGGGTCCCAAGTCGGATTTCGACGGCCATTGGCTTATCCGCCTGGAATGTCGTGTAGGCGTACATCACAGCACCTTTGTACGGTGATGTCTGTTTCGCGATGTTGAAAACTCCGTAATCGTCTTCGGTGGCAAATTTATTCCAGGTAACATCCCCCATCTTCCCTGCATACGTGGCGGCGAGATCTACGCCCTTTTCGGGAGGATAAGCGATATCGAACCCCTTCTTTTCGGTATTGTCGAAGGGGCCTGCCAGTTGCCATTCGGTCAGAAAACCGAAGTGCTTCTGCAGGTTGACCTGCTGTCCCATTTCTTTCAGTGGCCCGACGATCGCTTTCACCTGATCGTCATCGACGGCACCAGCCAACGCCTCATTGAAGAGCTTCTGAGCCGCGTCATTATTCTTGGCTTCCTGGGCTGCGGTGGCTGACTTGATCAGCCGTTGAACGGCATCACGCCGGAATTCGGGGCTGGCGTCACGCAACATGCCAGGAATCAGACGATCACTGGCCGCAGCATCGACTTTGATTAACCATTCATAGGCCAGTCGCCGCGCCTGAGCATTACGAGAGGTCTCTTTGACAAATGCCTCCAGCTTGTCTGCGGGAAGTTTTCCCGCGGCGAGTGCCTTGTCGGCAACGGAATCAAAAGCTCCTCGCAGCCAATTGACCGCAAGAGGACTCGCGTCGTCAAACGCATTCAGGATTGGCAGCAATGATTCGCCATTTCCCTGCGACAACTCTTTCACAGCGGCAATGGCGGCTGAGTGCCCTTTTCCTTCGGAGCCGACGGCTCGAATGGCGTTGATATTCTCGTCCAGAGATGCCCCCATCGAGGCTGTCGTTAATCCCGCTGACAGGCAAACTGCGAATGCGGTCCGCGAAAATCGTCGAACACTCAGATAATCCATTGGTCAAAATCTCCAGTGCGGAAACCGAATAAAACCGGGGGAAAGGTCGTTTGAAGAATTGTAACCGTACTGGATGCAGGTTGGAAAATCACTGCACAGAAAATGCAGGGACAGAAAGTGCCACGAAAGGTACTTGCCACAAGTACTCAACACCAGCCGTCAAAACCGATCAACTTAAAGAGCTTCATGCAGACAATTGACCGTAATCACTCATAGTCCTGTTCGGGTGTCGCCCGAATGGTCGGTCGACCATCGACGTCGACTTCGACGTGAATCGTATTGGCGCGACAGCAGACGGGGCAGTCTTCCACATACGTCTGAACGCCACCTTCTGCCAGATCCAGTGGAATCACGATCTCTTCTCCGCACGCATCGCAGACGTAACTTCCGTCGATCGTCGTCGATTCATCAGAACTCGGCAAACCATCTCTCTGATCGGCAAGCAACGAATCATCGCCAAACCACGATTCAGAATCAGCCGACAACTGCATCTTGCAGACCCAAAGCAGCACACTCAACGATTCTTCGTCGGCCAATCGATGATCCGCCCCCACCTCGATCAATGCCGCTTGAGGCAACTTGCTGTTTCTGACGAGTTCCTCGCTGTTTTCGAACGGAACAACGTCATCACCACGACTGTGAAGAATCACGGTACCAGCTTTGACGGTGGTCGTTGATCCTCGCTTCTTCCACGATGGACAGAGCAGAACGAGGCGTGCGTGTCCCGTGTTCATGTTCATCGCGACGGCCCCACCACGCGAACTTCCCACGACGAGTTGCGGTTGATGCTGATCAAATGCAGCCTGCGCCGTCGCGATGGCCAGGTCGAAGTCGTCATCGTCAAGAGCTGGATTGACGACCGTATGACCATGCATTTTGAGATACGTCGGCTTCACTCCTCCGGGAACCGAGTGCCAACCGTGAAGGAAAAGAATCGTTGCCATCGCTGAATGGTTCCAAGATGTCGTGCTTCACGGCAAGAGGTTTCGCCGCGAAAGCATTTCCTTTGCCAGAACAAAGCTACTCGCAAGCGATGCAGATTGCATCCGTGAGTACGGTGCGCCCCAGGCGCCAAACTCGTGAGAGTTCGGTGTCTGGAGGAATCAGGCAAAATCGAAGTCTTACGACTTCGGCTACACATCGACCGCGATTGTCGCCAAACTTTGCTCGTAGCCGAACTCGTGAGAGTTCGGTGTCTGGAAGAATCAGGCAAAACCGAAGTCTTACGACTTCGGCTACGCATTGACCGTGATTGTCGCCAAACTTCGTGCGTAGCCGAACTCGTCAGAGTTCGGACGATGCAGATTCGATGTTGCGACTTTCCCTGTCGCGAAGTGCCGTAAGTCTCCCTGATCTTCACGGCTGTCTTCAAAACGGCAATGGCCCCAGCTGTGTGCCGTGCAAGCGGCGCATTCTGGAGGGCAGTTGCCTATAATCGCATACCGTTCTCGCTTCGCAATACGATGGTTTCGCCTTTTTGATGTCGAGGTGTTTTTGTGATCGATTTGATGACTACGCGACGAGTGTTCTCGCTGCTGATTGTGATTCTAGCAACTCCTTGCTTCGTGATGGCACAGGCTCCCTATGAACCCCGGATTGCTCCGAAATCTGATGAAGGTGAACGGGCGATTGGACGATTTCGGATTCCGGCCGGAATCAACTGTGATTTGTTTGCCGCAGAACCGATGCTGGCAAATCCCGTTGCGTTTGCAATCGACGAACGCGGCCGGATCTATGTTGCTGAGACGTTTCGTCAGCAGAAGGGTGTCGAAGACAATCGCGGACACGGGCATTGGTTACTCGATGACCTCGCCGCTCAAACTGTCGAAGACCGAATCGCCTTTTTCAAAAAGCATTTGAAGGACGGTGTTCAGAAATATGGCATTGAGCATGACCGCATCCGCCTGCTCGAAGATCAGGACGGTGATGGTCACGCCGATCGAGCGACGGTTTTTGCCGATGGATTCAATGCGATTGAAGACGGAACGGGCGCTGGCGTCCTGCCAATCGGCGACAAAGTTTATTACACCTGCATTCCCAAGCTATGGCAGTTGTCTGACACCGATGGAGACGGAAAATCTGACAAGCAAGTGGCACTTCACGATGGATATGGCGTGCGAGTTGCCTTTCGCGGTCATGATATGCACGGCCTGATTCTTGGTCCCGACGGTCGGATTTACTTCAGCATTGGTGACCGCGGCTACAACGTTCAGACTCCGACCGGGCGATTGGCCAAACCCGATCAAGGGGCTGTCTTCCGCTGCAATCTGGATGGCTCGCAACTGGAAGTTTTTGCAACCGGTTTACGAAACCCGCAGGAACTCGCCTTCGATGACTTCGGTAACCTGTTCACAGGCGACAA
Source organism: uncultured Schlesneria sp. (assembly GCA_963977965.1). Classification (GTDB taxonomy): domain Bacteria; phylum Planctomycetota; class Planctomycetia; order Planctomycetales; family Planctomycetaceae; genus Schlesneria. The sequence continues at coordinate 23,185 of CAXBSB010000033.1, forward strand.
TAACTCGGATTCCGGCGATCGTGCCCGGTGGACCTACATTATCGAAGGTTCAGACACCGGCTGGCGCATGTACTACCAGTACCTTCCTGATCGCGGTCCCTGGAATCGTGAAAAGCTGTGGCACCCGGCTCACCCCGGTCAGGCGGCTTACATCGTTCCGCCGATCATCAATATTGCTGATGGCCCATCAGGTCTTGCGTTTTATCCCGGAACTGGCCTGGATGATAAGTATCAGGGGCATTTCTTCCTCGCCGACTTCCGTGGCTCGGCTGCCAACAGCGGAATTCGTACGTTTGCGATGAAGCCCAAGGGGGCGTCGTTTGAACTGGTGGACTCGCAACAGTTCGTCTGGTCCATTTTGGCGACAGACGTTGAGTTCGGATACGACGGCGGCGTGTACGTTTCCGACTGGGTTGATGGCTGGGACGGGGCTGGGAAAGGCCGCATCTATCGCTTTCGAGATCCCACCAAGTCAGCCAGTCCGCAAGTCGCTGAGGTCACACGCTTGATGAAGGAAGGGTTCCTGCAGCGTCCTGCCAGTGAACTGGTCAAACTGCTTTCTCACGCAGATTACCGGATTCGGCTGAGAGCCCAATTGGCGTTGAGCGAAAAGAATGCTGTCGAGGAATTGAAACAAGTCGCGTTGAGTTCCGAATTACTGCATGCCCGAGTTCATGGACTGTGGGGATTGGGACAACTGGCCCGGCAGAAGCCTGACGTGCTCACCGCGGTCATGAGTCTGGCCAGTGATCCTCAAACGGAAGTGCGAGCCCAATTGGCTCGCATCTGTGGTGACGCAAAGTTTTCGGCGAGCGAACCTGCACTCGTTAAACTCTGCAAGGACGCAGAACCCAGAGTCCGTTCGCTCGCAGCAATCGCTGCCGGAAAGATCAAAGCCAAAACAGCGGTCGAACCATTGTTCGAAGTGCTGGCGGAAACAGCAGAAACCGATCCGACGTTGCGCCACGCGGCGATTATGGGACTGGCAGGTGGCGCTACTGTTGACGCCTTGGTGGCGGCCCGAAAGCGAGCCTCGCCCCATGAACGACTCGCGGCCGTCGTTGCTCTGCGCCGCCTCGAAAACCCCGGCGTTGCTGAGTTTCTAAATGACGCAGAACCTCTGGTCGTGCTGGAAGCGGCTCGAGCCATTCATGATGTTCCGATTCCGGATGCAATGCCGGCCCTGGCAAAGTTAATCAATCAACCGGGACTATCAGACCCGCTGCTCCGACGGGCATTAAGTGCCAATTTCCGCGCAGGAATGGCCGAGAATGCACACGCCGTGGCAACGATTGCGGCCAGCAGTCGTGTCGACGAATCCCTGCGACTGGAAGCCATTCAGGAGTTGCTCGAATGGAATGCACCAGGACCTCTGGATCGAGTCATCAATGACTATCGTCCGATCTCACCTCGAAATACCGATGTCGCAGCGATTGTCCGCCCCCAACTCGGTGCACTGTTTGCGGGGAGTCGCAAAGTTCGTGAAGCTGCGGCGAAGCTGGCGGGGCAATATGGGATCAAGGATGTTGAACCGTTCCTGCTCGATATCGCGAAAGATTCTGCGACCGCTGGATCAGAACGCGTTGCCGCCTTGAATGCGCTGGAGACTTTGAAGAGCCCGCACTTGAAGACGATCGTGGAATCGACTTTGACAGACACGAACTCAACTGTCCGCCTGGAAGCTCGCCGCCTGCTGGCCGGCATTGATCCTGATCGGGCCGTAAAACTTCTGGGGGAGACTTTGGATGCCGATCCCGTTGCTGAACAGCAATCGGCTATCAGTATTCTCGCCGGTTTGAAACGACCTGATGCCGATGAGATTCTTGCGTCATGGCTGGAACGACTGGTCCAGCGCAAAGTTCCAGATGGCATTCAACTGGACCTGCTGAACGCCGCTCAGGCACGAAAAACGAAGGAATTACTGGCGCGTGTTACTGAATTCGATTTGCAGCGCAAGTCTGATGATCATCTGGGCCAGTTCCGGGAAACTCTGTCCGGCGGTAATGCCGCTCGCGGCTCTGAGATCTTCTTCGGAAAGGCTGAAGTTTCATGCCGGCGATGCCACAAGATCGATGGAAACGGAGGCGATGTCGGACCTGACCTGTCTCGAATCGGCCTGGATAAGTCTCGCGAATACCTGCTGGAGTCGGTCGTTGATCCGAATAAGCAGATCGCCAAAGGATTTGAAACGGTCATCCTCGAAATGGACAGTGGCTTGATCCATGCAGGGATCATCAAGTCGGACGAAGGGACACGTCTGAGTCTTCAGAAGCCTGACGGGAGTATTGTGGTCGTTGATAAATCGAAAATCGAAGATCGAGCGGTCGGCAAGTCGGGGATGCCTGAGGATCTCGTCAAGAAATTGACCAAGTCAGAAATTCGTGATCTGGTCGAATTCCTCGCGACCCTCAAAAACACGGCAGGTCCCGCGGCACACGGCAAGAAAGAGTAACGTCCCCGGTTGCTAACTCGTCAGCGCGATCGTCATTGTAGAAATAGGAGCATTCCACCGTGTCGAATATCCTCGATTCGACGGAAGAACTGTTTGACGTCGTTGATCAGGCAGACCGAGTGTTGCGACAGGCACCGCGTTCGCAAGTTCACGCCAGCAAGTGGCTGCATCGCGCCTCGCACATTTTCGTGTTTAACTCGCGAGGTGAATTGCTGGTTCATCGCCGATCGGCAACCAAGGATGAATGCCCGCTGATGTTCACATCCTCGGCGTCAGGACATCTGGCGGCGGGGGAGGGCTACGAAGTTGCGGCCATTCGCGAATTGGAGGAAGAACTGGGACTGCGATCTCCCATCGAATTCCTCACGGTCCTTCCCGCTAATGGTGCGGACACCTCCTACGAACACAGCGGCCTGTTTCGAACAACAACAGACGACACACCCACGTTTGACCCGGGTGAAATTGAATCAGGTGAATACCTGCCACTTGATGTCATCCGGCAACGAGTTTCTCGCAATCCAGAACTGTTCACGCCTTGTTTTCGAGCGTTATTTGCCTGGTACCTGCAACACATTGGTTATCAGCCGAACGAGGCGACAAGGATTGAAGTTCCGGTTCTGGGGCGAATCACCATTTATCCTCTCAAGTCATTCGATCCAATGCTGGTAGATCAGTCGCTGGTGCTGCCAAGTGGTGCATTGCAGCATGACCGTCAGTTCGCGCTGATTGATAGTGCAGGGAAACTCATCAACGCCAAGCGATTCGCCACAATCCATTCGTGGCGAGTGTTGCTGGACCCATTCACTCGCACGCTGTCGACGCGGGATTCCGACGATTCCGTTGAAAACCGCTGGGATGTCGACAAGGAGCGATCACTGATCGAAGCATGGTTCAGCGAGAGACTCGCGACAAGTGTGCAACTTGTTGAAGACGATCAGGGAGGATTCCCGGATGACACTGAAGCTTCAGGGCCAACCGTAGTCAGTCTGGCAACGTACCAGACCGTCGCAACGTGGTTTCCAGGGATGTCGCTGGAGAGCGTTCGGTTACGGTTTCGAGCCAATCTGGAGGTCCATGGAGTTTGTCCATTCTGGGAAGATCGTTTGTACGGCGCTGGCGATCTTGCACGGCCATTCAAAATCGGGAACGTCCATCTGGCAGGTACGAATCCTTGCCAACGCTGTGCGGTCCCGACGCGCGATCCCGCAACCGGAATCGTCTGGCCTGAATTCGCCAAAGAATTCTCACGGCACCGTGGTGAACAACTTCCTGAGTGGGCTGCACGCGACAGGTTTGATCATTTCTATCGACTGACTGTCAATACTCGCCCGATCACTGCCGGGACCGTGATTCGCGTGGGAGATCGTGTCGTTCAATCATTTGATGCCTCTTCTGCAAGCGACTGACGGTCCCAAAGGAAAAGAGACCAGGATTGAAGACTTGCGTTATTCCTTGGGGTCCCGAGGGACCCAAAACCTGATGTTTTTGATGTACGGAATCTGTTCTTTTGTTTCTGGATCCACTCCGCCAGCACAACTGGCCACGGCTTTTGCAACGAATTTCTGATTGCACTCGAAGTCCGCATTAATCGTTACCCAGATGTCCTTGGCCAGAGGGTTTCCTGGGCGTCCAATGATCTTCGCAATCCCAGCATTCAGTCTCTCAAATGCGACGTCGTCGTTGCCGAGTTGATAAGCTCCGAGAGTCAATTGAATCAGTTCACCAGACTTGTCAGATTGCAGCCCGACTTTGATATCCGGAATAATGACGTCAACCTCTTTTTTAGGTATTTGAAGCAAGGGAAGGGTCAAGTGAGGTCGAATGTTGGGCGGGAGCGTGGCTTCACCCGTTACGACGACGGATCGCGACAGCAGTGTCGGAGCAAAAATCGACTCCATCTCACCAGGCACGTCGTAGTAGGTCTCGTGGCACTCGATTCCCCAAAAAAATCCGGTCACTTGGACATTTCGCAGTTTGTCACCAGGCTGCAGATTGGCAGGAAGTTGCAAGCAGACAACTCGATAGAATTCCTCTTCGTCAGAAACGATCCATGCCTCATACAAATGCTTGAAGTCACCCGGACCGTTGGCGGGAAGTTCGTAGAGACGCCACAGGAGTCCTTGAATTGTGATTGGCTGGCCACGAAAGCTCGCGGGGCTGCGGGTGAGTTTGTCGAACGGAATGACAACTCCTGCCCGACGGAGAGCCGTTTCATTGACTCGGGCGGCGTGCATCAGCAGGTAATCATAACCTTTGCATTGAAACGCAGGAACACCGTCGATGATCTCATTCAATTGCGACTGATCAACCTGAACCGGTACCTGGCTGGAACTCCGCTCGCACCCCGTCACCGCATATGCGATCGTCAGTACGATAATCGTGAGTACGTGCGACCTCATTACCGGGACTCCGTACGACCACAGGTCAACTAGCTCCACAGTTCAGCGAGCTTGTCGAACGGAACAAGTGGTTGTTCCGCCTGGTTCAACGTGAATGCGAGTTGTCCGATATCGCCTCCACACCATTCGAGCAGCGTCGCGGTCAACTCACCGGGGGCGACTGGTCGGTCAATCGGCTGTGAAGCGGTGCGATCACTGGCGCCGATAACTTGACCGCCGTTGATTTTTCCACCTGCGACCAATGCCGACCAGCATTCGGTCCAGTGATCTCGTCCCATCCGATCGTTGATTTGTGGGGTCCGGCCGAACTCGCCCGTCGCTACGATCAGAGTGTCGTCGATCAAGCCTCGTTGCGTCAGATCATCCAGCAGGCCAGAGAGTGCCCGGTCAAATTCCGGGCAGAGACGGTCCTGGTAATCTTGCAGTGTTGCTGGCCCGCAATGAGCATCGCCGTGGCAGTCCCAGGTTGTTCGCTGGAACAGGGAATCAAACAGGTTGACGGTGACACAGCGAGTCCCCGATTCGATCAACTGCCGTGATTTCAGCAGCAGACGACCGAATTCGGAATCGCCATACATCCGTCGGACCGCGTCCGATTCGAAAGTTGCATCGGCAGACTGAATTGTCGGTTCCCACTCGGTACCCAGCAACCCGGCCCCCTGGCCTCGATAGGAATTCACTCCGGTTCCATTGAGCAGGGCAGGGATCACGACGGATGACGGAACGCCGTGACGAGTCGGGGACTGGCTGGCGACAATCGAACCCCAGTGGGGGAACCTGATGTCGCCCATCGCCAGGCGGCCTGTTTGCAACAGTTGCTGCCCGGTTTCGTGGATCGGGGCAGCATCGTGATTCATGGAACGAATGACTGCCAGGCGATTGGCTCGCTGAGCGAGTAGCGGCAGAGTTTCGCTGAATCGAATTCCGGGGATTGCCGTTTCAATGGATTTGAACGGGCCACGGATTGACGAGGCAGCGTCCGGCTTGGGATCAAAAGTCTCAAGCTGGCTGGGGCCGCCGGTCATGACGATCAGAATCGCTCGGCGGTGAGCAAATGTAGCAGCAGCGCGAGCGAGCGTTGAGTGTGACAGTCCGACAACACTCAATCCCCCGACGCGAAGAAAATCGCGACGTGACACGCCATCCCCCCGTTCCATCCCTGCGTCGGTTCCGGACATCTCGACACCCCTTCATTCACCAGCCCGATTTCCAGATGAATAAGACTTTACCGTCGCAAAGTCTGAAAGGGAATCCGCAATTGGCTTTCGAAACAGAGCCATTACCTTTTTGAAGATCGCGGGAAGTGGGGGCAGTCATCGTTACCCAGATCTTCGTCTCTGAGTTGGGTGGCGATATCGTAATCATCGGCTGTTTGTGGGCTGAAGGCCCATGAGACCAAAGCACAGGGGTTCAGCCCTGTGGAAACGGACACCTCAGGGTATGCGACCTGAAAGGTCGCGAGAAACTCAATCGAAACGATCAATTCCGATTGGTCGCGTCTCGCGACCTTTCAGGTCGCACATATTGTTTTACTTCCGTTCACAGGGCTGAACCCCTGTGCTTTGGTCTCGTAGACTTTCAGCCCACAGGGAATGACGCGTTTCGAAAATGCCGAAATGTCCGCGAGCTTTGACCGGGTTTGTACGACAGCGACGTCGAAGATTTCAAAAAAGTTGCCGCCGTCTGTTAATCGCCGAACTGAACTTCGGTTGAACAATTGTTGAGACGTGGAACGATCCAATGCCGCAGCACGGTTCGCTGCGACGCCAAATCGCATCAGGAGATCAGATTCGATGGTCACGACCGTTAAGAAGACGGCGACTCGCCGTAACAATCGTTCACCGGAAGTTCTGGCCCGTATCCGCGACTGGATTGAACGGGAAATCCACTTTGTCGACCACCCGCTGTTTTCGCAAACTAAACCTGCGGAAAGGCTAATGACGCTTCGCCCGGCCTCACTGGATGCGACCGAAGCCCCCGTGAAAAATGAACCCGGCCTCGCCTTTGTCGCCGGTATGGTCACGGCTCCCCTGCTGACTCAAGCCGAGGAATCGTATCTGTTCCAGCAAATGAATTTCCTGAAATTCCGAGCCGAACAGGCTCGCCGGAAGCTCTGCCTGAACCAACCCGATCTCTCCCTGGTCGATCGCATCGAAGCCGACTTGCGCGAGTCGACGGAAGTCCGAAATCGAATTGTCCGCAGCAATCTGCGTCTGGTCGTTGCCCTCGCCCGGAAGTTTTCATTGTCGATCGATCAGATGTCAGAACTGATTGGCGAAGCGACGGTCCCGCTGATCCGAGCGGTCGAGTTATTCGATATCAGCCTCGGTAATCGGTTCAGCACCTATGCCACATGGGCGGTCCGGAATCATATGGTGCGATGCATGAGTCGTCGGCAGGCGGCTCCTGACCATGTCGAAATCAAGGATCAGACGTGGCTGGATCGGGTCCCTGATGAACGCTGCAATCCCGAAGAGGAAGTCCGTCTGACAGCACAGCGGGCCGAGTCTGTGAAGGAACTGCTGACGTCGTTGTCGGACCGGGAACGTTTCGTGATCACCGCTCGATTCGGACTCGACGGTCAGCCGCGTGGTCAAAGTCTTCAGGATATCGCCGACAAGGTCGGACTGAGCAAAGAGCGAGTCCGTCAGATCACGTTGTCGGCGATTGAAAAACTTCGAGGAGTCGTCATGTCGACCGGCAGCCCAATCGCGTTCTGATTGCCTGCTAACTTCGAACGGGCGTTGTCGCTTGTTTGATGCGGATCTCCATGCAATTCTGTGACCAGTCTGTACACTACTGGTGAAGTCACTCAATTGCATTTCATACGATGCGAGACCTTATCGTCTCGATGGAGATTCGACGTGCGCCGATCGTTGCCGATTTTGCTACTGCTCGCGGCCTGTCTGTTCGTCTCAGTGGGAACGGCCGCCCCGCCTGAACTGCCTGATGGCACTGACGCCGCCGCTCGACGGATTTCCTCGTTTAAAATCCCCGACGGCATGAAGGTCGAACTGTTCGCGGCCGAGCCCAGGCTGGCGTCTCCCGTGGCGATCGGACTCGACGAACGGAATCGAGTTTTCGTTGCAGAAGAGTATCGATTCAATCTAGGGACTGAGGAAAATCGGACTCGTCCCTTTCTGCTGGAAGATGACCTGCAGATTCAGACACTCGACGATCGTCTGAAAATGTATGAAAAGTTCGCCTCCAGGTTCACCGGGGGAATGGACTGGTTTCGCAAAGTGGCCGATCAGGTCCGACTGGTCGAAGATTCTGACGGAGACGGCAAGGCCGACCGCTCAACCGTGTTCGCCCCGGATTTCAATGGAACTCTGGATGGTCTGGCTGCTGGCGTGATGGCAATGAATGGTGATGTTTACTTCACCTGCATTCCCAATCTCTGGCGACTGCGCGACACTAACAACGATGGCATTGCCGATGAACGAACGATCATTCATACCGGCTTCGGTGTGAACGCCGGGTTTCTTGGACACGACCTGCACGGTCTCTGCTGGGGCCCGGATGGGAAACTCTATTTCTCAATCGGTGATCGCGGATTTCATCTCACGACGAAGGAAGGGCAGACTCTGCATGGGCCTCGCGTTGGTGCCGTGTTTCGCTGTTTTCCCGACGGAAGCGAACTGGAAGTTGTCTGTCGTGGTCTGAGGAATCCGCAGGAACTGGCGTTTGACCAGTTCGGCAATCTGTTCGCCGCCGACAACAATTGCGACAAGGGAGATCACTCAAGGCTGGTCTACTGCCTGGAAGGTTCCGACAGTGGCTGGAACATGGCGTATCAGTCGATCCCTGATCCGTATTTGACGGGCCCTTGGCACGCGGAAAAGACTTGGCACCTGTGGTCGGGCGACGTAACCGCAAAGAGTCCAGACGCCATGGTTGGGACGACACAGTCTGCAGATCGACCTGCGTGGGTCTTGCCAGCCGTAGGCCGTCTGGGAGCGGGCCCTTCGGGATTCACCTATTACCCGGGCACCGGATTGCCTCCCAAATACGACCATCACTTTTTCATGTGCAATTACACAGGAAATGGAGGGATTGAAGCCTTCACGATCAAGCCGCGAGGTGCCGGGTTTGAAATCGTTGGTGAACACGATTTCATGAAGCCGATCTCGGCGACGGACTGCGAATTTGGCTATGACGGAAAAATGTATGTCAGTGACTTCGTCAACCTGATCTGGAATGGAGGAAGCTCTGGCGGCAGGATCTACACTCTGTTCGATGCAAATCATGTAAACGATCCCGCCGTGAAGCAGACCTCAGACCTTGTCCGCAACGGCTTCAAATCACTGGCCCCCGACAAACTTGCCGAACTGCTGGGACATCCTGACTTGCGAATCCGTCAACGGGCTCAGTTTGAACTTGCTGCCCGAGGCGAAACAGGGTTTTCGACATTTCAAACAACTCTGGCCAACGAAAAAAGTCTTCTTCCGCGACTTCATGCCCTGTGGGGACTGGGACAACTGGCTGGCAAGCAGACTGGTGCCGGTGAGAATGCTGCCCCGCTGCGTGAGCGGGCGATTCTCGCGATAACGGCATTCGTCAAAGACGACGATGACGAAATTCGAGCGTGGTCTGCAAAGCTGCTTGGTGATCATCGGCATCAATCATCGCTGGATATCGTTGTCCGTCTGCTGCGCGACAAGAGTCCTCGCGTTCGACTATTTGCGTCGCTGGCCTTGTCCAGACTGAAGTACAAGACGGTTCCGGCCGAACTGGTCGAACTGATTCGCGAGAATAACAACGCCGATCCCTGGATCAGGCATGGTTGCGTGATGGCTCTGCTACCAGGATTGTGGCCAATGCAGTCGCGTCCTGCGAACTCGCTCTACAGCGACACCTCTCAGGCGGTGCGGTTGGCTCTGCTGCTTGCGGAACGCCATGACTACCTGTCACGAACGTTCTGGAGCTACGAACCGAAGGCAAACCATGTGTTGCCTGGCATTGCCAAAGATATCGTCGATGTCGGGATGCAGAATGCTCTTCGCGATGAAGACATTCAGATCGTGACAGAAGCGGCACGAGCAATCAACGACTTGCCTCTGGAAGCCAGCTATCTCAACCTGGCCGATCTGATTCCCGGTTTGCGAGGCTCCGCGGCGGCGACTGCTCCTGAAGCGTTGGCTCGACGGATTATCAACGCGAACTTTCGGTTGGGAAAGGCCGCGCATGCTCAACGAGTGTTTTCTCTGATCAATGAAAAAGCATTAAGTTTGACGATCCGCAAGGAAGCTCTGAATGCCTTGATCGACTGGGAGCAACCCTCACCTCGTGATCGTGTGACGGGCTTTTGGCGAGCCATCAAGCCTCGCCAGGCGGAAGAGATGACACGACTGAAGACGTTTCTTGGCGAAAACGTGGCGGTACTGCTGAGCCACGCGGGAAGCGAATTGCAAACGGATGTGGTCAAGCTCATCAGTCGGTATCAGTTGCCGACGGATGAGAAGATTTTTGCCGGGTGGATCACGGATCAAACGCGGAACGCTGCAACGCAGGCCGCCGCGTTGCGTCTGTTGACGACCCGCAAATCGCCACTGGCTGCCGCCTCCATCGAAACCGCGATGAAAAGTGATCGGCCAGAGGTTCGGGCGGAAGCTCGCGAGATGCTGGCTATGCTGAATCCCGACGAAGCGCTCAAGCAATTCGATCAGGTCTCTCAGACGGAAACTGCAACGACACTGGAGAGGCAGCGGGCGATCCTGGCGATTTCGAACCTGAAAAAGGATGCGGCAGACAAGATCTTGAAGGGATGGCTGGATCGACTGAATGCCGATCAGGTTCCAGAGGCTCTGCAACTGGATGTTCTCGAAGCTGTAGCGACTCGTGATCTGCCTGACCTGAAGCAGGGGGCCGACCAGTTCCGGGCTCGTTTGGCAGCAGGTGATCTGATGCTGCGTCATCGCATTTCATTGCAGGGCGGTGATGCCGAAAAAGGACGCGACGTTTTCCTGGGGCATCGCGTGGGGCAATGCGTCCGCTGTCACAAGGTGGGAACGGCTATCACGGGAGGGATCGCGGGGCCCGACTTGCATCAGGTCGCGACGCGTCATGATCGTTCGTCACTGCTTCAGTCACTGATCGATCCGAGTGCGAAAATCGCCAAAGGATTCGAAGCCGTTTCATTGGTCATGGACGATGGACGAATTCTGGGGGGGATCGTTCGTCAGCAGGATGCAAACGAATTGGAATTGGAAAAGCCTGACGGGACCAGAGTACGAGTTAAGTTGAGCGACATCGAAGAACGGTCAGCCCCCAAATCGGCGATGCCTGAGATGAACCGGGCACTGTCACCTCGAGAGTTGCGAGATGTCGTTGAATTCCTGTCGACACTGAAATGAAGGCAATGCAACATTCACTCTGCGATCCAATCTCTGAATGACGTATCATGTATGGGGTTCTCTTCGGCATCATTTCAATTCTGCTGGCTGTCTCAGCCGTGGCAAATGGGACATGGTCATTGATTCTCCTCTGGCCAGCAATCAGCTTTGGAATCGTCTCGTCAGGCTATCTGTTTCTTGGCGCAAAAGTTTTTGGAAAACTGCCAACTGGTCGGATGGCAATTGGAAACCAGGTTCTTCTGCTTCCGTTTCTCGTCAGCACATGGATCTCGTGGCATGCGATAAGATTGATCTCGCGAGAGCAGCCATTTCATCAATTGACCGACAACATCGTCGTTGGTCGCCGGTTGTTCTCATCCGAACTGCCGGACGGAATCATGCATGTTGTTGACCTGACGTGCGAGCTTTCAGAACCAGAAAAGCTGTGTTCGAAATCGTACTTCTCATTTCCCATTCTGGATGGTGCGACCCCTGCACGCGAATTCATGTTGGATTGGGTCGAGCAAGTTGCACGACTAACTGGCAAAGTTTATATCCACTGCGCAGAGGGACATGGCCGGACTGGAATGTTTACTGCGATCTTGCTCACGAAGACGGCTGGCTTCAAGACACCAGCCGAAGCAATCGCATTTATTCAATCGAAGCGACCTCTGGTACGCCTTAACAGTCGCCAATTGGCATTTGTCGAGGAATGTGTTGCGTCTTTTCACATCGTTGCACCCCCGATTAGTCGTTTCCCGTAAGTGGAAGGATTTTGCGAGCAATGTCGTGGTTCGAACAATTGACTGGCTGTGTCGAGACTTCTCCCGAAGATGTGCGTCGGCAACTTGTGGTGGAAAGTAGTCAACTTCGGTCGCTATCGAATGGCCGAACATGGAACTGCGGAACGCTGCAGATTCTGAGCCTTGCAGAATTGCGCGAACAGGTGCGAAGTACTCCCCGCGATTCGAAGCCACTGACAGTTCGTGAAATTCTGGCGAATGTTCAGGCCTTGCATCGCGATCCTGGTCATGCGAACGCGTTGTTTCAGGTTGCTTCGCAATTCAATCTGCTGGAAATGGTCGGTCCCAACGTGACGCCGGAAGACGGCGTCGGCATTTACGAACGCGACTTCACTCAGGGGCCTGCCTGTGCAATCGCCGCAGGGGCCGGGACGATCTTTCGCAACTATTTCGCCGAAGTGAATGGGCGCGTTGGCCAATCCGCAGAGAATCAAATTGACTGTCTGTCGGCGGTTGGCGAGTTGCTGGGAAACCGTGATGGCAATCTATGGAAAATGGTCAACGGATATGCACTGCCGTCGCCGAATGGACTGGCCGAAATCAACCAGAAACTGCGATCACTCGATCCGGCCGCACTGGATGAGGTGAGGAAGTCCGTTCAAATCGGTCTACACTGGAACACTCAGGTAACGCTCGACGATGCGTCGCACACAGTTTCACAAGCATATTGTTCCGCGCTGCCGGTGGCCTACACTCGCTATTCGCAGAAAGACTGGAAACCATTCGCAACTCTGGTGCTTGAAGCGGCCTACGAAGCAACGATTTGTGCCGCGATCCTCAATAAGGCTCGAACCGGTGGCAGCCGTTTGTTCCTGACGCTCCTGGGAGGCGGTGCTTTTGGAAATGACCTGGATTGGATCATCGACGCGATGCGTCGTTCACTCACCTTGTATCGTGACTCAGGATTGAACATCGCCATTGTGAGCTATCGTTCGTCAAACCCGCGAGTTCAGCAGCTTGTGCAGGAATTGTTACCGATTGTTTGACGTGCTTCTGGTCTTACGAGAATTCGGTCACGTGGGTCAATCTGAAGGGCACGTTGCCTAATTGGGAAGATGTGCGCCAGCAACTCCTTGCAGGGGATTGCGCTTCCGCGCCGCGTCGGTACGTAGGACGGCCCAGCAGTTTGTCACCCAGCAGGACGCGTCGTTCAAATGGAATGCGTCACACCGACAAGCAGTGTGTTGCGTTGCCGACCGCAAGTGCGTACATTTGATGCGCACCGCAGAACAAATGCTTCACAGTCATTTCCCCCCGCCCATCGGGCGAATCATTGTGTCTGTGTGGTGACGCACGAAGAGACGGTGGTCGCTGCGGTTGGAGTCATCCATGAACTTTACAGAGCCCGCATTTCTTTTTCTGTTCCTTCCATGCCTGCTTGCGGCAAACTTCTCTTTACCCAAGCGAGTTCGCAACCTCCTGCTGATGCTCGCGAGCCTTTTGTTTTATGGAATCGGCGAGCCGACGTTTGTTCCAGTCCTCGTTGTAGCATGTCTTTTGAACTACGGTGCGGCGCTTTGCGTCGAACGCACTCAGGGAACACGGTACGCATTCGTCTGGCTGGTCCTGGCGATCATCGGGAATCTCTCTTTACTGGCGTTTTTCAAGTACTGCAGCTTTGCGGTGACAACACTGCATTCGTTGCTAGGTCTCGTGGGATTGCGTCCTCGCGGCTTTCCCGCAGATTGGCCGATCCCGCTTCCGTTGGGTATCTCTTTCTTTACGTTTCATGCGATCTCGTACGTTGTGGACGTCTATCGTGGTACCAATCGTGCTGAACGTAATCCCCTGGATGTCATCCTGTATGTGACGCTTTTTCCACAACTGATCGCCGGTCCGATCATTCGCTATCACGACATCGCGGCACAATTGAAAACTCGTAGCGTCCGGTTTGAGGAATTTGCTGGAGGAATCGGCCGTTTCGTAATTGGTCTGGGAAAGAAGATGCTTGTTGCGAATACGGTGGCTATAGCGGCAGATGGGATCTTCGCAATCCCCCCAGCGAAGCTCACCACAGAGCTCGCCTGGCTGGGGATCATCAGTTACACGATCCAGATCTACTATGATTTTTCCGGGTATTCCGATATGGCGATCGGCCTTGGGCAGATGTTCGGATTCCGATTTCTTGAGAATTTCAATTATCCGTACATCTCAGGTTCGATCACAGAGTTCTGGAGACGCTGGCACATTTCTCTTTCCAACTGGTTTCGAGACTACTTGTATATTCCATTGGGTGGCAACCAGGTTTCTGCTCGAAGAACTTATCTCAATCTGATTATCGTTTTTTTTCTGTGCGGGTTATGGCATGGTGCCAGCATCAAGTTCGTGATCTGGGGCATTTTTCACGGAGTGTTTCTGGTCATCGAAAGGTTAGGGATCCTGAAATGGTTGACCGGGACTCGCAATCCATTTAAGCACCTGTACGTGCTGCTCGTCGTTGCGTCAGGTTGGGTACTGTTTCGAGCTCCCACACTTGATTATGCCATGCAATATTTCCTGGCTATGTCCGGATTCGCGCGAGGCAATGGGTTGGAATTTCAACCTGCAATGTTTGCAGACCTCATGACTTGGACCGTCATGGCCTTCGCGTGTATCGGAGCCATGCCAGTTGTTCCGAAGTTACGTACGATTTGTGATGCTGTTGGCAATACAGCAACTGTCTTCGGTCGATGTTTTAAAATTGCAACCGAATTGACAATCGTGTGTGTCCTGACGCTGACGTTTGTCGTGTCTGTCGCGTTGTCCGCCGCTGGCACTTACAACCCGTTCATCTATTTTCAATTCTGAGGTCAGGGATGAACATCACGAATCTCATCGTTGCCGCGCTGCGAGTGCTGCGGATCCTGCTGTTTCTAGTGGGGATTACGATCCCGCTGGTTGGCTTCTACTTTAACTGGCAGGGGGGCGGGAAGCTTGAAAGCAAAGGGAAACGTATCGCACTTCCCGCGATTGGCGTCACACCTCTCGAGTGGGGACGCTATGTCTTAAAGTATCGAGCCTTGTTCAATGACGAATTTGGATTTCGTAAAGGGCTGATCCGCTTGCACGCGATCACCCGGTTCAAGCTTTTCGGAATTGCCTCCAACGACAAAGTGCTGCTGGGAAAGCAGGGCTGGTTCTACATGGGAAAGTACTTCGATTCGATTGAGTACGCCCGGCACCAGCGACCATTCAGCGAACACGAACTGCAATCATGGAAACACATCCTTGAACGGCGTCGCGACGCTCTGCGAAAACGAGGGATTCACTACATTTTTGCCGTGGCTCCGAACAAGGAATCGATTTATCCCGAGTACCTTCCAGGCTGGTATACGCGGGTCACACGACAGTCGCGGCTGGATCAGCTTCTGCAATATATGCGAGAACACTCGGACGTGAAGATCATCGACCTCCGCACGCCATTGCTGGCTGCCAAAAAATCAACTCCGTTGTTCTACAAAACAGACTCGCACTGGAATGCTTATGGCGCTTGCGCTGGGTGCGAATCCATCATCACGGCGGTTCGCGAAATCTTTCCGAATGTGCCAGTACACTCAACCGACCAGTTCGTTGTCAGTCGAAAGCGCAATACATATCACGGCGACCTGTTGCACCTCAGCGGGCTCGGTGATTTCATCGCAGAAGATGATATTCTCGTGAATCCTTCGGTACCTCGACGTGCGGATTCTGCTCAATTGGCCGATCACGATTATTCGGGGAAGCTTCCTTGTTTCGCCACAGAATGCGATGCACCGAAATTGCCCCGTGTCGTCGTCTTCAGAGACTCTTTCTTCATGGCATTGCAGCCAATTCTTTCTGAGTATTTTCGGCGTGCAGTTTATATCTGGCAGAATGACTTTGATGAACGAGTCATCCAACGCGAACCTTGTGATATCGTCATTCAAGAAATCGTCGAGCGGACGTTGATCTGGCCCCCCGCAATGGACACATTTGGTGAGGGTTGATCGTTTGCCCAGTCAGGACTCAAGTTCTTTCAGCAAACGGTGAATGAAGTTGGCGTTGTCGCATTGCAGGTAATGCATTGCGCCTCCCATGCGTGAAAAGCTCTTGCAAAACCGAAGGTAATAGGCCGCGTTTGTCTTTGGTGGCTCACCTTGTGTCCAGTCCCACCCACCACCGTCCTGCAGATCAACTACGTAGATCGAATGGTCGTGGATGATCCGACGTCCAGCCTGCAATCGAAGGTTGTTGACGCAGCTTGCTGACTTTTCGAATACCTGCGGTCCCATGATGGCAGACCCCACGGACAGGACCACGCCTCCATCCAGACCTTCGACCGAACCTCCGAATAACTTGAAATCCCATTCGGCTCCGCGCCCGATGGCCGATCCACTGAAGATCGAATGATTGGAAATAATGTCGTAGCCGATACCGGGGTGGACTGTCACTGGAATCTGGTGCTTCCACGCTTGAGCAATAATCGAGGCATGCTTCCACTGATGATCAATCGTGATGCGACCAGCAGGCCAGCCTTGTTCGACGATGGCCCTGAGAAGGTCTGCACGGGCGGAGGTGAGTGGGTGATCGGGTGACTGCGCAATGAGTTTGCGCAACTCATCAGCAGAGGGAATGGTCACGCCGTCTTCACAAATCATTCGACCCAGCGATCTGCCGTAGCCAAGTCCATCGAGTCCCCCGGCCATGATGGCCAGGTGGATATTGGATGCCGTTTCATGCCATGTTCCAAACGTGCCGTCTTTCACATTCATCTCGACACTCTCGGTCGAAGCTCCATACCAGGCATACTCCCAGTCGTGGATTGTGCCGGCACCATTAGTTGCCAGATGTGTCAGCCAGTCATTGGCCATCATCCGTTCCAGAATTCGAGCCGCGCCATTGCGCAAAAGATGGGCGCCGTAAATCAACATGACCGAGGCACCACGCTTCCGCGCGTCACGAATCCGGTCTGCACACTCGCCGATTTGTGCTGTGATCCGGTCATTGCAAGGTTTGGTCGCCGAATCAGGGTCGATCAGAATCTGATCCACAGTGGTCAGGCTGTGTCGCTTTGAAAGGGGTAAAACCTTCAGTTTTCTCAGGTCGATGGGTTCGATTGGCATGGGATACTTGCTGCGTCGAAAAAGCGTGTCTATCAGTCTAAAGTTGCACTTTGGTTGCGTCGTGGAACAATCTTTCATTCACGTGTTGTCAACGAAAGTTTGTTTCGACAGGATACGATCGATCGGTGATTCTGGCGAGACATGCCGGGTGCCAAAGTTTTTCAAAGCTTCAGCAACCTGTTGGCGGTCTCGCAATACGCTCAATCTTCACAATTCTGGAAACCACAACGATGACATCTCCTCTGTTTGATTTAACGGGTAAGGTTGCACTGATTACGGGTGGCAGCAAAGGACTCGGAAAAGCGATGGCGCGCGGCTTTGCTGAAGCGGGGGCGGACATCGTGATTTCGAGCAGGCATCAGGAAGAATTGGAACCGGCACTGACGGAAATTCTAGCTGGGACAAAATCAAAAGGTCGCTGGTTTGTAGCAGACATGACAGATCGAGCAGCCGTTGATGGACTGGCTCGCGATGTTTTGAATGCCATGGGGAAAGTTGACATCCTGGTGAATAACGCCGGTTCGAACATTCCGCAGGCGGTTGATGCCATTGAAGATGACAAGTGGGACCGGATTATCGAACTGAACCTGACATCCTGCATGCGATTGACGCGAGCACTCGTGCCCCAGATGAAATCCCGGAATTGGGGGCGGGTGATCCATATTTCCTCAGTGATGGGCCTTACGTCCAAACCGGGCCGCAGTTCTTATTCTGCAACCAAGGCGGCATTGATCGGTATGACTCGAGCCATGGCTCTGGACGTCGGCGAATTCGGGATCACCGTCAACAGCATCGCGCCCGGCCCCTTTTTGACGGACCTGCCAGCAAGTGTGTTGAGTCAGGCGGAACTCGACAGCTTTGCCGAGAGAACAGCAGTCCGTCGCTGGGCCGATCCGCGAGAACTCGCTGGACCAGCTCTATTGCTTGCCAGCGATGCTGGCAGCTACATCACTGGAACGACGTTGCTCGTTGACGGAGGTCTTCTCGCCAAAGGCTTCTAGTGCGTGTCGCACTTCCGTGTCGCGTCGAAACATGGGTTAGACGCTGCAGTTTGATGCCCGCGGGACGCCACACTTAAACGGAATACGATCAAAAACGCAGAATTCTACCAGAATGTCGGCGGGGTTTTCGGACCCCGCCGAATCGGGCGAATTCAGATGACTTCGTTTCCGGCCGCTTACTTGATTTCCATGAATCGGACGCACACGGGAGTTGCGATCGACACGCTGGATTCAGTCGGTATCAGTTCACCTGTCGCCTGATTGATACGGAATACAATCACATTTCCTCCGGATTGATTGGCGACGAGCATGAACTGCCCGGTTGGTTCAATCGCAAAGTTGCGAGGTGTCTTGACTCCAGTGCTCTGGTGCCCAACAGCCTTCAATTCGTGAGTCTGTGGATCAATCGAGAAAATCGCGATGGAATTGTAAGGATCACGATTCGAGACATAAGCAAACTTGCCCGTCGGGTGCACAACCGTCTCGGCGGTGCTTCCACCTTTCTTGACGACGTCTTTGGGCAGCGTCGACAGCACCTGCTTTTGTGTCAAAACTCCTTTGTCAGCGTTGTAATCGCAGGCAATCACTGTCATGTCAGACTCGCCGTTGACATAAGCTGTTTTGCCGTCTGGGTGCCATGCAAAATGACGCGGGCCGGCTCCCTTGGGTGTATTGAACACGCTATGTGGAGACAACGTCCCTTTGCTCGAATCGAATGCGTAAATGATGACTTGATCCAAGCCGAGGTCGCAGCAGAGTGCGAACTTGTTGGCCTTGTCGACATGGATGGAATGGCCATTCTTTTTTGGCCCTACGTGCTGCTGGAACGATGAGGCTTGGCCGAGATTTCCATCGGCGCCAACCGGGAAGCAAATACAGCTTCCACCACTGTAGTTGGCCGCAAGTACGTTCTTTCCCGAAGGATCGACGACCAGATGGCAGGGAGCCCCACCTTGTGAT
Organism: uncultured Schlesneria sp.; assembly: GCA_963977965.1. GTDB lineage: Bacteria > Planctomycetota > Planctomycetia > Planctomycetales > Planctomycetaceae > Schlesneria. The sequence continues at coordinate 42,195 of CAXBSB010000033.1, forward strand.
GGCTGTGAGTTCAGATACGTCAGTTGCCCAGACTTGGCATCGATGGCAAATGCGCTAACCTTGGCGTCACTTTCGTTGACGGCATAAAGAAACTTCTGGCTGGGGTGAAAGGCCAGAAATGACGGGCTGCTAGTTTCACCGGCCAGTTTTGGAGCCGACAGCGAGCCATCCTTCAGATTCAGTTCGCTCTGGTAGATTCCCTTGCTGTCTTTGCCCGTGTAAGTTCCGAAATAGACTCGGTATTTTTCCTGAGCCTGGGCTGACAATGCCATGGATGCCAGAAGGCAGGTGGTGAGCACTACGCGAAGAAACATGACTGCGGTCTCCAGAGAATTCGATCGTTAACGGCCAAATTACGAACGTGCCTGCTTCATCAATTCAACATACTGGCTGGCAAGCGACGTGATCCGTGCGAAGTCGCCTCGTTCAATCGCGTCTTTTTCGACAAGCTGGCCCCCAAGGCCGACAGCACAGGCACCTGCTTTGACAAAGTCTTTCAAAGTCTGCAGGTTGACACCACCTGTCGGCATGATGCGGACCTGAGGGAGTGGTCCCTTCAGCGCTTTCAGATAGGCCGGACCACCAATGTCGGCCGGGAATAACTTAACGATGTCCGCTCCCGCCT
>CAXBSB010000034.1:0-42522 GCA_963977965.1 uncultured Schlesneria sp.
GCATCCCGATACAGCCAATCCGCCATCGATCGTTCGGGGACCGAGGTACAGTCTTTTCTTCGGCACCTGATGTCCACGAATAGGGTGTGAACGCGCAGGCACCAGCAGTGGCGGTCAGAAACTGACGTCGTGTTACAGACATATTGGAACCTCAAGGATGCGACAGATCGTACCTCGTCATTGGATCGTACAAGGCCGGTGATTTCAAATCGATCGATGGCAGGCGGCGTTGGAAAAGCGGTCGTACTTGATCGGTCGTCGAATTGGCCCGACGTCTGGTTTCAGCCAGACTGCAAATATGCGGGAACCTCAAGGCTCGGCTACTGTTGCTGCGACGCAGAGCGGGTTATACTCGCGGCGCGGTGTGAACATTCGTTGTCCATTTCTTCCAAGGTAGGCCTCGACCGTGCAGTTGCTCGACTCTCATGCGCGACGCCTGATTCCTGTCGTGGGGATATTGCTCGGCCTTTTCGCTGGCCTGACGCCCCGGTTGGGATCGTGCACGGAACTTGATGATGCCGCCAAAGCACTGCGAGTCGGTAATCATGCGCTGTGCATCGAGATCTCTGACAAAGCCATTAAAAACCGGGCTTTTGGCGAAGAGTTCTACCTGCTGAAGGCAGAAGCCGAGAATCAGACGGGCGAATATCGCACCGCATACGACACGATCGTGGACGGCCTCGCGCGGTACTCGTGGAGTATCCGGATGCGGTATATCGGCATCGAAGCGGCGCGGATGAGTGGTCAGGCCGAACAGGCGACCGTGTGGCAGACGGAAATTGTCGACTTCGCTGGGCGAGCTCCCTGGCGATATTCGGACCCTGACAACCTGGTCATTCTTGGTCGGGCCGCTCTGGACGTCGGGATGGACGCCCGTAGTGTTCTCGAAAAATTCTATGATCGTGCCCTGAAGATGCACCCACAGCATCGTGATGCCATGCTCGCCAGTGGGGAACTCGCTCTTCAGAAACAGGATTTCGAACTGGCGGGGGAACTGTTTCAGGCCGCCGTCAAAAAGTACCCGGAAGACGCAGACATGTACTTCGGGGTGGTCCGCAGCCTGGAACGCAGTGAACCTGCGTTGTCGGCCCATGCACTTTCGATGACATTCAAGATGAATCATCGGCACGTCCCCGCCCTGCTTTATCGGGCCGAAAACGCGATTGATGCCGAACAATACGACGCCGCTCTGGAGCAAGTCGATAAAGTGATTGCGATCAATCCTAAGCAAGCTGAAGCCTGGGCATTTCGATCTGTGATCGCCACCCTGCGTAATGATCAGCGCGGAGCCAACATCTTCCGAGTTGGAGCTCTTTCCACCTGGAACAAGAACCCCGTTGTCGATTACCTGATCGGGCGGAAATTATCCCAGAAGTATCGATTTACCGAAGGGGCTTCGCATCAGAAGCAGGCTCTGGACTTCGCAGTGGGATATGGACCGGCGCGCGTTCAGTTGACACAAGATCTGCTGCGTCTGGGACGTGAAGACGAAGGCTGGAAACTGGGTGAGGAAGCTCACAAGGCCGATGCCTATGATGTTCATCTGTTCAATCTGATGCAGTTGCACGACGCGATTTCGAAGTATCGGACGCTGGAGTCACCAGAATTCCTGATCCGGATGGAAGCTCGCGAGGCAGAGATTTATGGGGCAGAAGTTCAGGAATTGCTGCAGAGAGCTCGCAAGACGTTGTGTGAGAAGTATGGGCTGGAATTAAAGGATCGAATCACCGTCGAAATCTATCCAGAGCCGAATGACTTTGCCGTCCGAACGTTTGGAATGCCGGGCGTTTCAGGTTACCTGGGGGTCTGCTTCGGAAAAGTCATCACCGCCAACAGTCCCGCATCGCAGAAGGATCACCCGACCAATTGGCAGGCAGTCCTATGGCATGAGTTCTGTCATGTCGTCACCCTGGAGCTGACCCGAAATCGGATGCCACGCTGGTTGAGTGAAGGGATTTCCGTCTACGAGGAACGTCAGGCCAATCCGACATGGGGACAGCGGATGACCCCCACCAATCGGACTCGAATCCTATCGGGCCGACTCACTCCCATCGGGGAACTCAGCGGGGCATTCCTGCATCCAGAAACTCCGTCCGACTTGAATTTTGCCTATTACCAGTCGTCACTGGTCGTCGAACACATCATCGAGCGATATGGAATCGACAAGGTCAAGCTGGTCCTGAAGGATCTGGCGACGGGGCTTCCGCTCGACGCCGCGCTGGAACGCCATCTGGCGGCATTGCCGCAGATCGACGAGGAGTTCCGTGAATACGCATCACAACTCGCTCAAGATCTGGCTCCTGACCTGGATTGGGAAAAGTACGATCTCTCGGCAATTCGCGATGACGACGATCCAGAACGCCTGCAGCGCTGGGTTGCAGATCATCCGACCAGTATTCAAGGGCTGTCGTTGCTGGCGTTGCAGTTCATCGAACGTCGAGAATTTGCGAAAGCCAAGCCGTTGCTGAAAAAGTTGATTGAGCTCTATCCGGAGCAGACCGGTGCAGGAAGCCCCTATGAGCAACTGGCCGCTGTCCATCGCGAATTGAAAGAGACGGACGACGAACGAAAGATTTTGCAGGAATATACCGGTCGCAGTGACTCGGCAGTAGCAGCACTGCTGCGACTGATTGAGCTTCAGACTGAAGCTGCGGACTGGACAGCGCTGCGCGAGACATCTCAGCGGTTGGTTGCGATTAACCCGTTGCTCGAGCAAACCCAGAAGGCCCGCGCGACGGCAGCCGAGCATCTGAACGATCGAGACACCGCGATGCTGGCTCTGCAAGCCTTGCTGCAGATGGAACCTGATGATCCGGCGGAAATTCACTATCGATTGGCAGTACTGCTGAACAGCACGAATGACCCGCGGGCAAAAGAACATGTCCTGCAAGCATTGGAGACCGCTCCACGCTATCGTGATGCGCAAAAGCTGTTGCTGAAAATAATTCGTGAAAACAAGAAGTAACCTGCGTGGAAATCTTCATGAGAAATACGGCTCGAATTCTGGGACTGTTGCTGGCAGTCGCCTGCCTGTTGCAGGTCGGGCATGCCCAGCGCCGCACAGTCATCATGCCAGCGGACCGTAATGGTGTTCCCACCTGGGATGTCGATCCCTCCTTCAAAGACGATGTCTTTACGTTTGTTCGCGTCCGCTACAACTCCAGCGGACGCTGGGGACGCTGGGCTACAGACTTTCCTGATAGCGACCTGAATTTTTCCTACCGCCTGCAGCAACTGACATCTCTCAAAGTCGACCCCAACGGAAGGATCCTGGAACTGACCGATCCTGAACTGTTCCGCTACCCCTTTGTTTACATGATCGAGCCTGGTGATCTGGAGTTCCTGCCGGATGAAGTCCCCGCACTTCGTCGGTATCTGCTGAATGGCGGGTTTCTGATGGTGGATGACTTCTGGGGAGAAGCCGAATACGCCAATTTCTATATGGAAATCAAAAAGGTCTTTCCAGACCGTGAGCCGATTGAATTGCCGCTGGATCACCCCATTTTCCATTGCGTCTATGACTTGAAGGAAAAGCCACAGGTCCCCAGTATCAATGTCGCACAGTATGGGCGAGGTCAGGGGATTACCTGGGAACGTCCTGACGCCAAGGAGGTTCACTACAAGGGAATCTTCGATGACAAGGGACGGATGATGGTCATCATCTGTCACAACACAGACTTGGGGGACGGCTGGGAACGCGAAGGGGAAGATCCCTGGTATTTCCGAGAATTCTCTGAAAAGAAAGCCTATCCCCTGGGGATCAACATCATTTTTTACGCAATGACGCATTAACCACAATCTATCACCGATCCACATCGAGCATTTCCCGGTGACGAATTGATCCTTGCTCAACAATCTCGCTTCGAGCAAGCAAACATGAACATCACCAACACGATCTCGATGAATAGCGCCACCTGGAAAAACTCATGACAGTGACACCACTCACGGATGCTGACGAGGCCGAATTGCAGGTTCTGGAACTGGTTCGTTCGGGTCGGCAACGGATTCGTGCTGAACTTGCCAAGACTATTGTTGGACAGAATGACGCTGTCGAACAGCTTCTGATCTCCTTGTTTGCGGGCGGGCACTGCCTGATCACAGGAGCCCCTGGCTTGGCGAAGACGCTGCTGGTGAAGTCGATCGCGCAAGTCTTTCATTTGAATTTTCAGCGAATCCAGTTTACGCCCGACCTGATGCCAGCCGACATCACCGGGACTGAAATCCTGGAGCAGGACGACGGCGGTAAGCGGACTATGGTTTTCGTCAAAGGTCCGATCTTTGCAAATGTACTGCTGGCAGACGAAATCAACCGGACACCACCCAAAACACAGGCCGCCCTGCTGGAAGCGATGCAGGAACATCAGGTCACTGCCGCGGGAACTCGTTACAAACTGGAAGAGCCGTTTTTCGTATTGGCGACTCAGAATCCAATCGAAATGGAAGGAACGTACCCGCTTCCTGAAGCGCAGCTCGATCGATTCATGTTCAATGTGGTCGTTGATTACCTGCCGGAAGATGACGAAGTTGCAGTGGTGGCGCGAACGACGTCAGGATCTGCAGAGTCGATCGAAGCGCTGTTTACGGGACTCGACGTGCAACGTATTCATGAACTCGTGCGAAAAGTTCCCGTCGCCGAAGATGTTGTCCGATATGCGGTGCGTCTGGCCGCGGCGTCGCGACCGAAGCAACCTGGGACCCCTGATTTCGTCAATGAGTGGGTTTCCTGGGGGGCTGGTTTGCGAGCAGCTCAATATTTAACTCTGGGGGGTAAGGCGAGGGCATTGCTGGAAGGTCGAGCCCATGTCACTCGCGACGACATTCGGGCACTTGCGGTCCCAGTCCTGCGACATCGCATCCTGATCAATTATCGAGCCGAAGCTGCGGGAATGACGGTTGAGACCATTATCGCCCGATTGCTGGAAACCGTAAAAGAATCCTGACGCAACTTCTGTTCAACAGCTCTTCGCAGGATCAAGTTGCTGATTCCTGCCCAATGAAAATTCTACACGATGGCAGCACCAGATCGATCTCCTCATGCTGAATCCGTCAACGGGTTGATTGACCCGGCGACGTTGATGCATTTGAAGTCGCTCGAACTTCGGGCTCGCCATGTGGTGGAAGGATTCATGACGGGACTCAATCGCAGCCCGTATCATGGCTTCTCGGTCGAATTCACGGAGTATCGTCAGTACACACAAGGTGACGATCCGCGACACATGGACTGGAAGCTGTTCGCTCGCAGCGACCGCTACTACATCAAGCGATTCGAAGACGAAACAAACCTGCGCAGCCTGATGTTGCTGGACAAGAGCCAGTCCATGAATTTCGGTTCAACAGGCTATTCCAAATCCGAATACGCCCGGACCTTGGTTGCGACGCTGGCCTATTTTCTCAATGCACAACGTGATGCTGTTGGCCTGGCGACGTTTTCCTCTGAGATTGATGATTTCATTCCTCCGCGTTTTCGCGTCGGACATTTACGGCGAATCCTCGTGTCGCTCGAACGAGCTGCTGAAGGAAGTTCGACACATCTTTCCAAACCGCTCGAACAGATTGCCGAGCGATTGAATAAGCGAGGGCTGCTGGTGCTGATCTCGGACTTGCTTGCACCGCTGGAAACGCTGGAGTTAAGTCTGGGGGCGCTGGCGGCTCGCGGTCAGGAAGTCGTCGTGTTTCATATCCTCGACCCCGAAGAACTGAACTTTAACTACGCATCGCCGGAAATGTTCGAGGATCTGGAATCGAAAGAGCGACTCTACGTTGATCCTGCGGCAATTCGGTCTGAGTACTTGAAGCGGTTTGGTTGTCATTTGAATGCTGTTGAGACGATCTGCTCCCGACTGGGACTGACCTATCACCGGCTGTCGACAGATACTCCTCTGGAAACGGCACTCCCCGAAGTCATCCGGGTGCGGATGCAGACACGAGGAAACAGTCGTACGCGGACAGCAAGAAGATGAGGAGCCACGCATGACGCCACTCGCTCCGTTATACCTGCTGGCCGCATTCGCAGTTGCTGGCCCGATTCTGTTCCATTTATGGAGACGGACACCTCGAGGCCGACGTGAGTTTTCGACGCTGATGTTCCTGTCACCCTCGCCCCCGCGAGTGACATCGCGCAGTCGCGTTGAACACTGGCTGCTGCTTCTGATGCGTGCCACTGTGCTTTGCCTGCTGGCCATGGCATTTGCGCGTCCCCTTTGGCGAACAACGACATCGGGGCAGGAGAAGCCTGAAAATGAAGAGTTGATTGCTGTCCTTGTTGATAACAGTGCCAGCCTGCGTCGTGAAGGAGCGTGGACGGATCTGCAAAAGCGTCTCAAGGAACGATTGTCGCAGTTGCCTGCCGCAGCGACGGTCGCGTTGTTTCATTTCAATGAACAATGGTCCGCTGATGTCGATTTCGCAGAACTGAAGCGACTGCCGGCCGAGGAACGTCGCGAAGTGGTCAAGGCTCGACTGGCTGAATTGAAACCGAGTTGGCGAGGGACAAACCTGGGAGAGGCTCTCGTTCGAACCGCGTCTGCGCTGCAGGAGACTCAGGCAGAACAGGCGATCCCGGCTCGTTTGCGGATCATTCTCGCATCCGATCTGCAAGCTGGTTCCAGGCTGGATGCACTGAACGGATTTGAATGGCCACCCGACATGCGACTGGAATTACTCGTCGCCGATGCCAGTTCCACTTCAAATGCGGGGTTGCAACTCGTCGAACGAAATCTGGATGCGGGAGAGGATGTCCTTCGGGTTCGTGTCACCAATGCCGCGAATTCCCGTAAGGAGCAGTTTTCGCTGGAATGGTCAGGCGACGCCTCGACCGCATTTCCTGTTTATGTCCCACCGGGTCAGAGTCGAACGGTCATCCCTCCAGATCGCCGAGGGAAACCCGTCACCTCATTGCATTTGAAGGGTGATGACGATGATTTCGACAACACGGTTCATATCGCACCAGCGCGAGAGGAATCGCGGTTGGTTATCTACTGCGGTTCCGATTCGGCCGACGATTCCAACGGACCTCGGTTCTATCTGGAAGGATTGTTCGGTGCCGCACAGCGGTATCAGATTCACGTTCGGGGCTGGCGGGAGGCCCTTGCAGAATCGAAGGAGGAGAAGCCAGCTCTGGTCGTCCTCGTGGAACCTGATGCTGATGCCAAAGATTTTGTGAAAGAGCATCTGGGGCGGGGGGGGACTGTACTGGTTGCATCCGGAACTGCAAGTGCAGCATCAGAGGCTCTGAAACAGTGCGGTTTGACCGATCTGGACGTGACCGAAGCGACAGTCAAACGGGATGCAATGCTCGGTGACATTGACTTCGAGCATCCGCTGTTTGCCCCATTCGCAGAATCACAATTCAGTGACTTTACGGGGATTCGTTTCTGGAAGCATCGGTCGCTCGCTGGGTTTTCGGCCGAAACAGCGAATGGACCGAATCAGGGAAAAGTTCTGGCGAGATTTGATGATAAAACACCTGCGTTCGTGGAGTTTAATCAGGAGCGAGGTCGAGTCTGGTTTTTGACCGGGGGCTGGCATCCAGCCGACAGTCAACTCGCCCGATCTTCCAAGTTTCCACCACTTCTATTCCGAATCCTGGAGCAGGCTGCCGGAGATACCATTCGTGCTGAAAGTCTGCCAGTCGGAAGCGAATTCGTCTGGCGATTGCAAGGAGTTGATTCAACGACAAAAGGAGTCGTTCAGACCCCGACGGGAGCCGTTTCGGGCGTTGCCATCAACACCCCGTTCTCGAATACCGAGTCACCAGGCCTTTACACGCTTGAGGCTGATGGAAGGACTGACGTTGTGGCAGTCAATCTCGCTGCTGCAGAAAGCCAGACAGCCCCTTTACCACTTGATCAACTCGAAGCACTCGGAATTCGCATGGGAGCCACGGAATCGCCAGAAGACCTTCGTCGGCTGCGTGAACGTGAGCGACAGCTTCAGATTGAAGAACTGGAACATGTTCAGAAGCTGTGGCGATGGGGAATTCTGATTGCGATTGTCCTGTTGTTGATTGAGACATGGGTGGCTGGCCGTAGACCAGCCGTGGATGTTTGAGATAGAAAGACGCCCATGCGTGTCATGATGCTCGCCATTTGGTTCACCATTGGCGTTCTTGCGGGATGCACACAATCACCCGTACCCGAGCCTCCGACACCCGAACTACCGATGCCGGCGAGCAATACAGGCGCACGACCCACGACATCGCCCATCAGCCCTCATGCTTCGCCAGCCATTCCCGTCGATGATTCGGCAACGGCTGAGAGGTTACGGCAATCGGGCTTCGAAGCAACCGTTGGACAGGACGGCCGCGTTACGGCAGTTGATTTACGAGCCAAAGAGCTGGAAACGGTCGACCAGGCCGATGAGGTCTTTTCGGCACTTGCGTCTCTTAATCGCCTGAAATCAATTAAGGGTCGTGGTCACGGAATCACAAACGAAGATTTGGCGCAAATTGCCGGATTGACGGAGATTGTCGAAATTGAACTGGTCCACACGAAACTGAATGACAGCGCGATCGATCATTTGCTGAGAATGACGGGGCTCACGTCATTAAACGTCAGTCACTCCGATGTCGCAGACGAAGGAGTGGAGAAACTGACTGTATTTACAGAGATGACATCGTTAGATCTTCGATCAACAAAGGTTACCAACCAGGGTATGGTGGCCATCTCGAAACTGCGACAGCTTCGGAACCTGTCATTGGCAGGGACGGCAGTCACTGATCCCGGTTTGTCGCCGTTAACAGGATTGCGTAACCTGCAACGACTCGATTTAACTGCAGGACAGTTTCGAGATCAGGGGATGGAACATCTTGCCAACATGCCGAATCTTCAGGTTTTGAAGTTGAGCGAAAATTCCGTGGGCGATGCAGGACTGGAGCAGATCGCGGTCCTCGAAAAACTGACTACTCTCGATCTCTCAAGAACTCAAATCACCGACAACGGCTTCATGTATCTGACGAAACTCGCAAATCTTGAGGAATTGGAACTCGGCCAGACAGCGATTACCCAGGCATCGCTGAAGCGGATTCCGGAATTCAAACGACTGAAACGACTAAAGATCGAAGGTTGCAGTCAGATTCAGGTCGAAAACAAATTGGAATTGAAACAGGCTGTGCCTCTGTTGGAAATCACCGGACCGTGACGGGAAATCACGAGTGAACTGGCTCAGCCATGGTCGCATCCAGAGCCTTATAGGCTCCAAAATCGTTGAACCAGAATCGCTTTGCTAAACGGTAGGCCCAGCTTCGTTCCGGGATTTCCTGCCCGGGGCCGAACTGTGACGGGCGTGATTCCATGGCGAGCAACTCGGCCACCGCAGACTTACGAGCGGTCTGATCTTCTGCGTTGTGCAGAACGACGAGTTCATGCAGCAGATCGGGGCGTTCCAGCACGATGCAACCACGAGTTGATTTCGCAGCCAGTTGGCGGAAGTCTCGCAGGAATTCCGATTGCCCGATGACATCCTTGATGTGGCGCTGTTCGTGGATGGACTCTTTAGCAAACTGGATAATCGGACACGGCTCAATTCCGCCCCAGGGATTAATATGGTGCGTCAGTCCCGAAGCCGCCGGACAAATTGCCTGGCCTTCGCCATCGTAGTACGCGTCGATGATCCCGATCGGCTTCTTTACTCGCATATCAACGACGAATTTTCGAATCCGCAATTGCTGTTCGCGGGTGAGTGACAGTTCAGGCTGTGGGTTGGGGCCCATCGGCCGATAGACGTGAAACCAGGAATACATGACCCCCATTTCGATCAGTCGGTCGAGCCACGCTTCATTGACCAGATCGTCAATATTCGTCTGGCAGACACTGGTGCAGACACCTGTCAGGACCTTGTTCTTCAGGCAGTTCTGCAAGCCTTCCATGGTCTTGGAGAGAACGTTCATTCGTCCCCGCCGTTCGTCGCTGATGATTTCAGTTCCTTCGACGCTGATCAGCGGCGTTACGTTGCCCAGTCGACGCAATTCGGCGGCGACCTCAGGAGTGATGAAATGACCATTCGTGAAGACCTGAAAATAGCAGTCTGGATGAGCCGCCAGGATTTCCAGCAGTTGGGGGTGCATGAATGGCTCGCCCCCCACAATTCCAAAAAAGCTGTTGCCGGCCTGCTTCGCTTCGTTGATCAGCCGATTCATCGCCGGAAGATCGATGATCTGCTGCTTGGCTGCGACGTCGACCCAGCATCCCTGGCAGCGCAGGTTGCAACTGTTGATCACAGAGATATAGAGAAAAGGAGGAAAGAACTCGCCTCGCTTCATCCGGCGTTTGAAACGTTCGACGGACAGCATCCCTTTGAATCCGAAGTTGTACGCCAGCTTCCAGAGCAATCGCTTGTCGGTTTCCAACAACAGCCGTCGAGCCATCCGCAGATACATCGGGCAACTTCCTTTTCCAGAAACAATCACGATTTTCAAGCAGTCCGTGGTAAAAGGGGTCAGACCCTTTGGAGAGCAGTCAACGTGACTTGGAAATCGTATGCCCGTAGAGGGTCTGACCCCTTTTACCACGGGCTACTTGAGTATACACGGTCGCCGGGACGCGTTCACCTCGATTTTGTACAAACTTGACTGACACGCGTGCCTGAAACGCGGCGGAAATTTCCCGCCAGGAAATGCCGCAGGTAAAATCACCACTCGACGAAGGGATCAAAGAAGTTTATTTTGTTTGTCGATGAAATTGGAAGCAGCAAGCAGAGTTGCGTCTGCTCGCTCCGTTTCCAAACAGTGTCGCAGTTCGAGTTCCCGGCGGAGAATCGCCTTGATGGCCAGATCGTATTCCGACGAAAGTCAGTCGCTGTGCCATCGCGTTTTCAGGTGGGCGGCAGGAACCCTGTCGTGGATCGGAATTCTATTCGCGAGCAGTGTCCATGGGGATGGTATCACTCCCATGGAGGCGATGAGTGCCGGTGGCGAAGTTCCCTCGTTCTACGTCCGCGCCGTGACCGGTCCGCAAGCTGGAAAATCGGTCTGTTACGTCTGCCGCAATGGTGACCGGCCTGTTGTGATGGTGTTATTGAAGGAACTGGGGCCGGACGCTACGGCGCTGCTGAAAGAACTCGATCGATCCGTCAATCGCCATCGCGCGGATGGATTGAGGTGTTTTGCTGTTTACCTGACAGACACCCCACAAAAGGATTCGGCCCGCCTTCAGACATTGGCCTTTGACGAGAAGATCGACGTTCCTTTGACGCTGGCAGGCGAAGCAGCCACGCAAGGTTCCAGCGTCGCTGTCCCTGTCGGAGCAACGATTTCTGTCATTACCTATTACGATCGGCGGGTCGTTCAGCGATTCAGCTTCAAACCGGGTACGTGCGACGAAACCGCTCGCCGTTCCATCATTTCTGCATCCGAAAAGCTGATCGAATCCAGTATGCAGTGATCGGACCCATTACGACGACCGGCCGGTGAGGATTTCCGCCGCTTCAACAGCGAAGTAAGTAAGTATCCCGTCTGCTCCCGCGCGTTTAAAGCAGAGCAGGCTTTCGAGCATCACCTTTTTGCGATCGATCCAGCCATTCTGAGCGGCTGCAGCGATCATCGCGTACTCGCCGCTGACCTGATAAGCAAACGTTGGGACTCCATAAGCGGACTTGACGCGCTGGACGATGTCCAGATACGGCATTCCCGGCTTGACCATGATCATGTCGGCACCTTCGGCGATGTCCAGGGCAACCTCCCGCAGAGACTCGTCGCCGTTGGCGGGATCCATCTGATAGGTCCGTTTATCGCCTTTGCCCAGATTTCCAGCCGAACCAACGGCATCACGAAACGGTCCGTAATAGGCAGAAGCATACTTGGCAGAATAGGACATGATCTGCACGTGTTCAAAGCCAGCGGAGTCGAGAGCTTTTCGAACCGCGCCGATCCGGCCATCCATCATGTCTGACGGGGCAATCACATCGCAGCCTGCCTGAGCCTGGACGATTGCTTGCTCGCAAAGAACCTTCAGGGTTTCGTCGTTCACGACATATCCATCACGGACCAGTCCGTCCTGCCCATGAGATGTGTATGGATCCAGGGCCACGTCGCAGATGACCCCAATCTCGAGCTTTGCCGATTTGATCGCGCGGACGGCTCGACAAACCAGATTTTCTGGATTGATGGCTTCGGTTGCCTCTTCGTTCTTCAAACTGGGATCCGTCGCGGGGAAGATTGCTACAGCCGGGATTCCCAGTTCCGCCGCGTTTGCTACGGCCTTTACGAGCAAATCGATCGACAGTCGCTCCACGCCCGGCATGGATGAAATCGGGGTTCGGCGATTTTCGCCGTCGTGAACGAAGATCGGCCAGATCAGGTCATCCACCGTCAAACGGTTTTCTCTCACCAGACGACGCGACCAGTCATGTCGACGCAAGCGGCGAGGGCGAGTCTGCGGAAATTGACCGGGAATAGTGATGAACGAGTTGTGCGGCATTCGATCCTCATTTCACCCAGCACGGGACTGGGGAGACACGACATTGACTCAACGGACATGGCTCGCAGATATTTTTCAGGAACAACACTCGCGCAGGCGTCCGTAATGTTTGTGACACAGGGCACTTGCGACGAAACGCTTCGCAGCATTGGGTCGCTGGCAGGGTGAAAACCTATCTGGTGGTACCGGCAACCTGCAAGGCTGACGATTCTCAATACCGAGATCTTCTACACTCGTTTCGACGGACATGCCACCCTGCCCTTGCCCGTTGCAAGTTTCGATGGATATCCTTGAACTGGTTGGTGACTTGAAACAGGAGAACGATGGATGCCCACCTACGATTATCACTGCGAACAGAACTCGCGTACGATTTCCATTCAGCACAGCATGAAAGAAAAGATTCACACCTGGGGTGAATTGTGCCAGCGTGCTGGAGTCGAAATCGGGGCCACCCCGGCATCGACACCCGTAGAACGGCTGATCACGGGGGGAATCGCATTGCCAATCGCCAGCCCGGCCCCATCACTGCCGATGGCAGGCTGTTGCGGAAATCCGTCGGGCTGTGGGCACAGCCACTGATCGGACCACTCCGGACAGGTGAGCTCAATGTGCCATTCGCTCGGTCTCGAAGATTCCGGCGCTGATTCAATGCTGTTTGAAATCGTCCGCAACCTCTGCCCGATGACTTGATGTGCAACTATTTGATTGACTGTTTCTTACGTCAGGAGACTACGAGTGACCGAGCCAACTGCTCCACTCATCCAACTGTTACGGACTTGGATTTCATCGCGAGTCGATGCAGCCCCACTGGCATGGATCGATGATCGTGCCGCTGCTATTACCGCTGGCGACAAGAAATCGCTGTTCATTGCGTTCGGTCTCGTTCCGCGGAAAGTAGGCAAAACGGATCTTGCGCTGTCTGAAGTGGATCGCAATGCTGCCGAAGCGACACGTCCCGGTTGGTCTCCCGTCGGCTGGAGTCTCGATCAACTGGTGCGAACCTATTTCGTTCTCTGCTTCCCTTCGACAGATATTGAAAGCTACGTTCGAACGCTTGACCTGATGTTTTCCACCGGTGAAGTCGGCGAATTGGTGGCACTTTACCAGGCGTTGCCACTGCTTCCTGAACCCAAAGCGCATGTGTTGCGAGCTGCGGAAGGGGTTCGAAACAACATCAAGGCCGTGTTTGCGGCGGTCTGTCAGAATAATCCGTTTCCGTCGGAACAGTTCAACGATGATCAGTGGAATCAGTTGATTCTGAAATGCCTGTTTATCGGCATGTCACTGCGGCCGGTCATTGGCGTCGACGCACGAGCCAATGCAAAGCTGATGGGGATGCTGGTCGACTTTGCTCACGAGCGACGTGCGGCACACCGCCCGATTCCGGCCGAACTGTGGCGATGTGTCGGCCCATTTGCTGATGACAGGGCGGTCGAGGATCTGCGTATCGCACTGACATCGGGGTCTGTCGCAGAAAAACAGGCTGCCGCATTAGCATTGAATATCAGCCCCCATCCGAAGGCCAAGGGAATTCTGGCAACTTCGCCCGATCTGGCCAACGCGATCGCCGCAGGAGAGATCTCGTGGCGAACGGTGGCCACTGCCGAAGCGGCCAATTGAAAGACCGGGATTCGTCCGGATGACGAGTCTCGTCGCGATTCACAATTCTACGACAGCAATTTGTCGGTTTTGACTTTGAGCTTCAACAGTGAGAGTTCCATGCTGTACATCGACCCACACATTCACATGGTTTCGCGAACGACGGACGACTATGAAGCTCTCGCGGCCTCGGGAGTCAAAGCGATTATCGAACCCGCATTCTGGCAGGGGCAGCCACGAACGCAGATCGGTTCGTATCACGACTATTTTGCGTCTCTCGTCGGTTGGGAACGGTTTCGCGCCGCTCAATTTGGAATTCGCCACTACTGCACGATGGGCTTGAATTCCAAGGAAGCGAATAACGAAGCATTGGCCGAACAGGTCATGGACCTATTGCCATTATTTCTGACGAAAGAGGGTGTCGTCGCCGTCGGTGAAATCGGCTACGACGATCAGACACCGACGGAAGACAAGTTCTTTCGGGCACAGTTGGAGCTGGCAAAAGAGGTCGATCTGCCGGTGCTGATTCACACTCCCCACCGAAATAAGAAGCAGGGGACGTATCGCAGCATGGACGTGATCGAGGAGCATGGAATTGCACCTCACATGGTCGTCATCGATCACAACAACGAAGAAACCTATCGCGAAGTTCTGGATCGCGTATACTGGTGTGCCTTCACGATTTACCCTGGCACAAAAATGGGAAATGAGCGGATGGTCGACATCCTGAAGGTCGCCGGGGCTGAACGAGTCATCGTCGACAGTTCCGCCGACTGGGGAAAATCAGACGTTCTTGCTGTGCCCAAGACCGCCAAGCTTGCGGCTGAACGAGGTGTCCCGCGGGAGCAGATTGAACTGGTCTGCTATCGAAACGCACTCAAGGCCTATTCTCAGAGTGGCCAGTTCACAGAAGCCGACTGGCTGAACCCGCCACCGATCGACCAGCGCAATCTGTTTGAAGGAAACAGCGTTCTACGCGGCGGCCAGCCACCACGAATTGATTCCGCCAATGATGCGAACATTATTCGATAAACTACGACAATCGGGTTTAGACTGAGCCAGAAAAACACCGCCGCACCAGATCTTTCTGACGGATTGGCAAATCTTCTTTTTGACACTTTCCCCTGACAAAATTGTCATCCAAGGCTTGCCGGGCTGAAGAGGCGATTATCATAAGGCAGGTGTGCCAAGATCGTCGCTCTTGCGGAGAGTACCATGCGGACTGCGAATCGGATTCACTCGATTCTATGCATCAGTTGCGCTCTGGCGATGTTTGCGTCCGCCTACGCTGCGGAAGATCCAGCACTCGTCGAAGCGCGACAAAAGTTTTTGCGCGAGATGAAGAGTAAGTTTCCTGAGGCACGCGTCCAGGCTGTTGCTTCGTTTGGAAAAGTGGCGTCCGTCGAAGTAATCGAAGTTCTTCTGAAACGGGGGCTTCAAGAGACCGAACCGTCTGTTCGCAAAGCCGTGCGACAAGTTCTTCGTGAAAAGGGAAGCGATCCTGCGATCCACAAATTCCTGACTGCAGAGTTCGCCCGTAACACCAAGAAGCCGGATCGCGAAGAATTACTATCTGGACTACTGGGCGGGATGGTCGCTACCGAAGTTCCGGCTGAAATCGACGAGGCCGTTAAGGTTCTCGATGAGTACCTCGCCAGTCCCAAGGGACATCTCATTGTTCCGATGAGCCTGATTGACGACTTGGGAATGGAAGGGGGAAAAGAAGCGGTGCGGATCATCGCAAACCTGACTAAGATTAAGCCTTTCCAAAATCAATTTGGGTATCGCCGATGTGTCGTTCAGGCGATGACTCGAATTCAGGATCCGGCCGCCGTCGGGTTTCTCGTCGAGATGCTTCCTGGTGCGTATGGTCTTGTGCAGGCCGAAATCATTGAACACCTGACCCGCGTCACAAAACAAAAGCACAAAGATAACGACCGCGAATGGACAAAATGGTGGACAGAGAACAAAGCGACGTTCACATTTCCGGAAAGGGTCGCGGCTGAAGAACCAGTCGACCCCAAGCAGTCCACCTATTATGGAATACCGATCTGCGCCAAGCGAATTGTCTTTGTCCTCGATACGTCGGGAAGTATGCGTGGGTATCCGATGGAAGCCGCCAAGATGGCGCTGTTGAAAACGGTCGAGTCGCTTCCGGAGTCGGTCAGTTTTGACATGGTCTTGTTCGACAAGACTGCTGCAGTCTGGCAGCCGAGACTGCTGCCGGCAACACTTCAGGCCAAGCAGATGGCGGCTCAGACAGTCATCGCACGAGGAATGAGCATGGGAACTGCGTCGCATGCCGCGTTGAATGCCGCATTCAGCCTCGACCCGGAAGTGATCTATTTCCTGTCGGACGGCGAGCCAACCGATGGAAACCCATCGCAGATTATTGAATCGATGTCGGAACGAAACAGAACGCGTCGGATCTCAATCCACACCATCGGGGTTGTGACGCAAAAAGGAGGCGGAGCCGGGCTGACATTTTTCATGAAGCCCTTGGCCGAGCACAACTATGGTTCGTTTCGGCTGGTTGAGTAGCCTATGCTTGCAGAAAAGACATTTTGACACTGCCGAGCGCTCCGCCGGAACTCGTTTCCACCACTTCCCAATTGCTGCCGTGACGCTCGTTCGATAGCATCTGTCACAAGACGCTTCCACTTCGTGGCAGACAGGATGTGATCGTGGCATTCCTTAAAGTAACCAAGGGACCTTCAGCCGGGCAGATTATCGCTCTGCAGGCTGAACGTACGATCATGGGGCGACACCCGACCTGTCAACTCGTTCTCGATGACGGTGCCGTCTCCCGCAATCATGCACAGATTGTTTTCGACGGAAGTCGCTATTACCTCGAAGATTTGCGTAGCAGAAACGGGACCGAAATCAACGGAATGCGAGTCGGCGTCAAAGCTGAACTGCGGGACGGTGATTCGATTCGTGTTTGCGATCACACGTTCCAGTTTCTGAAGAATCTGGATCGAGAGCCACCCGCTTCCCGCAAAAAAGTCGTGCTCGGCAATCAGGCGGCTCACCCTGGATCGCGAACGCTTGACGACGAAGAGGATTCTCGGCCAACAGGGCCTCAGGCTGTCATTCCCGACAATCCCTCCGTTCTCGATTTCGATGGTCCGATGGCGGGCGAGGGATCGTCAGTGCTTTCGGCGCTGGAAGCCAGTTCAACAGGACGCGGCTTACGCCTGAATGTTCGTCCTGAAATCAAATTGAGAGCGATCCTTGAGATCAGCGCTGCACTCGGGCGCGTGCTTGACCTGCCAGAAGTTCTGACGGTCATTCTGCAATCACTCTTCAAGATCTTTAATCAGGCAGATGCCGGCTTCGTCTTGCTGAAGGATGTCGACAGCGAGAAGTTACGAGTCCGCGCATCGAAGTGTCTGAATCCTAATGACGACGAAGTGCCGATCAGTATGACGGTCGTTAGTCAGGCGATGGCACAGACACAGGCGATTTTGAGTGCCGATGTGATGGGCGACCGCCGATTTCGCAGCAGCGAAAGTCTGACGGATCTGAAACTGCGTTCACTGATGTGTGCACCGCTGGTGGGGTCGGATGGGGCGGCCATGGGCGTTATCCAACTCAGCACGCTTGAAGTCTCGACTCCATTCAGCAATGACGATCTGGATCTGCTGGTCAGCGTATCCGCTCAGGCTGCTCTGGCGGTCGAGAATGCGACGCTGCACGATGCCATCGTGAGACGTCGTGATATGGAACGTGACATGGCCTTCGCTGCTCAAGTGCAGCAGGGATTTCTTCCCAGCGTGCCGCCGCAGGCAGACGGTTTTGAGTTCGCGGACTACTACAAGTCGGCCTATCAGGTTGGTGGGGATTACTTCGACTACATCAAGCTGGCCGACGGTCGTATTGCGGTCGCCATCGGAGATGTCGCGGGAAAAGGTGTCTCTGCCGCTCTATTGATGGCTCGTCTACACGCTTCCGCTCGATACCACCTGATCAGTTCACCGTCGCCAGGTGCGGCAATGACGGCCCTGAATGCCGAGGTCAGCAACAGCGGACTTGGGTTCCGACTGATTACGCTGGTGTTTGCCATCGTCGACCCACGCTCTAAAACTGTTTGCATCGCAAATGCCGGGCATCTTCCCCCGGTGCATCGACTGGCGAATGGTGAGGTCAGTCTGATCGGAATGAAGGAATCCGGGTTACCGATCGGTGTGCTGCCCGAGCAACAGTTCAATGAGATGTCCATCAGCTTGAAGCCGGGTGAGTCACTGTTGTTCTACACCGATGGTATCACCGAAGCGATGAATTCCAGGGAAGACATGTTCGGCAGGGAACGCCTGCTGACGGCCGTTCCTGCTGAATGTACTGACGCGGATTCCATGGTCACCGCGCTGATTGATTCCGTCGAAGAGTTCTGTGGACACTCGCCGCAGCGTGACGACATTTGTGTCACTGCCGTTCGGTGTGTTTCGTAACAAGGGATGGATCCCGGTGACGCTCGATAGTCGGCAAGTGCTCGGTGACGGTGGCCATGTCGCGCGACGTCTGGGAGCCTTTGAAACTCGGCCGCAGCAATTGGAGATGGCGGCGGCCGTTGAACATGCCATCGAAGCGGGCGAGCACCTGATTGTCGAAGCTGGAACCGGAACCGGAAAAAGCTTTGCCTATCTTGTTCCTGCAATCCTGGCTGCGACCAAAGGTCAGGGCAACGGCGGAGCTCGTAGAAAAGTTGTCATTTCAACCCATACGATCAGTCTGCAGGAACAGTTGATCGCTAAAGACATCCCATTCCTGAATGCCGTCCTGCCTGTTGAGTTTTCAGCGGTTCTGGTCAAAGGACGCTCCAACTATGTCAGCCTCCGTCGACTCAAAGGGACGGTTGATCGATCGGGCTCACTCTTCTCTCAACCAGAAGACATGGAACACCTGAAACAGGTCGTCGATTGGTCTCGAGATACCGGCGATGGCAGTCTTTCCGATTTGTCATTCAAACCGAATTCGGCCGTCTGGGATGAGGTGCGTAGCGAGCATGGCAATTGCCTCGGCAAATCCTGTCCCACGTACGACAATTGCCTTTACTATCGAGCTCGTCGCCGCATCTGGAACTCTGACGTTCTGGTCGTGAATCACGCATTGTTCTTCGCAGATCTGGCACTTCGCCGCGAAGGGGCCAGTGTGCTGCCTGAGTACGATGTCGTGGTGTTTGACGAGGCTCATACGCTCGAGCAGGTCGCCGCAGACCACTTGGGGCTTTCGGTAACCGGGGGACAGGTGGAATACCTGCTCAATCGGCTGTTCAACGACCGGACACAGAAGGGCCTGTTAACCAAACTTCCTCTGAATGATTCCTCGTCATTCACACTGCGAACCGCAGCAGAAGAGCAGGTCAACAGAATTCGATTTGTCAGTCGCGACCTGTTTGCGGATCTCGCAGAATGGCGTCAGAGCGCAGGTGCTCGCAACGGCCGATTGCGTAAACCACCCGATATTGTCAATGAAGTCTCGCCACTCCTGAAAGAGCTGTCTGCTCGTATCGTCGAACTCTCAACACCGATTACTCGAGACGAAGAGCGAATCGAATATACCTCGGCTGCGGAACGATGCATCGGCCTGGCGAACTCACTGAACTCGTGGATGCAGCAGTCGGATTCTGATTACGTTTACTGGATCGAGACCAGCGGTCCTCAACAGCAACGCGTTCGTCTGGTTTCTGCTCCCGTCGATGTGGCACCTGTGCTGCGAGACGAACTGTTTAACAAAGTCAAAACTGCGATCCTGACCAGTGCAACGCTGGCGGTCGGGAAGCAGAGTTTTGACTTTATTCGACAACGACTCGGGCTGACCCGCACCAATGAATTGAAACTCGGCAGCCCCTTTAACTATGCCGAGCAGATGAAGCTGTTTCTGCCCGAGGGAATGCCTGATCCGACTGAGGCCCCGTCGGAATACCTGAGTGCCGTCTGCAGGAAGATCCAGCATTACGTCGACGAAACTCGCGGACACGCGTTCGTTTTGTTTACCAGCTACCAGATGCTGCGCGAAGTGGCGCGCAGGATGACGCCGTGGTTCATCTCACAGAATTACGGACTGTATGTTCAGGGATCTGACATGCCCCGAACCATGCTGCTGGAGAAGTTTCGTCAGGATCCTGCAGGGGTCTTGTTCGGAGCCGAAAGCTTCTGGCAGGGGGTCGATGTTCCGGGTGATGCCCTGCAGAATGTGATCATTACGAAACTGCCGTTCAGTGTTCCGGACCATCCCTTGCTGGAAGCCAGGCTGGAAGCAATCCGCGCCGACGGTGGTAACCCATTCTTCGACTACCAGGTTCCCGAAGCGATCATCAAACTGAAGCAAGGGGTAGGGCGGTTGATCCGAACGAAGTCGGATACCGGAATCGTCGCGATCCTGGATCCTCGTGTCCGTACAAAACGCTATGGCCAACTGTTCCTCGACAGCCTTCCTGACTGCGCGGTCTTCGGCAGTGATGAGTCGTTCGATTAGTGCGGGTTGAGCAGTCTGCGTTAATTTAAAGTTGGGTAACGATTGTTTTATTCCCCCCCATTCAATCAACCCTTCAGCGCCGCAAGCGGATTGCCTCGATCGCCTAGTGGTAGTTTCACAGGCTTTCCGGCGCAGTGTGAGGCAAAGACGGCGCTGATCATCTCCACGACAGCTCGGCCGTCGTACATGCTGCATCCCGGCTGGCGATCCTTTTGAATCGCTTCCAGAAGATCCTTCACGGCAGCGACATTTCCAAGATGCAAACCACCATCCTTATTCGTTTCTGGCTTTCCGAGACCGTTTGATGTGATCTGCTGCCAGTTGGCGCCGCTACGTCCCGGTGACCAGCCCGCATCTTTCAATATCCAGGTCGGTGCAGGATAGCCCGTACCGATTTCGATGATCCCCTTACTGCCGAAGATCTGCAGTCCAAACCTGGACGGGTTTCCGCCCTTTGCGCGGACAGAACTGAAACTGCCAACGACCCCTTTGGCAAATGTGTATCGCGCATGAATGGCGTCTCCCGCCAGCGGCCCGATACCTTCATTTCCCTCCACGACCTGAGCAGCGGCAACGGGCTGTCCCCCCTGAGTCACTGTGGCAAAACAATCGATCGCGTCGCCACCAAAAAATCGCATCAGATCGAGAACGTGCGATCCTAAAACCCAGAGATCTTCGCCACCGCCGCGCTGGTCCTCCTTGCCACGACCACGCAATTCAAGAATGTCGCCAATCTCTCCGTCGGCAATCATTTTCCTGGCAAGAAACGCCGTTGGTGAATAGTGCGTCTGGTGGGCCAGTGCGAGCTTGGTATGGCGCATCTCGCACGCCCGGATCACCTCATCGGCCTGTTGAGGGGTTGGAACGAACGGCTTCTCCATGTAGACATGGCAACCGTGTTCGGCCGCAGCGATGGCCATCTCTCGATGCTGATCAATCCAGCGAGGTCCAATGGCAACAATCTGCAGTCGCTCTTTGTCGAGCATCTCGCGGTAGTCTGCGTACGCCACTGCAGCTTTCGTACGTTTCTGGGCATCGCGACGTCCGGCTTCATGCTCGTCAGCGATCGCGACAACTTCCGTCTCGGGGATATCAGCCCAGACCGAATCAATTCCGTGTCCGTAGCTCCCTTTTCCCGTCCGACCAATCACGCCAACTCGCAGTCGTTCTGCCATTTCTTGCCCCTTCGCTTTTTCCGGCAACCCATCGCTGCCTGTTGATTTCTTATACAGCGAGTGGCGAACAGCGTGAAGGCATTCGGATAAAGCATGTTCTGATAGGGTACGCCATCTTCCTCCCTGCTACAGACTCGCGAATCTCCGCAGGACGCCTGTCTGCATCGCCTTGGGTTTGCAGTTCTTCCAGCCGAAATCTGCTCCCGCAGCAGCGGCACGATGACAGTTGTTGGTTAAGCCGTACGTAGGAAATCTGCACGAGTATGATGAGCGGGGAGGCATCAATCGCTCTTCCACGACTTTACAGTGAGTCGTTCGTCCACCCGCTTCTCCAGCAAGAGATTATCAAACAACCGAACGAGCCCTGAATCAGTGCCACAGATGACGGCATATCTGCGCGCGGGGTGTGCACTCAATTCGTAGCCCTTTGGTAAAAACATGGCATCCGAATGAAAATGCTTCGGATTTCCGATGCCGATGAAAAATCCCGATTTTTTGGAATTTTGTTTGCTATTCCAGAAGTGCCTGCGTATAACGCGTTGGTAGGTTCCGATGCGAATCCGCGATCCAAGATCATTTCCTACATGTCTTTCGGGATTTTTTCACTTTAACAGTCCAATTCTGGACGGGGGGGCCTCATGCGTCGTCACGGTCGAAGGTTTGGTTTTACCTTGATCGAACTGCTGGTGGTCATCGCCATCATAGCTGTTCTAATTGCACTCCTCTTGCCCGCCGTGCAACAAGCACGCGAAGCCGCACGCAGAACTCAGTGCAAGAACAACATGAAGCAGATTGGGCTTTCTCTTCACAATTATGAAAGCACCAGCAATTGCTTCCCGATCGGTTCGTTCTCTCCTTGGAATACGGTCCCGAATTGGCGGCTACAATTGTTCCCGTACTTCGATCAAGCCCCGCTTTTCAACCGGATGGACTTTACTCAGAGCTTCGCAGGGAACGTGGTAACGACTAACACGACCGCCCTTCAGAAACTGGTCCTGCAGGCCTACGTTTGCCCGTCCAGCCCACTCGATCCATGCGCCAACTTGCTCAACAATTCACAGAACATTCAAACTCCGATGTACGTTGGCATTTCCGGAGCGACTCCAGACGTCGCATCGCGAACAGTGGGTTCTCCCAGCAACTACGGTGGGTTCTACACCAACAACGGTATGTTGCTGCATAATCAATTGACCCGAATTCGTGACGCGATCGACGGAACAACTAACGTCATCGTTGTTGCCGAGCAATCAGGCCGCGTTGGAACCACCGATATGCGAAGTGGCTATTACGGCGGTTACACCGGAACAACGTTTGGTGGTGCCGTTTCGGCCAGCATTCCCAACAACGCTGACTCTTGGAGCACGGGTCTGACGGGTGTGCAATACAAGTTCAACGCCCCCACCATGGCAGCCGGCTCGGACAATCCATGGGACGCCAACACCGTTGTGAATTCCTTCCATGTCGGTGGAGTTCACGCGCTGTTAGGTGACGGATCCGTCCGCTTCATCAGTGACAACATTGACTTCGCAGTTCTGCGAAATATCTGCTCACGAGATGATGGCATCCCCGTCGGAGATTTCTGAGTTTTCGTAGTCTCGAAGGTGATAGTAACGCAATTCGTCGAGGACTCACACGTCCTTTGGGCACGTGTGGTCCTCTGATGTCTACGTATCAGCCCTCCCTTATTCCCTGGTGGCTTTGCACCGAAAGGAATTCGATCAATGATTTCGCGTCGAATGATGGTTGTTGCGGGTTTTTATGGCCTATGGTCTCTATCGGGATGCGGTGGAACTCCCGCGAAAGAGACTCCAACAGGAGTTAAAGGCGTTGTCACACTCGCTGGAAAACCGCTGTCCGAAGGAACCGTCAATTTTTCGAATTCCTCGACCGGCAACGGAGCCGTCGCTCAGTTGGGTGCAGAAGGGAAGTTCACTGTGACGGGGGGCGTCGTTCCTGGCGAATACAAAGTGACCATCACTCCCCCAACGCCAACCCCAGAAAACCCTGCTCCGAAGCCATCTTCGATTCCGGACAAGTACCGCAATGAAGCGACGACGGACCTGAAAGCCAAGATTTCGTCGGGGGCCAACGATCTGAAATTCGAATTGAATTGATCTGTCGAAATCTTTTGCTGTTGAACCAGTCCTTTTCCAGAGTGAAGGATCGGATAGCACGTGGCTGAATCAGGAGTCCCTTCACACTGGCTCCCATCACATTGGCTGCGTGTGCTTGGATGGGGGGGCGTACTACTCGTCTCCCTGCTTCTCTGCTTTGGTTGGCTTCTGCGTCCGAATCCAGGATCTACGATTCAGGATGCAGAAGCATTGCTGATTGATGGCAAGGCTAAAGAGGCACTGGTTCTTTTAGACCCGATTCTCAAAGTGCAGCCACCCAACGGGTCTGCATGGTTCGTCGCCGGAAAGGCTTTGAGTCGCCTGAAAAGTCCTGACCATGCGGTTGAAGCATTGCGAAAGGTTCCCTCTGATCATCCCAGGCGATCAGAGGCATGCTTTGTTGCAGGAGAGATCGCGCTTCTGCAACTCTTCCAGCTTTCTACTGCTGAAGCTTTGTTGCTCGAAACATTGTCATTACAGCCTGACCATAATCGTGCTCAGGGACATCTCGCAGGCCTGTATGGACTATGCGGTCTGACATCGTTGACGACATCGTTACGACTTGAGCGACTCTACACGGGGAAGTTCGCCGAGGTTGATCTGTTATTGCTGGCACTGGGAGATACCGCGGCCGAGAACGCGGTATCTTTGAGCAGTTACATCAAAAGCAGTCCTGATGATCCGTTGACGCTGTTGGGGCAGGCACATCAAGCCTGGCAACAACATGACTTCACAACAGCACAACCACTCTACGAACAAGGACTCGCCCAGCGTCCTGAGCTGTTCGATGCGCAGGCACGACTCGGCCGAATCCTGTTGCAACAAACAGACCCAGCCCAATTCCTCAAGTGGCATGCTCATTTGCCGGCGGCTTCAACAAACCATTCAGAAATCTGGGCAGTGCGCGGGGATTGGTCGCTGCGCCAGAATGACACGCCGGGAGCCATTCGCTGTTATTGGGAAGCCTGTCGTCGCGATCCCACTCACCGTCGTGCGCATCATCAACTGGGCCAATGTCTGTCCTTGCTGGAGGAACCGCGGATGGCCGGGGAGTTCCAGCGTCGCAATGCTTTGCTGCAGGAGTTACTGCTAGCTGCAAAGCAATCGGGGCTCGATTCCAAATCCGCCAGTGCACTTCGATCCTCTGCTGCAGCCAACGCCTGTCAGCAACCGTGGGAAGCGTGGGGATGGATCGAAGCAGCCCGACGTCGAACGTCTCAGGCTTCCGATGTGTTCCCACAGTTGGCGCGACCTGCCAAAGACACGCCGCGTGTGCTGATTGCCGGTCAGCCTGCACTGGAATTCGACTTGAAGCATTTCCCGCTTCCCCGTTGGCTGGAACAGTCCCCCGCCCTGTCGGACGGCCCCGCAACAGCCCTTGTGAGTGAGGCCACGATCCATTTTACGAACGACGCGGAAAGCCTGGGGCTGCAATTCGCCTACATCAACGGAGATGACCTTCCAGGTCCTGGCATGCGGATTGTCCATTTCGCCGGGGGGGGCGTTGGCGCTTTGGACTTTGATCGAGACGGCTGGCCAGATCTCTATTTCACTCAGGGGGGAAAGTGGCCGGTACCTGAATCGAATCCGCAATCAGACGCTTTGTTTCGAAATCGGGGTGGCGAACGCTTTGAAGATGTGTCGGTCAGCGCCGGGATCATCGAAACAGACTACAGCCAGGGTTTGGCGGTCGGTGACATCGATGCCGATGGTTGGCCCGATCTGTTTGTCGCCAACGTTGCCGGAAACAGACTGTTTCGCAATAACGGCGACGGGACATTTACGGACATCACACAGGCAGCGGGCGTCAGCGACAATGCCTGGACGACAAGTGCTGCACTGGCAGACTTCAATGGGGATGGACTGCCGGACCTGTATGCTGTCAATTATCTTGAGGGCCCCGGCTTACGGGATCGAATCTGTCAGCACCCGAATGGCGGTTTGCGTGCCTGTACTCCGCACGAGTTTGATGCCGCCGAAGACCAGTTGCTGTTGAATCTGGGAGACGGCCGCTTTCAGGATGTGAGTTCTGCGAGTGGTATCATCTCTCCCGGCGGCAAGGGACTCGGAATCGTGGCCGCAGACTTCGATGGAACAGGACGACTGAGCATCTTTGTGGGTAACGATACGACTGCAAATTTCTTCTTTCACAACACAACGAATGATCGAGGTGGCATCCCGAGTTTCACAGAATCGGCCGTGCTGACGGGTCTCGCATTCGATCGCGATGGTCGGTCTCAGGCCTGCATGGGGATTGCCGCCGATGATGCCAATGGCGATGCGCGATTAGATCTGTTCGTCACAAACTACTACAACGAATCCAACACATTGTACGTGCGTCAATCCGGGCTGATGTTTCTGGATGGGACCGTCGAAGCTGGCTTGCGGGAGCCGAGCCTGAAACAACTCGGATTTGGCACCCAGTTTCTGGATGCTGATCTGGATGGATGGCAAGATTTGGTCGTGACCAACGGTCACATTGATGATGAAACAGCCCGGGACATTCCTCTCCACATGCCGACACAGTTCTTTCACAATCAAGGTGGCGGCAAATTCGCAGAAGTCCCGGCAGCACGATTGGGGAAATGGTTCGAAGGGAAGTACCTGGGGCGAGGACTCGCCCGACTGGATTGGAATCAGGACGGCAGGGAAGAGTTTGCGGTCAGCAATCTGGACAGCCCGGCGGCATTGCTGACCAACGAATCGCCGCGCCGCGGTCGCTACGTGGCCTTGCAACTCGTTGGTACTACCTCGGCGCGCGAAGCGATCGGGGCCATCGTGCAGGTGAAGTCCGCTAATGGATCACGAACGCGTCAGTTGACCGCTGGTGATGGTTACCAGGCCAGCAACGAACGCAAACTGATTTTTGCGGTGGGAACAGACGACGCCGTTGACGTCACTGTCCGCTGGCCATCGGGTCAGTCGCAAAGTTTTCACGGGGTGTCGAGTGACAATTGCTGGCTGGTTATTGAGGGGCGCGAGAAGCTCACTCGTATCAGCCACTGACCACCGCCGATGCCAGTATTCCACAAACGTCCGTCATACAGGCTTTTTTCGTGATCGACGATCGAACTTACGACAAAACGATTTGTCGCGAGTTTTAATTTTTAGGCGGTGGAAACCTCTTTCAGGCTTGGCCAGCCTGCCGATCTTCAATTAGGATCGCATCAGCGCCCGCAATTGCATTCATCGGCTTCGTCGAAACGTGCCGGGTGCGCTGCGACTCGTCGATTTCAACGGGAATTCAAGGAATATCTGGATGCTGATGTTTGATGCCCATCTCGATCTGGCCTTTAACGCGGTTGATTGGCATCGCAATCTGGAACAGACGATCGAAGAAATCCGGGCCTCGGAATCGGCTATGACGGAACTCGGTCGCGGAACGGGAACCGTTTCGCTGCCTGAAATGCGGAAAGGCGAATTGGGAATCTGTCTGGCCACCATGTTTGCACGCCTTCGGCAAATGGCTCCGTCCCCCTACGGCAATGCCACGCCTGAAGCCTGTTACGCTGTCGGGATGAGTCATTACTCGTACTACCAAGCGATGGAACGACGTGGATTGATGCGGCAAATCAAGACCCGCTCAGAACTGCTGAACCATTGTGATGACTGGAACAAGAACCATCCAAATGTTCCGCTGGGTTATCTGCTCAGCATGGAATGCGCCGATATGGTCCTCGATCCAGACCACATCTTCGAATGGTATGACCGAGGATTGCGAGCGATCGGGCTGACTCATTACGGAGTGAATCGATATGGGGGCGGTACCAATTCGAGCGAAGGACTGAAGCCGGAAGCCAGGGCTCTGCTGCGAAATATGGAACAGCTCAAGTTGCCACTCGATCTGACTCATCTTTCGGACCCTGCGTTTGATGACGCTGTCGACTGGTTCGGCGGCCACGTGCTTGCCAGCCACCAGAATGCTCGCAAGTTTGCGAACTGGCAGCGGCAGTTCACGGACCAGCAGATCAAGGTCGTTATCGAGCGGGATGGAGTCCTGGGAATGGCGCTGGATGCCATCATGCTTCAGGATGGATTTGTCCGAGGCAAAACCCCACCCACGGTGACGCTTGAAGGTGTTGCCGACAACATCGACCACATTTGCCAACTGGCGGGCAGTTCTCGCCATGTTGGAATTGGCAGTGATCTGGATGGTGGATATGGCACGGAACAAACTCCGGCAGATCTGAATACCATCGCTGACCTGCAGCGACTACCAGATATCCTGAACCGACGAGGGTACTCATCCGCAGACATTCAGGGATTCATGCACGGGAACTGGATTCGATTCTTCAGTGAAACGCTTCCTGAATAATCACGCAAGTACATTGTCAGCAAAGATCATCGCGACCGATTTCAGGGTTTGGAGACATCGAATGAACGATCAACGTATTCTGGGCAGAAGGGAGTTTCTGCAGGCGGCCGCATTGTCGAGTGCTGGGACCAGCCTGTTATCAGGCCGCTCACTTCTGGCTGGACCTTCAACTGCAAATCGGCCCTCATCGGGAAAAGCAAAAAGCGTCATCTTCATGTTCCTGCACGGCGGAGCCCCGTCACAGGATATGTTTGACATGAAGCCCGATGCTCCGTCGCAGATTCGCGGCGAGTTTCGGCCGATCGCAACCAACGTCCCCGGAATTCAGATTTGTGAGCACCTTCCTCGAATGGCTCGCTGGATGGACCGGGCCGCCGTGCTGCGAGCCGTCCATCACAAGGCGGGCTGCCACAACGAGATTCCCAGCTTCTCCGGCTATGAATCTCCTTCGGGGATGCAGGAACTGAACGATCAGCACCTTCCCCCGAGCATGGGCTCCGTCTGCGAGTATTTGAAACCAGCAGATCAGCGACTCCCTGCTTATGTCAGCCTGCCGAACCCGCTGAGTTACCATGGTGAGACCGGTCCCAGCGCTGGGTTCCTCGGTCAGCGTTACGCACCGATGCAGGCCGGGGCTGTGCCCGAGTTCGATCCCGGTGCCAATCTTTTCAAGCGGAACGAACCGATTCTGGTGAAAGGGATGCCACGCATTAATGACAGTCGACTGATCGAAGGAGTGACGTCAGATCGGCTGGGGGGACGTCGCAACCTGTTGTCGCGACTGCAACCTCATGAGTCGCTGGCACTTGCTTCAGAACAGTATTCCCAATTCCAGAATACTGCCTTCGACGTCCTGGCCACTCCGCAACTTCGCGACTGCTTCGATCCTCGCCATATCGACAGCCGCGTCAAAGAGCGATATGGCAACACGATGTTCGGTAACAGTGCCTTTATCGCGACAAAGCTGGTTGCGTCGGGAGTCAAGTTCGTGAATGTCATCTGGACCTGGTACAACGTCGTGGTATCGGGCTTTCAGGATTTCGGCTGGGACACGCACGAGCACAACTTTGCAATCCTGAAACGGTATCTGCCGCATCTGGACCAGGTCTATTCGTCGATGATGGAAGACCTCGAGCAGGCAGGACTGCTCGACGAAACGCTGGTGGTTCTGACGAGTGATTTCGGGCGAACACCAGGGGTCAACGCGACGGCTGGCCGGGATCACTGGATGCACTGCTATTCGACACTGTTGTCCGGTGGCGGAATTCGCGGTGGGACGATTTATGGCAGTTCAGACAGTCAGGCTGCGTGGCCGGTTGACGGTCCCGTTCGCCCTGCCGACATCTGCGCCACGATCTACGATCGCCTGGGAATTGATCCCGATACGATCATTCATGACCGCCTGAATCGTCCGCACAAGATTGCTCAAGGCGGCGAACCGATTGATAGGATTCTGGCCTGACCCTTTTGCCACGGGCTGCTGACGCAGGGACAGTCCTGATCCCCGGAGATTTGAATGAACATCACACGACGCAAGTTTCTCAAAGCGAATGGTGCGGTCCTGACATTACCGTTCCTGCAATCCCTCGCAGGAGCGGCTGATCGATCGAGTAATGGTGCCGCTCCCAGCAAGAAGCTGGTAATCATGTACATCCCGAACGGGATTGTCCGCCGCTGCTTCTTCCCTGGAGAAGAGAATGCCGAACTGCCCGGGTTCATCGGAGGATTCGACGCCGACAAGGTCAAATCGCAACGCCGAGTCGACAATAAACCTGGTGTTTATCCACTCGAACTGACGTCAACCATGCAGCCGCTGGCTGATCTGACGAGCGATGTGACGCTCATTACGGGCCTTGAGAGAACCTACAAGAACGGGCAGGACGTCCATGCTCAGGGGGCATCGTGCTATCTGACCAGCATTTCGCCTCAACAGGCGGCCGAACGGGGGATGCCGCATCCGAACGGACGAACCCTCGACCAGATCATCGGCGATGCCGTTGGTCACTCAACGATTTTCAATACGCTCGAAATCAGTTGCAACGGTTTCACCGCCGGCAAAGAACCGATTGAATTCGATAACATCTCGTGGTACGGACCGGACAAGATTGCTCCTTCAATCAGAGATCCTCAAAAGCTGTACGATCGTTTGTTCCTGAGAGACAGCTACCGGAAACACGTGGCCGACGTGACAGACCTGGTTCTGGCCGATGCTCGCTCATTGTCAAACAAGCTGGGACACGAGGATCGAGAAACCATGAGTCATTTCATGGAGATGATCCGCGACATCGAAATTCGCATCGCAAAAATGCAGAAATTGCTGACCAGCGTGGATATCAGCATCCCGAAGAACGAAGTCCTTCCACGAGGTGCTTATATCCAGTTGCAGACCGATCTGATGTTGCTTGCATTCCGGATGGGAATCACCAATGTGGCGTCGTTCATGATCGGTCCCGAGCGCTGGGATGCGACCTTGATGTACGAAGGGGTGTTCGACAAACCCGTCCAGCATCACAACATGACGCACAACCAGAAAGGTGATGGATACAAGGATCTTCAGAAGATCGATGTATTCCATATGCAGCAGTTTGCGACCCTGCTTCGCAAGATGAAAGAGATCAAGGAATCTGACGGAAGCACGATGTTCGACAACTCGGTCGTCACGTATGGTGCCGGCCTCGGGGATGGTGCGACTCACCAATTCTACGACTTGCCGATGATTGTTGCCGGTAAGGGACAGGGGCAGATCAAGCAGGGCCGGCACGTCAAAATGAAAAGCGGCACCCTGAATTCCAACCTGTGGCTCACGATCGCTCAATTGATGGGGCTGAAAATGAATTCGTACGCGGACAGCACAGGAGTCGTTGCGGATCTGTGGACCTAGTGCGGGTCGCACGTCCGTGTCGCATCGGAGCACGGGTTAAACGTTGCAGTATGATGCCCGCGGGACGCCACAATTAAGTTGGATACGCTCAAACGACCGGGATGTGAATACAGGAATCTGTCGGCAATGTACCTCACGAAGTTTTTCCGCCTGGCTTTAACGTTGTTGTGGTTCGTCAGTCTGCCATCGCTTTGTTACGCCGAGGATGTGGATGCTTTTCTGACACCACTGCTGACACGTCATTGTCTGCAATGTCACGGCGGGAAAGAAGTCAATGCCGAGGTCACTTTCAAGCAAATCACCACGTCAAAGCAACTCGTGGCACATCCAACCCTGATCAATCGCATGATTGACGCGATCGACGCCAACGACATGCCCCCGGAGACGGAACCGCCGTTGGACGAGCCGACTCGGGTCCGATTACTGGCCGTGTTGAAGGACCTGCTGCGCGACGCCATTTCAGGCAAGGAACGACCAGCACAACCGGCCCGACGACTGAATCGCTTTCAATACAACAACTCCGTTAAGGACCTCTTTCAGTTAAAACTCGACGTTTTTGAACTCCCTGAAAAGCTGATGACGCGGTCCGAAAACTATCTGCATCGCGAACCGGGCAAGATGCCTGATCGTGTCAATGTCAGGTCTCATTCGATGAACCCTATCGCAGGTCTTCGCGACGTGAAAGCGTTTCCGAAGGATTTGCGAGCGGAGCATGGGTTTGATAATCAGGCCAATCAACTGACGTTATCGCCTCTCCTTCTGGATGCGTTTCTGCGATTGAGTGTCTCCATCGTCGAGAGCCCTGATTTCAATGAACAGAACGTCGGCCGCTGGAACGACTGGTTTCGCGAACCACAACCGGCGACCAGCATGCCGGCCGAAATCAGGCCGCGTCTGGAACAGATGATGACGATCGCATTTCGTGGTCAAGTTGAGGCCGAAACTCTCGATCGTTACACGGCCTATGTGACAACAAAAATGGACCAGGGGCTGACATTCACCGACAGCATGAAGAAGGTGGCTTCGGCGGTGCTGTCTTCGCCTTTGTTCCTCTATCGCACGCCAGCGACGGGACAGGACGAACTGCCGCTTGAAGTGGCGTCTCGACTATCGTTTTTCCTCTGGGGAAGCGGTCCAGACAACGAACTGTTGCAGCTTGCGAAATCGGGTGAGTTGCTCCGCCCAGAGGTCCTGGAACGTACGATCGAGCGGATGATTGCAGATCCCAGGATCGAAAGATTCCTCGACTCGTTTCCATCGCAATGGATGCAACTTGAAAATGTCATGGCCGCCACACCTGATCCCCTGATCAATAAGTACTACACGCTGGACCGCTCGTACCCCGCCAGCCTGCAAATGGTACTTGAGCCTCTATTGCTGTTTGACGCCGTGTTTGTAGAAAACCGGCCGATCAAGGAACTGATTGCCCCGAAGTTCAGTTACCAGAGCGATTTCCTGAAAACATGGTACAACTCGCCATTAACGCCGCCACACGTTGACGTTGCCAAGGTTGCTGAAGATAACCAACGGAACCGCGAGCGGCGTCAAGTTCTGGAAGCTGAGATCAACCGCGATCGAGTCGCATTGCAGAGCCTGATTGAACCCGTCAGAGAAAAGTTGCTGGCCGATCGCAAGACAAAGTCTGCCGAAAAGCCTCCTGTCGATCTGAAGCCATTCGCCGCCTGGGAATTTAACGGTGACT
Organism: uncultured Schlesneria sp.; assembly: GCA_963977965.1. Taxonomy (GTDB): domain Bacteria; phylum Planctomycetota; class Planctomycetia; order Planctomycetales; family Planctomycetaceae; genus Schlesneria. The sequence goes on from CAXBSB010000034.1 coordinate 32,677, forward strand.
TAAAAGAAGTCATCCGATCGCTGGATTTGACCGCACACGGCAAGATTGAATTCAAGGACGGGGCGGTAGTCCTTAACAAGGCCTACCTGCAAAGCCCACCTTTGCCTGTCGAACTGAAGGCGAAGAGCCTGGAAGTCTGGTGTCTTGTTCAGAACCTGGACCAACCCGGCGGCGGATTGATGGGAATTCAGGGGCCAGGCGATTTCTTCGACACGATCGTGATTGGAGAACGAAAACCTCGTCACTGGATTTCAGGCAGCAATGGATTCGCGCGGACGGAAGACTTTCCAGAATCGACCGAAGAAACAAAGTCGGGTGAGCTTCTGCATCTGGTGATGGTTTATCTCGAAGACGGTACGACCCTGCTTTACCGTGATGGCAAACCGTACGGAAAACCATTCCGCAAAGGTGCAGCCACATTTCCAAAAGAACAAAGTTCCGTCCTGTTTGGATTGAGGCACCTTCCTGCAGGGGGAAATCGGTTTTTGAACGTCAGCATCGACAAAGCTCGATTGTATGATCGAGCCCTGACCGCCGAAGAGGTTGCAGAATCCGTCAGCGGCAACGGCCTGTTTATTTCGGACGCCGACCTGCTGGCGGCCATGACAGCAGAACAAAAGGAAAAGCGAGAAACGCTGCTCAAGTCGCAGGAAAAATCCACAATCGCATTGAAACAGGTTCCACCAGAGCAGGATCCTGCTCAATTACAACAGGCGGCGCAGCGGCGGTTCGAAGATGACCTGCGGAACAAACTGCGAGCTCAAACTTTTGAACGAGTGACAATCACGGACCAGCGGTACGGCGGCATCATCACCAACGCCGCGATGCTGAGTATGAATTCTGGCCCGAAGAGGACTCATCCGATCGCACGAGGGGCTTGGGTGATTGAAGTGATCTTCAATGATCCTCCACCACCTCCCCCGAATGATGTCCCTCCACTGGACGATGATGATTCGGCAAAGGATCTGACGATCCGCGAAAAGTTTGCCGCACATCGCAAGAACCCATCCTGTGCTGGATGCCATTCGAGGATCGACCCACTCGGTTTTGCCCTCGAAAACTACGACATCACCGGCCGCTGGCGAGATCGCTACGACAACGGCAAGGAAGTCGACTCCAGCGGGACATTGCTGCGCAAGTATCACTTTGAAGGTGTGCAGGGTTTCAAGGAAGCACTGATGAAAGAGGACGAGCGATTCGCAAAAGCATTCACCGGCCACCTGCTGAGGTTTGCCCTGGCACGGGAATTAGCGCCATCTGATTCGATCACAATCGAATCGATCATCAGAAAAACCAAAGTAAACGAATTCCGCCTGAAATCCCTGATCCGCGAAGTGATTCTCAACGGCATTCAGTGAAGTCTCTTTGGCTGAATTCAGGACCGAAAACGCATAGACGCAAAGACGCAATTGGAAATCAGAAATTCCTCATTTTCTTGCGCCTTCGCGCCCCTGCGTCTTTGCGTTTCTTTTCAGTCAGTTCGCGCAGCTCGCTGAGAAAACGATGACATTCGACCTGCTGAGCTGCTTTGTTCAAAAAGCAGGGTTAACGATCTTGACGAGTCACGGTTTCACAGCGACAGGAATGATTATCCGCATTGATGTCCCTGAACCTGAGTGACTCGTATGGCCACGGCTGCGCTGATTTATCCGCATCAACTGTTCCACGCTCATCCCGCCGCCACCGGGGCGGACGTCGTGTTTATCGTCGAAGATCCGTTGTTCTTCCGGCAGTATGCATTTCACAGGCAGAAACTGATACTGCATCGGGCGACGATGAAACGGTTTGCTCATGAGTCTTTCCCCGCTGCTCATTACATCGACGCACACCGGTTAAATGATACGGGCGACATTGTTGCACTTGTTCAGGCTGCGAACTGTCAGGCGATCCGCGTGGTTGACCCGTGTGACGACTGGCTGATCTCGAAACTTCAATCGGCGTGCAAGGCTGCAGCCGTGTCTCTGACGATCGTGCCCGACCCGCACTTTCTCACACCCGCAGACGAGATTGAGGCCTTCACCACAGGAAAAGAGAAGCTGCACTTCACAGACTTCTACATCCGCCAGCGGAAGCGACTCGGTGTGCTTCTCACCCCAGATGGCAAACCACACGGTGGCAAGTGGAGTTTCGATGCCGAGAACCGTAAAAAGCTCCCCGCTTCGATTCACCTGCCTGCTATGATTCGTCCTGCCGAAAATGAGTTTGTTCGCGAAGCCAGGCGGTATTTCCGTAAACATTTTCCCGATGCACCGGGACGCGACGAACCGTTCTTGTACGTCACGTCTGCCGCAGAAGCCCGGGCGGGGCTGGCTGAGTTCCTGGAGCAGCGATTTACCGATTTCGGAGTGTACGAGGACGCGATATCGACTCGCGACCGAGTTCTGTTTCACTCCGTTCTGACTCCTTCGCTCAATGTCGGTCTGTTATCTCCACGAGACGTCGTAGACGCTGCGTTGGCGTACGACGGTCGCGTGCCGATGAACTCCCTGGAAGGGTTTATTCGTCAGGTGATCGGTTGGCGGGAATTCGTCAGGCTCGTTTATCTGTCGTATGGCCGACGGCAGCGGTCACGCAACTACTGGGAGCATTCGCGCCCGATGCCGCGCGGATTCTATACCGGGACAACGGGCATCGCGCCAGTTGACCATGTTATCCGGGCAGTCCTCGACACCGGCTACTGCCACCACATTGAACGGCTGATGGTCCTGGGGAATTTCATGTTGTTGTGTGACATTCACCCGGACGACGTCTACCGCTGGTTCATGGAACTTTTCATCGACGCGTATGACTGGGTCATGGTGCCAAACGTTTACGGGATGAGTCAGCATGCAGATGGCGGACTGATGACAACGAAGCCGTACATCAGCGGATCCAGTTATATCCTGAAGATGAGCGACTTCAAAAAGGGGCCGTGGTGCTCAATCTGGGACGGCCTCTACTGGCGATTCGTGGACCGCCATGCCGACTTCTTCGCGTCAAATCCCCGGATGGCTATGATGGTCAAAATGAAGGAGAAATTGGGGTCGAAGCTTGTGGAGCATCACAAGGTTGCCAATGCGTTTCTGGAGCAGCATGATGTTTGAGACATTGTTGCTCGCCCCAGCATCGTCTTCGTCGCCGAACGCAATGTACCCGAAGTGATAAGCTCTGTGAGTCTTTCGCACGTTTGAATCGTTCTGACGGTGGGGATATGGACATTTCATCACGCACTCCGGAAGGCAGTCCGACATCGTGCCCGCTTTGCGGGGCAAGTGTCATCGTCGAACCGTCGCTTTTTTTCGGAGATGCTACGTGCCCGCGTTGCGGTCAAATCCTTTGGTTTGTCCAATCTCCAAAGTCGACTCGCATTTTTGCTTCGCAGGACTCGTCTGCGATACGCGACGGAATCATCGATAGAATTTCCCGCCAGCTTGGCGTTGTAGCGAGTGAACTACCTGACACTTTGAAGTTGCTTTACGATCAAGGTGTCGCTTCGCTGGATCTCGTGGAACTGGTGATGGAACTTGAAGATGAGTTTCACCTTTCATGATTGGCATCGCAGCCTGTGTGAAACGAGGGCAGTCCCTCTCAGGGTATCCTCCGTCCCCCACGGCACGGGCTGATAGCCAACTGCCACAATCCGTACCGTAAAGGCCAGAATTACACTACGATTGTGCAATGCAAACCTGACAAACAGGTCTAACGAACGGCGCTGTCATGTCTCTCGAACGGGATTCAAAAATCGCGGAACAAATGTCGAATGGAATGCGTCTATGTCGACAACCTGCTGGCTCGCAGCTCATGACAGCATCTCAATCGATTGGAGTCGTGTGATGAAACAAAAACGTATGATGGTCGGCGCCCTTTTGATGACCTGTTTGTGCCTGCGAGCTGATGGGGAAGATCAAAACAAGGAACTGAAAGTCGACGCGAAACTGTCTGCTCAGGCCGAAGTGGTGCTCCGTGTCGAGTTGCTGAAACCTGCAGGGGCTGTCGACAAGTACGGCTGGGATCAGGTCAAAGTGCTGGACGTTTTGAAGAACGAACCGAAGGCTTCGTTTCCGAAGGAGATGGGAATTGCGTTTCGAAACACCGATCCTGGTGTGCCCAAAGGCGAAAGTACCGTCTATCTGGTTCCCTACCGCACCCCACCGGATGGAAAACAGTGGCGGCTGGTCGCATCCAGTCACGTGACAGAAACTAAAACCAAAGCACCATTTCTGCTCGATCTTAAAGAGAAGAATGTGCAGAGACTTGAGGTCAGTCAGTCTCAGATTGGTTTCACGGCCACAAAGGTCTTTTACACTGCCGGAGACCAGCAGATAGTTGTGGTGGTCAACGTCGACAACTCAAAGAAGGAGTTTCCCGTCACTGGCAAATTGTTTCAGTTTGATAAGGACGTGACGCCGGATGACCTTGCCAAATGGGTGAATAATCAGCACTCAGACGCCGTGTTTCCGGATGTTCCCAAGCCCAGGCAATCGTTTGAACTCCCCGCAAAGGCGTGTCGCTCTTCGGAGATCAAACTGCTCGGCCAAAAGACGGCCCTCGACACAACATACAACGAATACAGTGTTGACATCGAAATCACCGACGTCAAAGCGAGTGAACAAGTCCGGTTCCAGAAGTTCAAGGACACGGTGAAAGTGTACGCCGTCGCGAAGTAGTCAGAATTCAGAGTGCATTCACGTCCAGTGCCACCGTTCCTTTCTGCGTTGAGCAGGAACTCACCAGCGAGCAACTCGGCAGCGATTGTCCAGAAAAAGATGAAACTGGATTCAGGATTGGCCGAACATCACAAGGTTGCTAATTCATTCCTGGAGCAACTTGATGTCTGAGACTCATCGTTCAATCACTCGACCAGACAAACTACAGAAGAGTACGACCAAAATCTGCATGGTATGCGGTCGGCCCTTCTCCTGGCGTAAGAAATGGATTCGAGATTGGGATCGTGTCCAGTACTGCTCAGAACGATGTCGAAGGCAACGTCGTGCTTCTTCTGAACACAAGTGTCGCAGTCAGTAACGTAGATACGGTCTCGTAATGCATCGCTGAAGGACCATTGACGTGTCATCTTGTGCGGCGTACGGTGTCTCCTGTCAATAATCCGTATACACCACGGGACGCACTAACGCAGTTTCATATCTTTGCGGCCCACTAAGACACAACTACTTCCAACGGTAACGGACGTCGCGATGTCACTGTGGCAAAAACTGTTCGGCGGCAGGACTCCTGAAATCCCCTATGGACTACATCCCGATAATCCCGTTCTTTGCGGCGGTGGCGTTGAAGCGGAGTACGATTATCTCGTTCGCCTTCGCTGTCCGACCGGATCTCCCATTCAATTTCGCCGTCAAGGATCGATTCGGCGAACGAATACGGACTACCTGAAACGGCCTGATGTCAAATTGTGTGTCTCGCGCGGGACAGAGCGACGAATCGCCGGAGCGAGTCCGGAACAACTGCCGTTGGATGCATTTCTGATTGCGTGCGAATGCGGACAGCACGGTGAACAGATCTTCGTGGATATGTATTTTCGCGGACGCGAGATGCCGATTGCGGCAGACGGGTGGAAACTGCTCAATGGTGTGTCACCTGCCCAGACGGTCATCGAGACCGCGTCGTGCCCTCATTGCGGCGAGGAGTTGCGCACGCCTCAGGCAAAACAGTGCCGACACTGTCACATGGATTGGCATGATCCCGATAATGTGTTCCGCCGTGAACCAAAGGGCGGATGAGTCCGGAACCAACAGAATTCCATGCAATAGCATTATTCCTGGATAGCCCATGACGCACCATGAATCGCCCCGTGGTTCACGTAGCCCGTGTCCAGTGCCAGCGTTCCTCGTCCTTCGTTGAGCAGGAACTCGCCGGCGAGCCAGTCTCGAGGTGCGATGTCATGCGTATAGAGGGAGACAATCTCGTCGCCAGTGAGCAATCGATTCCAGATCCTGACCTTGGTGATGCCTCCCATAAAGCGACCGCTCGATTCATCGATTTCCTGAGCTCCGATCCGTACGGGAGAGGGCCCATGCAGTGGGTTGATGACAACCTGCTGGCCAGTCTTCGGATCTTGCATGATCTGGCAGCCTTCGACCGCGGGACCTCGGTATGTCGAACAACCTTTGGGGACGCCGTTGCAATACAGGTACGTACGAGTTCTGTCGGCCATGCCGACAATCAGCCGCCATGTCCCAGGCTGGACGGATTCCTGAACATAGCTACCAACGCCATAGCCTCCCTGCGGATTGAACACATAAAAACTCGTTCGCTGCGGGCGCGCGGGGCATACGCCTGGAGTGTGCAAACTGTACATCCTGCACGTCCATTCCTGCGTCCCGCCGACATGATTCCCCTCGCCCTTTCCCATCCAGTGGACGTACGGCTTGCCATCCTCTGTCCGTGGAAAGTCTTCAATATCGGCGCGAATCCATGCCGCCACTGTCAGTTCCCCTGTGTAATCAACGCTGTAGCACGGAAGGCTTGGGATGTTAACGAAGGCGTTTTTTCCATCGAAACTCAGAAAGTGCTCTCCCGGTTTTGGCGCGGCATTCATGGATTTCGTTCCCAGGCGTAATCGAAGTGAGCAGTTATTGGAAGCGGCAGGCAATTGTCTCCGACCAGCCGACATGTCTTGTCTTCAATGAGAAGCTGCTGGCAGAACGAAGCCATCTGTTAATGTTCGAAGAAAAAGTATTAGATCGTCTTCCTCTTCGTTTGTCAGACCCAGGTCGCCCAGCTCGTCATGGTTGACCGTTTGCGGAACTTCGCTCTGGGGCCAAAGGGCCACCGGGACGTCTCTTGTATTGTAGAAATGCACGATTTGCTTGATCGTGAAGAAGTATCCGTTGTGACCGTAAGGAGATGACAACTCCAGATTACGAAGTGTCGGCACTTTGAACCGGCCAGCCTGATCTGAGGCGTCTGGATCAAAACTGGCAACAGTCTTCTGCAACCCATAGTCGATAAAACCAATCCCATCTGGATTCAAGTCTTTCGACATGTACAGATACGGATTCAACCAGTTCTTCGGGATGCCAATGTTGTCGTAAGTGAAATCCGTAAACAAAGGCCCGGGTTCGTTTCCCTGAACAGTGCTCGGATGGCAGGCAAAACAGTTCGCCTTGCCGTTAAACAGGGCCAGCCCACGGGCTTCTCGATTGGTCAGTTTGACCTGCCCCTTCAGATAATAATCGAACTTGGATGTGAACGGAGATACTTCCTGGCTGCGTTCGTAAGTGGCGATTGCATCGGCCAGTTGCAGATAGGCCTGATTGGTATTTGCAGGATCGAGCGACTGCTGGCCGTAGACTTTCTTGAATGCGGCCGCGAGCGGTGACCGAGCGATGTCACCAATCACTTGTTCCCTGTTTGCGTTGTGCATTTCGAGTGGATTGAGGAACGGGCCTTGAGCCTGTTGTTCGAGAGTGTCGGCTCGACCATCCCAGAACAAGCCTCCGACATAAGTACCATCGACCTTGTCAAAAAACAGAGGTGGGCTGAATTTGGAGTAGGCTGCTGTCGGTGCGCTTCGAGACCCGAATCGAAGTGGCAAGACGCCACGTGAGACTGGTAACACGTGGAAGGGATCGGTAAACCCCGCCGACGCAGCATGACAACTCGCACAGGATTGCCCATCGGGATTCGAGAGCCTGGTCTCGAAAAAGAGCGATTTTCCCAATGATTCCTTCTCGTTCAGCGGCGGCGTAGCTCCATAGATTTGGGTCGTATTGCAAATAATTAAGCCGAACAGAGATTGAACGATGCGCCGCTTGCCCACGTAATACCTTTAATGAAGTTGAGACAGTCTAGTTGGCTTCTGACAGAAACCAGAGAAGTAAAATGACCGTAGTCGTGCGGCCCCCCCGTGGTCAACGACTTTGCCAATCGACTGAAACATCGCTCCAGTCATCCCTGATCGTACCGACTTAGATCGCATTCCGTTTAAGTGCGGCGCCCCGCGGACATCAAACTGCAGCGACGAACCCATGTTTCGACGCGACACGGAAGTGCGACACGCGCTAGACTTCCGATACGACACCAGTACTGGCCCCGAATTTCTCCATGGGAATGTCCATCTGGTGCAGCATCCGGACGAACAGATTCGTTAATGGCATGTTGTTCTTTCGGTCGTAAGCCACATGACCAGCGTGCCGGAATCCTCCACCTGCCAGCAGGATCGGCAGGTTGTCGCCCGTATGCGACGACGCGTTGCCCATGTGGCTGGCATGTAGCACGATTGTTTGATCGAGCAGCGTCCGCCCTCCTTCGTCGACAGCTTTCAGTGCACCGAGGAAATCAGCAAACAGCTTCAATTCGGCTTCTTCGATCGCACCGAGTTGCTTCAGCTTCGCTTCGTCCTGTCCATGGTGCGAGGCATCATGATGAGTCAGTGTGATGCCGTCCATCATCAGGTTTTCCTGGTGCGAGTAGTGATTCACCGAAATGGCTCGCGTCGAATCCGTCGCCAGGGCCAGCCGAATCAGTTCGAACCACATTCGCTCGCGGTCGATCATCCGTTTCGGATCCTCAGCAAAGATCCGGGCATCGTCAGGCGAAACCTTTGGCTTTGGCTTGCGGACCCATGATTCATCCTGCTCAAGCCGCTGTTCCGCTTCACGGATAGAAGAGAGCAGTTGATCGAGGCGCTGCCGATCAGTCGGGCTGAGTGTTTTCGCGAGCGATTTCGACTGATCGCGAACTCCGTCGAGAATGCTGTGTCCGACAGTGAGCTTTTGAATTTCCTGTTCGACTTCTGCTGGCGTTCCGTCAATAAACATCTTTTTGAAGACAGCGCGAACCGAACCGTCGCCGGGCACCTGCTGGCCGCGTCGATTCCAGGACAAGGTACTGCTGTCACCCAGTACCAACGAAGGAAACCGCGTATGATTTCCGATCCGCGAGGCAACTTCCTGATCGAGGGAGATACCATTCTTGCGGTTATTCCAGTCTTCAGCGGTGATTCCGGTCAAGAAGGCCCGATCGGTATGATGCCCGCCGCCGTAACCGAGGTGCGACATCCCCGAGAAAACCGTGAAATCGCGCCGATGTGCCTCAAGCACCTTTAGATAACGAGTCGGTTCGTAATCGCTCCCGGCCTTTTCCGGGAAGAGGTACGGTGTGTGCAACCCCAGCGACCGGCACATCAGCACAATTCGCTTGGGACTCAACTTTGCCGCCTTCTGTTCGGCGCGTAGTCCGACAGGCAGCATGGCGTCGAGCCAGGGCAATCCGATGCAGACGACTCCGGCGCGAAGAACTGTGCGGCGAGGAAGGCGAGCATGAAACATAGGAACCTCTTCAGGTCAAAAGTCCGCAGGAATCCGGTAATGATTCTCAATCGACAGATTCACTTGTGCAGGAAGACTCGGCTTTGCACGACATCGTGTATCATCGAACGAAATCCATACTTTGCCAGGCGTGACTTCGCCACGAGTCCTTCGACGACCTCACGATCAGCAAATTGCAGTTCGGCTCCGGTGGCATAGATCAGCAGTTTCTCGATCAAGTTTCGAGCCAATTGGTCTGGATCTTCCAGTAGAATCTTTTTGTAGTCGTCGATGTTTCGGAACTCTTTCCCGTCCGCGGTGACGCCGTAACTCTCCACGTCGAGTCCCCGCACGATCTCCCGCTCTGGATAGTTGGCCAGTTTCACGGCGGCTTCGCGTTTGTAAACGGAACTGCGATAGAAATCGCGCCAGCCGCCGATCACGTCAAACGACTCCAGTGCAAAGCCGGGTGGATCGATCATGCGATGGCAAGTTGCACAGGATGCAATGTCGCGATGCTTGTCCAACTGCTGACGGATGGTCGTCGCGCCCCGAATATCGGGTTCGATGGCAGCGACATTCGGTGGCGGTGGAGCGG
>CAXBSB010000035.1:0-42351 GCA_963977965.1 uncultured Schlesneria sp.
GGTCCGTTACCGACAGGTACCGGATTCCGTGCCAGCGCGACTTCTGTGTGGCGGATGGACTCGGGCTGAGGGTAGGCGACTCGTTCAACCAGATTGGATCCCAGCGGCAACAGGCCTGTGACAGTCGTCTGTTGTCCATGGATCATAATCGTTTGGGGATCGACTCCTGCCAGCCGCAACCGGTACTCGACCAACTTGGCAGAGACCACTGTGGAACCTTCGGCAGGTGGAGCATCAGTTAGATCAAGTTGCTCAACCTGCCGTTTCAGAACGGGATTGCGAGTCTCAACCTGTGCGACGTTTCGCACCAGGACGTCGGGTCCGTCCGCGACTGTTGTCGGTCTCAACTTGATAACAACGGGTGATGATTCGGAGGCGCGCAATGATCCGGCACCTGTCATGGCGACGGCGACGAGGATCAAACAGCGGAGTAATGAAAAGCTTGAAGGCATTGGATTACCTCACCATGTCATTTCCGGTTCGGAGCATTTCGTCACTCGTCAGAACAGCGCGCTGGCTGGCTTCAAACGCTCGTTGAGCGGTGATCAGCCCGATCATTTCATTCACAACCTGTACGTTGGAAAGTTCCAGGAACCCCTGGCGCAACGTCCCAAATCCATTCGCTCCCGGAATCCCCTGAAGTGGCGGTCCCGATGCTGTCGTTTGTGTGTAAAGGTTGCGTCCATCGGATGACAAGCCGCTGGGATTCGCAAATCGAGTCATCGCGATATTTCCAATCGTGACTGATTCAGAATTGCTGCCCGTAATCACCGAGACAGTGCCATCGGTACCGATCGTGATTGAAAGCGTGTCGTTCGGAATGTTGATGGGGGGTTGCAGCAGCAGTCCGTCGGCCGTGACGAGTTGTCCCGTCGAATTTGGCCGAAAGCTTCCGTCCCGTGTATAGGCGAACTCACCGCTTGGCAGCAGGACCTGAAAAAAGCCCTGTCCATCAATCGCGACGTCGTAGTTGTTGCCTGTGTTCTGTTCAACCCCTTCGGTGAAGACCTTTGTGATGGCGGCCGTTCGAACACCGCTACCAATTTGAATTCCAGTTGGAACTTCATAGCCGGTCGCGCCTTGAGTCCCGGGTGCGCGAATTGTCTGATACATCAGATCCTGAAATTGGACCTCACTGCGTTTGAAGCCCGTGGTATCGACGTTGGCGAGGTTGTTGGCGGTCGTATCGACGACCGTCTGGTTCGCGATCATTCCCGTGGCAGCGGTGTACAGTGATTTCATCATGATTCAAATTACCTGTTTAGCGGCCGCGTGTTGAAAGCAATCGCATCACCAAGAGCACGTAATGCGCGTTGGGCCGCTTCAAAGTGGCGAACACCTGCAATCATCTGAACCATCTCTTCGACGTGGGTCGAATTGCTCAATTCGCGATATCCCTGGAAGACATCCGGCATCGCAGGTGAAGTCTTCAGGTTCGGCGCGGCCTGAAAATACGTGGCACCGACGCGCTGTAATGCGTTCGGGTCTTCGAAGGCCACAACCCGCAATTGATCAACTTCGACGCCATCAGCGATGACAGCGCCGTTCGTCAGGATCTGGATTTCGGCCGTTCCCGGAGGCAGATTAATCGCGCCGCCCGATCCCATCGCAGAAAGTCCGTCCATCGTGACAAGGCGTCCTTCCTGGTTCATCTGGAAGACACCGTTGCGTGTATAGACTGGCCCGTTAGGTCCCTGGATCGTGAAGAAACCCGGTCCATCCAGCGCCAGATCCAGTTTGTTTCCGGTGAACTGCATGGTCCCCGGCTTGTGATCGGTGTGGACGGTGGCTGTTGGCCCCTGGATCTCACTGGTCGCACCGGGAGCATCAAATCGAACCAGTTGGCGAAGGTAACCTGGCTTCACAGAATGGCTGAGGTTCTGCGCAATGGCGTCCTGCTGCAACGCTGTTGCATTCATTCCGCTCGCCGCACTATAGAGTCCTCGGATCACGGCCACTCGCTCCGTTGGAACAGTGAACCGGCAGGTTCCGCCGATTCCTGTTTGTCGTCTCATGCTTCTGTTTCAGAAAATTCAGGGCACGTTCGCGCAGCGGCAGAACTTCCCTGTTCAAGAAGCATCGGACTGTTCGGGCCGTAACGATAAATCGGACTGTTCCAGCCGGGTCGACTTATCCCAACTTCGCAGTCTTAGCGGGTTGGTAAGAAATCTGGAGTCGAAATTCTGTCGAACGCGGCTGTTTGCGTCGCGCAACTCGGCGTAGCCTTCGTATTTTGTGTGTCAGAAAATGTCGCCGCGACTGGTAAAGTCGATCGGCGCGAAGTGGTAGGGGTTTTGACCTTACGTGCATGTCTTTCGGTGGAAGTGATCGCAACGGGCAGCCTGGATCGACGATTAGTGTGTTCCGAAGTTGACTGAGATCAACGTGATCGATCAGGTTGATGACGACTCCTTGATCCCGGTTGGATTGAGGCCGTAGTTTCCACCCAACGAGTGTAAGTCTGTCGTATGTTGATGTCTGGAATGACTACCGCGTCATCGGCTCTGGATTCCTTCCAGACATCGTTGCAGACGTCTGCCAACAACCTGGCGAACGCCAATACGACTGCGTTCAAGCGAAGCATTGTTGATTTCCAGGATCTGCTCTACACGGGGCAGCCAAACATGCAGGTGGGGACTGGCGTCAGAGTCGCTGACATTTCCACTCGTGACTTCGAACAGGGGGCTGAGGAAAGCACTGGCCGTGAACTGGACCTGTTCATTTCTGGAAACGGCTTCTTTGCGGTACAGCATTCGGACGGAACGACGAAATACACGCGCGACGGAACATTCCAGCGTGATGCTCTTGGACAGCTTGTCACTGCCACGGGAGACATCGTCCAGCCGCCGATTACGTTTCCGTCTGATACGGTTTCGACGTCAATCAGTTCTGATGGTGTGGTCTCGGTTGTCACGAGTGGCGGGCAGGTTAAGGTCCTGGTGCAACTGCAGCTGACGACTTTTCCAAATCCGGCGGGGTTGAATCAGGAAGCCAACAACCTGTTCAGTGCGACTGTGGCATCGGGAACTCCGACAACGGGAATTCCGGGTACGAGTGGCATCGGGTCCGTCAAACAGAAGTCACTTGAACAATCCAACGTCGATTTGACGTCGGAAATGACCGCGATCGTAACAGCACAACGGGGTTTCGATGCAAACTCACGCGTGCTCAAGACTACCGATCAGATCGTGGCCTCTTCGTTAGACCTGGTTCGATAATCAGGTTCGATGGTTTCCACGGCCAGGTGGATCTGACCAACTGAGTTTTCTGCTGCGTATCCTTCGTGGCGATTCATTGTGCGAACCCCTGTGTTCTACGCATGACCGCTGCAATCGATCCAATTGGCCTTTCTAATGCTCCCGCCAGGCAAACAGTCGATTGATTTCGCAAGTCTCACGAATGCGATTCGATACGGAATCAGGATCAACCCATGCAGTTCTATTTTGCTTACAGCGGTGAAGGACGTTATCGATGGAAGCCCTTCTGAGCCAGCCCGAGACGATGCGAATGAACCCTCCTGAGGATTTGCGGACTCGGCTGTTGAATCAGACGTCCGGCTGGCAGATGCTGCCTGATATCGCCGTCAAAGCGCTGGCCATGGCGCGTGATCCAAACTGCTCGATCAAAGAATTCTCGTCAGTGATTGAACGCGATCCAAAACTCGCGACAGAAATCCTGCGAATCACGAATAGTGCGTTCTACGCAGCCCGTTCACCGATCATGAACCTGAAGCAGGCGGTCACCCGTCTGGGGTTTGCTCATTGTCGTAACGTGATTCTGGCCGCCAGTCTGGGTAGTGCGATGCGAAAGCTGCCACTGGCCGAAGCCTGGATGCAACTTGTTCTGTGGCGACATTCTGTTCTGACAGGCATCATTTCGATGTCAATCAATCGGGAATTCAGCCTGGGGTTCCTGGGCGAAGAGTTCACTGCTGGTCTGATTCATGACGTGGGCCGGTCACTTTTCGGAGTCATTGCTCCGACGAACTTCGCCGCTGCCGATCCACTGGATTTCGAGGAATCAGGGGATTTCCTGCAGCGAGAACGCGACATTCTGCATACCGATCATTGTGAACTCGGCGCCTGGTTCATTTCGCACAATAAACTGCCCGACGCCCTGGTTGCTGTCGTGGCCTGTCATCATGTTCCAACGGCAGCTCCTGAAGAGCATCTGAAGCTTGTCGCGGCGACAGCCGTGGCCGATCACATGGCGAACTACCTGCAGCGTCAAGGGTCTGCCGACGGATACGATCCCGAAGCAAACGTGGCCATTGAATCCCTGTTCAGCGATCGGCGACGCGACGACTATTACCGAGTCGCGCACGTGATCATGACGGATGCGTTAAGGGAGGCGAATTCCCCGAACGGTGCATTCGCGCTTCACTGATGTCGTCTGTCCAGATTCTACCCGGGTTCGAACATTTCGGGCCGGAGATATACCAGTGCATCCACCTATCCGAGTGATGATCGCGAATGATTCAGCCGTGATCCGCCGTCTGGTTTCAGAGGCGCTTCTCGATGCGGATGGGTTCGAAGTTTACCCGGCAATTAATGGTTCAGATGCGGTGAACCAACTTCAGGCAACTCGTCCCGACGTGCTTGTTCTGGATACCGAGATGCCCGTGATGAACGGCGTGCAGGCCATTCGCGCCATCCGCGAGCAGGATACCATTCTGCCGATTATCATGTTGTGCCTGTCGACGGAATCGAGTCTGCTGGCGATGGCTCAGGCAATTCCGGCTGGTGCCAACGATGTGGCGAAATTCACTCTTCGAATGGGCCACGTCGCGTCTGCGAAAAAGATGCTGCGTGATGAATTGCTTCCCAAGATTCGTTTCTGGGCGGATATTCACCTGCAAAAGCGACTCGATTGCCCAATGACGAGCACCGTCGCGCTTTCTGCTCTGGAAACCGGCGTGCAGTAGCGTTCGTTGGAGTCGTCCATCCGCACAATCGGAAACTTCTGTAAAGGTACCGTAATCGTCTGATTCGTCGTTACAGCGCTTCTTTGGGGTTGAATTCCTTGTCCGTCCCATGTGGGCATGAATCGATACCATACACCTGCTTGAACTGCCGATCTGTATTGAAAGCTGCCATTTTTTGATGCCCGGTTCTGACCTGCCAAAAGCCGCCAATGTGAGGTCTTCATTGACCAGCCTCTAGTGGTCCGAAGTAAAAGGGGGCCGACCCTTTGGAGGGTCGGCCCCCTTCTACCACGGGCTCTAGCCCCACGATCAGGCTGACTCGGAGTCGCTTGTGAAGAATCTGTTTCAACGCACCTTTGAACCAGCGATTCAGTTTCTGAACCGTTACCCGTTTCCTCGCAAATTTGCGATTACGGGAACACTGGTTGTATTGCCACTGGTCTTCGTGACCTGGCAATACATGGCGATGTTGAACCACGGGGTCGAGCTTTCGCAGGAAGAACTGGCCGGAAACCATACGATTCGACAACTGGTTCCGCTTTGGCGTTCTTTGCGAGAATTTCATCTGGCGACGATCGTTGCGTCATCGCAGGACCAACCGCGACATGACGACTCACTCGCGGGACTGAAGTCGCGGGTCGAAAGTCTACTGAGCGAAATCGTGGCAGCGGATGCTGAGCACAAGCAGTTGCAGTACTGTTCACGCTGGAACACATTTCGAGCAAAGCTCCGGATCCTCCTCGATTCAGATTCCGGCGTACAGCCGATGCTGGCAGAACCAGCCGTTGTTTCCGACTTGATTGAAGATTTCAGGGCAGTGATGCGGCAGGTCGCGGATATCTCGACTCTCTCTGTCGATCCACATCCCGACAGCCAGCACCTTTCGATCAGCATCGCCTCACTAATACCCGATCTCATTGACACGGAAGATCGGTTGCGAGAACAGATCGCCCAGTCAGTGCGCGACAGTGACCAGCAGTTGCTGGATTTGAAACTGGCAGAGTTCAATGGCGGGATCAATGTCATCTTTGATCGGGTCAATCAGAACCTGAACCTGGCAATGCTGAATAACGGGATCGTTCGATCTCGGATAAGCGTCCTGTTGATGGTCGCCCGGAACGAAGTTCGAAGAATTGCATCCGGAATACGTCAACGACATTTCCAGGCTGACGATGCTCCGTCACTCGGGGAACTTGATTCTCTGGCTGGTTCTGCAATTCGTGAATCCGTCGCACTATTGGTCGTCAGCCAGGATGCATTTGAAGAGTGTGTTGAACTCAGAACTCATCAGGCACGGATGTGGCGATGGTTCTTGCTTCTAGCAGCCATGGCTCCACTCACTCTGGCGTCGTACCTGGTCATCGGACTGTGCATGGCGATCGTCCAGACTTCGGATCGAATGCGAGATGTCACGGAAAAGGTTCTTTCGGAAGATCGCGCTGCCCCTCTCAATCTTGCGATTGACGCCCAGGATGAACTGGGAAGGATGATTGATCATTTTGGCAGATTGGCAAGCCGGTTACGTGAAGAGTGGGCATCAGCCCACGCTGAGGCGGTGAGGGCGTCCCAGGCGGAAGAGTCGTTGCGCGTGAATCAGGAACGATTCAATCTGGTTCTGCAGGGGGCCAATGACGGAATCTGGGATTGGGACCTTCAGACCGACCGCGTGTTCTACTCAGATCGATTCAAGGAACTGCTCGGTCACGAGAACGGAGAATTCGACGTCTGGTTGTCGGCTCTGGCTGATATCTTACATCCCGATGATTTCGATATGACCTGGCGTGCTGTGGAACGGCACTTTCATGATCGCGAACCGTATCACATTGAACACCGGTTGCGTACAAAAGGTGGCGAGTACCGCTGGTTCCTCGAACGTGGGCAGGCGGTCTGGGACGAGAACGGTGTGCCGATCCGAATGGCCGGATCGATCAAGGATATTACGACGCGAAAGGCGACCGAAGCTCGCGAACGTGTCCGTAACCGTGTACTGGAGTTGCTTGCAGCAGGTGCTTCGCTGGCAGAAGTTCTTGAACCGCTTGTTCGCAGTGTAGAAGCAGAGAATTCTCAACTTCGCGGCTCAATTCTGTTGCTCGATAAGGAACGCAAGCGGTTACAGACAAGCGCTGCACCGAATCTTCCTGAGTTCTACACCAACGCTATCAATGGCGTGGAAATCGGGATGGGCGTCGGAAGCTGCGGGACAGCGGCGTTCCTTGGTCAACGTGTGATTGTTGAAGACATTTCAACTCATCCCTACTGGTTGGGATATCGGGAACTTGCCGCTCGAGCTGGTCTGGCCGCATGCTGGTCCGAACCGATCCGGGATAAGTCAGGAGCTGTCTTGGGGACATTCGCCATTTACGGCTCTTCCCCGGGGACACCCACAGAAAGTGATATCCGCCTGATTGAAGTCGCGGCAAATCTCGCGGGAATCGCGATTGAGCGTAAGCAGGTCGAAACGGCCCTGCGCGAAAGCGAAGAGCGGTGGAAGTTTGCTCTGGAAGGGGCAGGGGACGGCGTCTGGGACTGGAATATTCAGTCCGGTGAAGTGGTCTTTTCTCGCCGCTGGGCCGAGATGCTCGGGTTCGAAGAACATGAACTCGATAACACGATGGAGTGCTGGAGAAACCGAATCTACACCGAAGACCTTCCCGCAGTTCTCTCCAGTCTGCAGGATTATCTAGACGGAAAAACGGTCACGTACACGCACGAACATCGGATGGTCTGCAAGAACGGCAACGTGAAATGGATCTTGAGCCGGGGGATCATCGTCAGTTGTGATGCGTCTGGTGCAGCGCTTCGCATGATCGGTACTCATTCCGATATCACTGATCGTAAACGTATGGAAGAGGATTCGCATCGCTATCTGCAGCAGGTAGAAGCGTCACGCGATCGAATTACAGAACAGTCAATTCAGTTGATTCGACAGTCTGAGGAACTGGCCCGCGCCCGTGATCAGGCAGAAGCGGCAGCCCGTGCAAAAAGTGAGTTCCTGGCGAATATGAGTCACGAACTGCGCACTCCGTTGACTGCCATCCTGGGTTATGCAGATCTGATTTACGATGCAGAAGGAGAAGGGACCGACAATCCGCATCGAGAAACGATCGACATCATTCGTAACAATGGTCGGCATCTGCAGGAATTGATCGACGACATCCTGGATCTTTCGAAGATCGAAGCGGACCGGATGACGTTGGAACTGGCCGAAGTCTCACCCCGGAAACTGGTGGACGATGTTCTACATCTAATGCAACTGCGTGCTCAGGAAAAAGGGCTGGATCTGCAGACCGAATATCTCTTCCCGATGCCGAAGAACATTTCTACAGACGCGCTGCGCGTCCGACAGATTCTGGTCAATCTGATCGGGAACGCTATCAAGTTCACCGAACGAGGCAACATTCGGATTACGGTGCGCTATGACGAGATAACCGAACGTCAGATCTTTTCAGTTACAGACAGCGGGATTGGAATCAAGCCCGAGCAACTGGAGAGACTGTTTACTCCGTTCTCGCAGGCCGATGCATCCATGTCGCGCCGATTCGGGGGAACAGGCCTGGGGTTATCGATTTCCAAGCGGCTGGCACAGATGCTTGGCGGAGACATTTCTGCCAGCAGTACATTCGGAGTCGGTAGCGAGTTCACTCTGGAAATTGCCGCTGGGCCAGAAACTGACCTGGTGATGGCAGAATCGGAAATCGCTGTCGAACCAGCGACACCAGCTCAAGCGGTGCCAGCAGCGCCGATGAAACTGTCTGGGCGTATCCTGCTTGCTGAAGATGTGCTGGCAAATCAGAAGCTGATCGCATTCCTGCTTCAAAAATGGGGTGCCGTCGTTCAGGTTGTCGACAACGGGCTGTTGGCCGTGAATGCAGCGCTGCTCGCCAGCGCTGCTGCGGAACCGTTCGATCTGATCCTGATGGACATTCAGATGCCAGAAATGGATGGATATACCGCGACTGCCACGCTGCGTCGGCAGGGTTACACCGGCAAGATTATTGCGCTGACGGCTCATGCGTCAGACGATGACCGAGACCGGTGCCTTTCTTCCGGCTTCGATAGCTTTGCCGTCAAGCCAATTCAAAAAGATCAGCTTTACGCCGTTTGTCGCGAACAACTCGAACTGAGCTTCAACGCTCGTCAATCTGTGGTTCACGAGTCGCCTGTCGAATAATCGCATGCGAACCTCGGTGATTCCTGCGGAGCCCTACACTTAAGTTGGATGCGCGCTAGAATGCTCCTGTGCTGCCGCTCGGGATATCCGAAGTCTCTAGCGCGACGGGTTCGGTGGTTGTATTGCAGCCTGTTGCAGGATTCGAACAACGAGAACATGAGCAAATGCGACTTCAGCGATTCTTCTATCTTTGTGCGATCGCAGGCATCACGTTAGCAACTCGCCTGGCTGGTGCTCAGCAGAGTACAGAGTTTGCAACGGTCGAACCCTTCTCGGAACGCATTCGCTGGGACCGACTTTCGAGTGGCATCAAGGTCATGGTGAACTTGCCCGCTGAATCAAAGCCTGGCAAGCAGGCGCTTGTGATTTATGCCACACCGAATGGAAATACGATCGAGCAGACTTTTGGTGCCGCAGCACAGCCGGGTCAGGACTTTCGATACGATATCCAGCATGTCGCCGGGCAGATTCGCTGCTTGCGTGCATTGGTTAACGAAGGGAATCTACTGTTCGCAATCGTTCAGGCTCCAAAGCTCAGTTGGCCAGCTTTCAGTTCTGACCGACGCGATGCCGGATCCTTGATTCGAAAACTGGTTTTTTCTCTGGCAACTGAATTCAAAGCGGACCGGATCATTCTGGCGGGGCACAGTGGCGGCGGGGCATTCCTGTTCGAATACATTGCTACTGAGGCCACGATTCCTGCATCGATTGAGCGATTCGTGTTTCTGGATGCGAACTATTCCTATTCCGATGACAAGCATGCTGACAAGCTGCTGACCTGGTTGCGCGATGATGTCACCCGGCGTCTGGTCGTGGTTGCCCATGATGACCGCGAGGTCACGCTGAACGGGAAAAAAGTGGTCGGTTCTGAAGGTGGAACATTTCGTGCGACGGCACGGATGTCGACGAAATTCGCAAGTTCGTTGAAACTGACGGAAGCGACGTCTGGACCATTCCGAACGACCATCGGTCTATCTGGGCAGATTCAATTCTTCGTACATCCGAATCCTGAGAACAAGATTCTCCACACGGCACTCGTTGGTGAGATGAATGGTCTATTGCATGGTCTGACCGTAGGGACAACAGATGAAAGTCGTTGGGGAACATTCGGCGGGCCTCGTGCCTATTCGAAATGGATTCAGCCGCAGCCGTTGAAAGAACCTGTGGTTCCACTGGCTTTGATCGTCAACGATTCCGTTGAGAGGAAGTTGGCGATTCCGGCTCGCCCGGAAAATGCCCCTGCGGGTCGCGAATTTCGTGACCAGATTCTGATGAAGCGACGCGAATTACGTGAAGCCGCGATCGTGAAAGAGATTACCAGCGGCAATGTCCCTGAGTTCTTGCGCAATCTGGTCACTGTCCGTGTCAACTGGACTGATCCCAGCGGTACCAGGCACATCGCGGACTACCGGGTCATGGCAGACTATCTGGCCGTTGGAACAGATGAAGATTTCTTTCGAGTCCCGATGACCCCGCAAAGTGCGATGGCAATTGCTGAGAAATTTGATGCGACGCTGATCACGACCAAGATTTCTGACGATCTCTACTCGGCGGCTGAGAACAAACTCGCTCCCAAACCTTTGACGCTGGATCGTGATTCCGTAAAGACTTTCTACCAGCACCATGAATTCATTGAAGCTCAGCTTCAAGGAAGGAAGCGAGGTTTGACAGCCGGGATTAAGAAGGATGTCGTACTGAGCAATCGCCTGTTTGAGAAGCCGAAGAAGGTCGCTATTTACGGATGGCATCAGACAGACGGGATTCCGATTCAGCCACTCTACGTCGGTCATGTTGACTGGTACGTCGATTACAGTCACGGAGTCCGATTGATGTCGAACCAGATGGTCGTCGACGGAGAAGTGTTAAACGTCAGCGATGTCCTGCAGCATCCTGTTCTGCACGGTTTGCTGAGTAACGAAGGAACGATGAATCTGGTGGAGATACGGCGTGTCGCACAGTGGTGAGATCAGATTCCGTCACCGCCGATGAAGGCGCTTGAGAAGACTTCTTCATGCGTCACGGGAGTCGATCCATAGACCTCCTCAAGTGTCGCTGCATCCATTTTTTGAGCCGTGTAGTTACGAATATCGAGCAGCACGCGGCGGAATCGACAACTCGCCTCTTGCGAACAGGTTTCGTGGCTGGAAACGGAAACACATCCAATCGGAGCCAGTAGTCCGTCGAAATGGCGAACGATCTGACCCATGGTAATTTCGGCCGGGGATCGTCCAAGAACGAAGCCGCCGATCCGGCCAGGAATGCTGCTGACGATTCCCTTCGACTTGAGATCGAGCATGATATGCTCGAGAAACCCACGGGGAATATCATTCTTCTCGGCCAACTCGCGGATCGAAACCGGTCCCTTCCCGAATCGTTCCACCAACGTCATCAGGGCGCGCAGAGCGTAATCGGACTTGCGAGAGAGCTTCATGGGTATCGTCTGTCAGTTCGAAAAATGTGACAAGCTCACTGATACTACTGCTGGACTGGAAGAGCGTCAACGAATTGTGATGTGTGTCAAAGTTTGCTCGATTGGGTGTTCCTATCACCCGGTTTTCGGTCTGAAATTCAAAATCGCAGATTTGGCAGTGAACTGGGGGGGGGCGCCGCGGTTTTGGCGCCCTCGACAAGGCCGTGTACTTCTGGGGATTAGGAGATTTCAAAAAACGGATCCAATGAAACACGAACACCCTGCGTTTCAACGAAAACGCAGGGTGTTAACGCTTCGGGCTTCGCCTTGCGAATCACGATCATGAGCGCTTCGATCGCGATCACAGGGAGCAGACCAGAAAAACTATTCGAGGATTTGCTTGGTTTCGCCAACGATCTTGGAAATCGCAGCGGTGTTCAGTTCACCCTTGTTGAAGCCTTCGCTGACCTTGACGGTACCTTCAACCCACATCATGACGGTGACGTCAGCCTTGTCATTTATCTTGTAACCCTTGGGACCGGTGGTTCCCTTGAAAGTGGTCAATGGCAGTTGTTCGATCTTCTTGTCCTTGGCAACCTTTTCGAGGGTTGTTGCAGCCTTGGCCTGATCGCTGGCGAGGACAACTACGAAACCGGCCATCTTCTGATCACGGTTCTTGGCGACAACAGCGTCCAGTTCCTTTGTCAAAGCAGCGACTTCGTCAGTCATTTCCTTGGCGAAAATCGTGACGACGGGCTGATTCCCGTAGCGGCAACGATAGCAAAGTTCATCTCCATCCTTGTTGGGGCCGGTGACGTCCTTCACATAGAACGCTGGGACCTTGGCACCCTTTTCCAAACCCGATTGGACCTTTTCCGCAGCGCCTGCCAGGCCAACCGACGCAACGACCAGCGCGACACACGCCATCAGGGACTTCTTCATCGAGGCTCTCTCCTTGGAACAGACCAAAACAGCAAGGCGTCCGCACAACTTCGGGGACACCGGAACTGACATACACTATACCGGTCGATTTCGCCCAGACAAGGTGGTGAGCAGTTTTGGAACGCGAGTTTTGGACTGGGACATTACCTTTTTGAAGCGGAGCAGGATGGTGTTTCGTCATTCCCGCAAGTGCGGGAACTCAGTCACTTTCGCATTCTGCGAATGGTCTTAAATGGCACTCGCTGGATTCCTGAGTGCGCGCGAACGACGGAGTAGGGGCTGTCGAGAGTGGCGAAGTCTTGGACACGATCCGAGGGTGAGTCAGCCGAACCGTGCATTCTTTCACAAGTCGTGCCCGCGCACGGGGCGGATTTAGATTCTGTTAGATCGCTTTGATGGAGCCCCGAAACGACGCACCCCTCATCCGCACGTTCACGGATGAGGGGTGGTCCGATCGCCCCGAAATGCCAAATCTGAACTGTCAAAACTCCGTCCACCGGAAAGGGAGACGATACGCAAATGTCGCGTCATCTTTCGATCAGACTTGGTGTCTAAAGTCTGTTCAAGCCAGGAGTCGAGTCAGGATTGACAGTGAAATTATCGGCAGTCCGGCCGCGCAAGATGAGGCGGACCTTGACGATTACGTAGACTCGTTCGAATCAGGTTGCCCCGGCGAGGATCGGCGGAATCTGCCTCAACCCCTTTTTCTACGACTTCGAAAGGGCAGTAACTGCTGTCGTTGCCGACGCTGGAATTGACGGAATTCCCTGTCAGACATAGAGTTCGCGCAGCAGAATCCAGTCCGCAATGAAATCGTGTCAGGTCTCTCCGCGGTAATTCTGTCTATAATCGATTCCTGCAGGGTGTTCGGTCGCGGGAGGCATCCATGACTTCTCTCAAAATGACGCCGAAAAGTCGGTTCCAGCTTCCAGACTGGATGCCGCATAGCGTTGCTATGCCCTGCATTCTTTCGATGGTCGCCCATGCGTGTCTACTGATTGTCTTTTCAACAACCATGCGAAGTTGTCAGCAGGCTCCTGTTGGCTTCTCGGACGAGCCAACTCGTGAAGTCGGGATTTTTGTGGAGCGCGAGGGGGACCGCATCGATTCTCAGATGGTGGATGAGCCCAATGAGTCCGAACCGACGAATGCATCTGTCGACCCCGCGCCGAGCGAATCGTTTGCTCCGACACAAGCAACGACAGAATCCGCGCCCGCAGAAGTGACGCTTCCGAAGATTGAGGCCCCGCCGCAAATTGGTGTTGGAGTGAATCTGCCCAACGGAACCGCGACAGCAGATACAGGTGTGCCAGTAAAGTCGACCGGAAACGTTCGGCCTGCGACCGGGACGCCTGGCGGGCGACCGGGGGCTGCTTTCATGGGAACGCGCGACGAAGGGATGAAGGTCGTATTCGTCGTCGATGCTTCGGGGAGCATGGGCGGTAACAACGCCATGCATGTTGCGAAAAATGCCTTGATGAGCAGTCTTCAGGCGCTGGACGAACGCCAGCAGTTCCTGATCATTTTCTACGACGAAAAACCGAACGTGATTAAGTTACGCGAAGAAACTCGGCCGACCCTTGCCATGGCCACAGATCTCAACAAGACGCTTGCTCGGCAAAAGATTTCCGGAATCTCGCCCGGTTCCGGGACCGACCACCTTCCTCCGCTCGAAATGGCCATGCAATTGAATCCTGATGTGATCTTTTTCCTGACGGATGCGCTTGAGCCCCCGCTCTGGCCCAAGGACCTCGATCGAATCAAGTCGATGAATCGAGGGAAGATCCGGATTCATTCCATTGAATTTGGTCAAGGACCGGAATTACCGACTGCCAATGACAACGGCAACTTTCTACGAAAGCTCGCGCGCCAGAACGGTGGAACCTATCGTTATCACGACGTGACTCGATTCAAACCTCAATGACGAATTGTTTGCCAATTGTTGAATACCTACGATCTCCCGAATCGGAACTGCGATGAATCGGCTTCGGCGGATTATCGCCGCGGCATGATTCTTGCGCTGATTGTGCCGGTGTGGCTGGGGAGCATTTCAGCGTTCGCTCAGGATCGAGTCATCCTGCAGCAGCCGGGTGGAAGCCGTTTTCCAATTTCTGGCATCGTGGATGACTATACGGGACGCGAAGTGACCGTCATCGTGCGTGCGGGCGAGGCGGCGCGGAGGTACCCACGTCAGGACGTCATCGAAGTTCAAACGGCTTACACAGCGCACCACGAAAAGGGGCGTCAGTGGCTGGCAAAAGGTGAGGTCGCTCAGGCCAAGTCCGAGCTGACACAGGCATTGAAAGAAGAAGACCGTGCGTGGGTAAGACGGTTGATACTTTCCGATCTGGTTCGATGTGCCATGTGGAATGGAGACTACCTGTCCGCTGCTCCGAACTTCCTGGCGATCGTCGAGTCGGATCCTGAGACCATGCATTTCGGCCTGGCACCCTTGGCCTGGACCGATCAGCCTTCGTCCGCCAATGTGATATTCGAAGCGCGTGCCTGGGTCACCGAGAAGTCGTTAATCGCTCAGTTGATTGGAGCCAGCCATTTGCTCTTTGATCGTGAATCCAATGATCAGGCGGAAACGGTTCTGCGACGACTGGCCCGCGAGTCGAACGTTCGTTTGCAACGACTGGCTCAAATGCAGTTGTGGCGTGTCCGTTCAGTAAGCGGAACGGCCACGCCGTCTGAATTACAGCGATGGGAAACGGCAATTGATGAGCTTCCCGAGGAATTGCGAGCGGGTGGCTATTATGTCTTGGGGCAGACATTTCGGCGGCAGCAACAGCCCGAACGAGCCGCGGCGATCTTACTGTGGCTTCCCCTCGTGTACGACTCGGACCGCTATCTGGCAGCTCGCGCCTGTTTTGAAGCAGCAGAGCTGGTCGAATCGTTCGGTGACCGCCCGCAGGCGACCAATCTGTACAGTGAAGTTGTTTTCCACTTTCCTGACACCCCTCTGGCTGGCAAGGCCGAAGAAAAATGGAAAAGGCTGAAGGATGAGATCAACCAGGCCAGTCAACCGGTTAACAGCCCGTAGTAAAAAGGGGGAGACCCATTGGAGGGCAGTCGACTTGACTTGGAAATCGTCTGCCCGAAGAGTGTCTGACCTCTTCTACCACGGGCTGCTAATCGCAAGGATACGGACCAGTAGCGCTCTGGTGACGGCGTAAGGAGGAAGCCGATCGATGATACATAGATCACGAATTCTGATGTTCGTTATGACACTTGTTGTCTGTTTCTGCTGGGCGCTGCCGATGCAGACCTGGGCAGGTGATCCTCCTAAACCGGCCGCAGATCGTCCTGCAGCACCGGTCATCGATATCGGTCAGATGTTTAAGGATGGGGGGGCCATCGGATATGTCATCGTTGGCCTGAGCCTGATCATGCTGGCCCTGATCTTCGAACACCTGCTGACGATTCGTCGCGGCACGCTCATTCCACGCGGGATGGCTGAGGATATCGAACGCCTGATCGTCGCTGGACAGTTCAAAGTCGCGGAAGAACGATGCCGGGCCAGTTCCAGCCTGTTGGGATATCTGCTGGGCGCAGGGATCGCCGAAGTGGAACTCGGCTATTCTGCCGTCGAAAAAGCGATGGAAGATGCAGCGGCTGAACAGTCGGCTCGATTAATGCGCAAGATCGAGTACCTGTCGATCATCAGCACCGTTGCTCCGATGCTCGGTCTGATGGGAACTGTGTGGGGGATGATCCTGGCATTTATGGAATTCGAGCGAAAAGCCAATCCGCAGGTGAGTGAACTGGCGCCAGGGATTTATAAAGCTCTGGTAACGACGCTATTTGGCCTGATCGTGGCTATTCCCGCCATTTCTGCTTTCGGTTACTTCCGCAATCGCATCGATGAACTGATCGCACAGACATCACTGACCGCTGAGCATGTGTTTGCGGACTTCAAGCGGTCGATACTGCTGCGTAAGCGAGAAGAACGAAGAAGTCATGCGGCAGAAGGAGTTCCTGTGCCACGTCGAGATCCCAAAACCACTTGATGTGGAACCAACGAGATTGAGCGCTGCCGTAGTCAGCACAGGATTGATGTCATGACCGCCATATGTTCCATCGCTCACCGATGAGTCTGAAATGCGACTTCCCAGCCAGAATATTCAACGAGGTCTGCAGTTCAACATCACTCCGTTGATCGACGTGGTGTTTCTGCTGATCATCTTTTTTCTGGTGGCCAGCCATTTCATCAGGAATGAGCAGGTCGAGCAGGTGGAACTGCCGGTGGCAACCCAGGGACGTGACGAGGAAGATGCTGCAAATCGTGTCGTGGTCACGATTGCTACTGACCATCGCCTGCTCCTGGGTTCTCAGGAAGTCAGCGTGGAAGGCCTTGAGCAGCGATTGCAGTTGGTCGCCGACGAATACGGTCCTGCAGCGACGGAACTCCGCATTCGTGCCGATCGATCAACCCCATATTCGAAAGTCGAGCCACTGCTGTTGGCGGCTGCTCGACTGGGTGTAAACAAGGTGCGATTCGCGGTGCTTCCAAAGACTTGATTTGCTGCACGGATCAACCAGCGAGTTTTGTAGCGATCAATTGTTCCAGCTTTCGGCTGTCTGCAGCAAACTTGCGAATCCCTTCCGCGGTTTTCTCTGTCGCCATCGCATCTTCGTTGAATTCAAAGCGAAATGACTTTTCTTCAAATGTCACCTTCGTGAGGGATAATTGTTGTGCCGAGGTGGCATCGAGTTTTCGTGAGAGAGGTGCGGTGGAGGCCGCCAGTTCACCCAGCAGTGCAGGGCTGATCGTGAGCAGATCGCAGCCCGACAGTTCGGTGATTTCTCCGATATTGCGAAAGCTGGCCCCCATCACTTCGGTCTTGTAGCCAAACTTCTTGTAGTAGTTGTAGATCTGCGTCACTGATTGGACGCCTGGGTCCTCTGCGCCAGAGTAGTCACGTTTCATCGCGGCCTTGTACCAGTCGAGGATTCGTCCGACAAATGGTGATATCAACTGCACACCTGCTTCGGCACAGGCAACGGCCTGAGCGAACGAGAAGAGCAGCGTCAGATTGCAGTGGATTCCTTCTCGCTCCAGAACCTCTGCCGCGCGAATCCCTTCCCACGTGGAAGCGATCTTGATCAGAATCCGGTCACGCTGGATATCGCGAGCTTCGTAAAGGGCGATCAATTGCCTCGCCTTGGCAATTGTTCCTGCGGTATCAAATGAAAGGCGAGCGTCCGTTTCGGTTGAGACGCGGCCTGGAACGATCTTCAGAATCTCGATCCCGAAATTGACCAGAACATGGTCAATAATGTCCTCCATCTGCCGACTGCCAACCAACCCTGAGTTCCTGCGGTCAGCAACCGCCTTGTCAACAAGGTAGCCATATTCTGGCTTTGAAGCTGCTGCGAGAATGAGTGAAGGGTTCGTAGTCGCATCGCGCGGCTGATATTGTCGCATCGATTCAAAGTCGCCGGTGTCCGCGACGACGGTGGTGAATTGTTTCAACTGGTCGAGTTGGGTTGCTGGCATGGTTTCCTCGATGGATTCGTGGTGACGATTTGTTTCGTTCAATGGCCTGCGGTCTCTGAGCTGATTGAACTCGGCTGTTCTTCACAGCCTTGTGAGGAAGGTGTGAATCGCTTCAAGATTTCCTCGGGCGTGATCCAGACGACACGACCGTCCCGAAATGTCGGGACCGACCGCCCTTCGCGTGCGTGCGAAAGAACTTCTTCGCGCATCGCTTCACGAACAGCCTCGTCGATTGCAGCAAAATCGGGACCATCAGATGCTTCAGTCATGATGAAACTCCGCATTCATTTGCGCCCAGACGTGCTGCTGGAAGATCTCGATTTTTTCACCTTGCCCTCGTGCAATAACCACGGGCGCGCCATTGCCTGTATTATCGAATATTGTCCATTCGTCTGCGATTGAAAGGTACAACGAAAACAAATTCAACAGACTGCGACGATATCGAGTTCGGATCGTCGATTCTGGAATTGAATGTCCACCTCGCTGAACTCGAAGTGCGACACGTTGCAAAGCCAGATCTGCATTGGACAGATAGAAGTAGTAAAGGTTGACTTGGTAACCTGATTCCCGCAAGGACCTCAACCACTGAAAATAGGATCGCCCCGCAAGGGTTGTTTCCAATGCAAAGGTTTCGCGGCGATTTGCGAGAGCGTGCAAACGCTCAAGCATGATTCGACTCGCTTCCCATGCGACCGATTCAGGTGCAAAGCCTGACAAACCCTGTGCAATCACATCCGCATTGACGTATGGGAGGACTTTCAACGTTTCCGCCAACAATTTCCTTGAGGAACTGGTTTTACCAGCCCCGTTCGGCCCACCGAGCACGATGACTCGCGGCGAGGATTGTTGGATTGTCATAGCGGCGATACAGAAGCTCGATCACCGGTTCGCGGCAGATCAGCCGACCGGGAATCGGCCTTCCAGCGACAACCGATCCAGGAACTTTCGTGATTCCATGTACTCTTGGGTGACGAGGTCACGGATGTGCTTGCGAAGTTCGTCCTGCATGCCGCGAACTTTCTTGTAGATCGCATCGGTCAGTTCTGAGGTCGATCCCGTATGAGCCCGCGTTTCGAACAAGCCTTCAATCTCTTTACGCTGTGAGGCAAATGTGTCGCGCATCAGGGCTGAGGGCCAGGCGATCTTTCCCGTTGCTGGATCGAGTTCACTGCTGTTCAGCCGCGGCGGAAGGCTGGAAGGATGCTCGGCCTGCTGTTCGGCAATCTTGGCGTTGCGAGCCCTGGCGTCTTCCAGTCGTTTGGCTTGTTCCGCCTGCACGACTCGCTGCTTCATCATGTAGACTTCCGTCCACTGCTTCTGATTCTGGATGTACTCGCCGCGGGCTTGTTCGACGTTGACCATCGCTGCCGATGTCATGACGTTGTACATCCCCTGCGAACGAGTCATGTCCGCCATGGCATGTCCCGCAGCCGAACCTGGAGTGGTCCCTCCTCCGAAACCGTAGCCGCCATATCCTCCGTAACCGACGTTCGGTCCTACGTACCAGCGAGTCTGGGCCGAAGCCTGACCACTCAATGTGCTGATCGTCAAAACGCAGACAATTGCAAGAATTCGATTCATGGCAGCTAACCTCTTTTCTCACCTGCGAAAAGGACTGCGGGTGAAAGTCATTTTTTCATCATGCGGGATCAGTGGCATCCCGGTGGCCAATTTCGATAGAATTGTAGCCAACTCGTTTACGAAATGTGTCCACACCGATTAGTTGTATCCATCAAGCATCCCGCGTTCAAGCTTTGAAAGCGTTCCAGAGGGTCGTGACATGCAATGGCGAAGTTTTTTGACGGCGGTCCTGATTGTTGTGTCGGCGTCCCGATTGGTCACTGCTGCTGATCTTCAGAGCCTGGTCAAGCAGCTGGAATCGGGGGCAGTCGACGCCCAGGTCAGTGCTGCACAGTCGCTTGGCGAAATGGGGCCTCGAGCAGCCGCTGCAGTTCCGGCGCTAGTAAAGGCACTCGGACATGACGATCTTTCCCTTCGGCTGGAATGCGTGATGTCCCTGGGAAATATCAGTGCAGACGCTGCCAAGTCGGTACCGGCACTGATCAGTGTCCTGTCGGAAAAGGATCCGATCCTGCAGCACGCGGCGATCGATGCTCTGCGAATGTTTGGATCAGACGCCAAGGCTGCGTTGCCACAATTGCGGAAACTGATGGCATCGAAAGATGCTGCGATGAATGTTGCTGCAGCTTTCGCAATCGAAGATATTTCAAGCGAAAAGGCAGACACTGCGGCTGCGATCCCTGTATTGATCGCAGGACTTTCCCAGGCGCCTGGAATCGCGAATGACGCTGTACGCGGCCTGACGGCCGTCGGACCCGGAGCAACTCCGGCCTTGCTGGTCGCGCTTTCAGGGCAGAACAATCAGGTTAAGATTCGCGCTGCCGACGCTCTGGCCGCCATCGGCCCTGGGGCGAGTGGCGCTACAGAAGCACTGGTGGCTGCTGTCGCATCGGCGGACGACGATGTCAGTTGGCATGCAATGCGAGCGTTGTCAGCAATTGAAGCTGATCCCAAGGCTGCTATTCCTGCGATTGCCAAAAAGCTGGGAAGTGCCAAGCCCGCTGTGCGAACTCACGCGGCTGCTGCCTTGGCTGATTTTGGTCCCGCTGCAGTGGCTGCCGTTGATGATCTGACAAAACTCCTGAAAGATTCCGACGAATTTGTCCGTCTGAACGCTGCGACGGCCCTGGGAAGCATCGGTCCCGGTGCCAAGTCTGCGGTTCCCGCTCTGGCGGCAGCGATGGATGACAAAAAGGGTTCCGTGACCATCGCTGCCACAAGTGCCTTGGGGCAGATCGGCAAGCCTTCGGTCGCCCCATTACTGGAGAAGTTGAAGCTTCCTCAGTTCCAGCAACTGGTCGTCACTGTGCTGGGTCAGATTGGTCCAGATGCTGCCGAAGCTGTTCCTTCTCTGGTCGGACTTCTGAACGCGAAAGAAGCAGAAACTCGACGTGAAGTCGTTCTGGCACTGGCCGGAATCGGACCTGCTGCGAAAGTTGCGGTTCCGGAATTGATCAAGCTGATGAATGACAAAGACTTCGCCTATCGCGGAGCTGCCGCCTTTTCTCTGGGCAAGATCGGTTCGAAGGAAGCAACAACAGCCTTGAAGAGTGCCCTGGAAGCTCAAGACCCGCTGGTGCGACTGGCAAGCGTCTGGTCGCTGCTGCAACTCGAACCGGATAACGATGAATACGCCAAAATCGCCGTTCCACGTCTGGCTGCTGCGTTGTCGATTGATCGCCCGCGAGTTCGTCTTGAAGCGGCAACCGCACTCGCCAAGCTCGGCCCCAAGGCGAGTGGAGCTGTAAAGGAACTTCAGAAGGCGATCAGTGATGAATCGACAGAAGTTCGGGCGGAAGCGATTATCGCTCTGGCTGAAATCGGTCCGGCCAGTGAACCGGCCGTCCCTGATTTAATCGCTCTCATCGTCAGTGAAGATCCTTCGTTGCGTCGTCCCGCCTGCTTTGCTCTGGGCCGAATCGGAGCAAAGGCCAAGGATGCTGTTCCAGCGCTGCGACGTCTGATGAACAGCCGGATTCATCACGAACAGACTGTTGCCGCATGGGCATTGCTCCAGATTGCTCCTGACGAAGAAACGAAAAAGACCGCGATTCCATTGATGATTGTCGCCCTGCAAAGTTCACCGCGAAATGACGTACGAATTGAAGCTGCAAAAACTTTGGGCAAGATCGGCAAGGGTTCGACAGAAGCTGCGGACGCTCTCAAGGCCGCCGCAAAAGAGAGTGACGAAGCTGTCCGGAAGGCGGCTGAAGAAGCTCTGACCAAGCTGAAGTAACCCGAATCAGATTGCGATTTGGTTCGGTTGTCCATCCCGACGTCTGCCATGAACCCTTCATCGGTGTTCATGGCAATTCTCTTGTCGCCTGAATTTTCCGGACATCCCGATGACGTCGGACATCGCGACCACACCAGCTCTGCTCAACTTCAACGGCGTCGAAATCGTCGACACGTTCGCGGAAGCGTTTCCGATCAAGTGTGCTCGACTGATCATCACAGCCGTCAATGCAAAGTGGGCCGAAACGGCAGCGACGGTGCTGTGTGGCAATGCCACCAGTGTGATCGCCTGTGATGTCGAGGCCGCCATTGAACGGCAGATCCCCGCGGATGAAACCCCGGACGGACGACTAGGCGTTTCGGTGCTGGTGTTTGGATTCAGTACGGATAGTCTGGCAAAGTCCCTGCAGGGCCGAGTGGGACAATGCATTCTCACGTGTCCGACAACCGCCTGTTACAACGGAATCTTCGACTGCCCGAAGGAAAAGAGAATCCGGATCGGGGGAGGAATTCGTTATTTCGGGGATACCTTTCAGAAGTCGAAAAAACTGGACGACCGACGATTCTGGCGCATCCCCGTGATGGATGGCGAGTTCTTGTGTGAGGACTATTTCGGCACGATAACAGGAGTTGCGGGCGGAAACCTGCTGATCTGCGGAACAAACGCAACGACAGCACTGCAGGCGGCCGAAGCGGGTGTCGAAGCAATTCGCCAGGGGACCGATGTTGCATTGCCGTTTCCAGGGGGACTGGTTCGCTCGGGAAGTAAGGTTGGTTCGAGGTATCCCAAACTGAAAGCCAGCACAAACGACGCCTATTGCCCGACGCTGCGTGGTGTGACGGAATCCGAACTGCCGAAAGGCTGTCAGGCCGTCTATGAAATCGTGATCGATGGACTGAGCTTCGCTGCGGTTCAATCAGCCATGCGCCGCGGCCTTCATGCTGCTGCGGCATCAGCAGGCGTCCTGAGAATCACAGCCGGGAACTATGGCGGGAAGTTGGGCAAGCATCATTTTCACCTGCGAGATCTTTTGAATCCGTAGGCAATGCCCAGCATATTGTCGAATTGCATCAGATCCATTCCGTCACAACGCATTCAACGAATGCCGTTTCGGTCAGGATTGACCTCTTACGGAAACCAACCCTTTCGTATGCCGTACGAGCGACTTTCGAGTCATATCACTGGCCAGAATCCCATCACTGCCAAGCAATGAGGGAGACCGATCCACATCAACGCTGTTGTCATGAGGCCAAGGTAACACGTTGGTCGCGAGAATTGTGCCGACCGACCTTCGCGGTGGTCTTCAAGGCATTTTCGAAACACACAAATCGGCAGGACGCCAACGACCCAAACGATGTAAACGCCGGTGTACCATGACAGCATTCGGTCGTGATGGACTCCAAGTTGTCGATCAATACCACCCAGATTTGGGAAAAGTGCAGGTGTAGCAGCGATCAATGAACCAACTCCCACCATCCCCAGAAAACTCCATGCCATCGAACGAGTCGTTACGGACTTACCATGCCTTGTGAAGAGTACTGCGACCAGTGGTGGGATCCCAAACAAAATGAACTGGCGAGCTTCAACGCCGCGCAGTTCGACCAGGTAGTATCCCGCAATTAGCATCGCGATGATTCCATGATCCACCAGGTGACGAAACATGTGTTCAACGAATGACTTTTGTTTGTTTGACATGACTCAACACCAGCACTTCGGTTTCCGACCTCCCGAGCACCGCTTTCGTACCGCATCACACTTACGTCAGTGCCGTCACTGATCGGTCCAGGTGAACGTAGCCGCCATCAACGTGAATCAGTTGCCCGGTTGTGTGGCTCGATCGTGGGGACAGCAGGAAGGCGACCATGTTGGCGATTTCTTCGCATGTGGTCATCCGATGCTCAAACGGAATGCGAGCTTCTATTTCGTGTCGAGTCGCTTCTGGATCGGGAACGGTTGCCAGCCAGGTGGCGTACATTGGTGTCCAGCATTCGGCAACGATGACAGCGTTCACTCGAATGCTGTATTTGGCCAGTTCGACCGCCCATTCGCGTGTCAGGGCGTTACGTCCTCCGTTTGCAGCGGCATAGGCGGATGTGCCTCCCTGACCTGTTTCGGCCACCTTGGATCCGACATTCACGATGGCCCCGCGTGACTTTTTGAGCTCAGGAAGTGCGAAGTGGGCCATTTCATAATAGTGCAGAAGGTTCTTCCGTAGCGAGGCGATGAACCGCTCCGTGTCACCATGTTCCAGATTCACGCCGTCGTTGATCCCGGCATTGTTCACGAGTCCCTCGATCCGCTGAAATCGTGCGACAGTAGCCTCGACGGCGTGACGACATTGCTCGGTCTGATTCAATTCAGTGGTCACTGACCAGGCCTGACCGCCTGCCGCTTCAATCGACTGGACTGCGGCTTTGTTGTCGGCTTCATTACGGCCAACGATCACCGGGATCGCTCCTTCTGTGGCCAGCAGTTGCGAAACACCCAACCCGATCCCTTTGGCTCCGCCTGTCACCAGGATCACCTTGTCCTTCAAACCAAGATCCATGTTGTATTCTCTCTGGATAAAAGTTGAGTCTGTTCACTTTGCCGCGGATGCGGACTTCACGTCCTGGACCGCACAGACATGTCGATGATACGCGAACTCGGGCGAAACATGTTTGAGTGGAATATGCTCCCATGTCCACTCGATCGTCTGCCACGGTAACTTCGCGCCGTACAGAATATCGAATCGTTCGACAATTTCTCCGTGGTTATCGATCTTCAGTTTTGCGACATCCGTAATCAGCGTTACGATACCCGGAAGACGCTGCAAGTAATCCAGATGCCGGTCGATCAGATCGCGGGCATACTCGTCCACTTCTTTCTCGTTTCGCGTGGTCTTTTCGAGGTAGTATGTCGGGACATACGGCAACTGAGACAGCAGGTTGACGGACACAACGTAGTCGACGTCGGGGTCATCGCAAAACAGTTGAGGTGTGGCGTGCGGTAAGGGGAGTGCCGGATTGTTTGCGACCTTGGCCAGTTCGGCAGCCGTTTCTGTGACATCAGCCCGTACCAGTCGGACATTCCGGTACCAGAGCTTTGTCAGGTAGACGCTGATCGGGTGGACCACATCAACCAGGACGACTTCATCAAACGCGGCTGCCAGATCCGCCAGAGGAACATCGAGCAGCAGTCCTGACCCAAGCACAACGGCCTTGCGACGCGTGGGACATTCCAGGATCGCCGCTCGAATGACTTGTCGAGTCTTCTCCAGGTGCGACTTCCATGCACGACGGCACTGCCGGTGCCGGACCTTAATGCCAATCTGACCATTCAAATACCCCAGCTTCCGCGCCGTCCACGAACAGGGAGTGGTCAGGTATTCAAGCAGTTCGAGTATCAATTGAATCCTTTCCAAACTCTGCAGCCATCAGGTTTCGCGTTAAGTCTACCACATTGGTTGGCGCTGACGGCAGCCAACGCGGAGTAGAAAGGAAGAAATGTGGGACACCGATCGCCTCTTTCACGCTATTGCGTATCGCACTTGTGCCAAATGCATCTGAGGACTTAGCTCCCACGAATTTTGAGGCGGGGTGGCCCAGACGTCGCTTTGGACGTCTGGGTTTACGAGAGGTAGAATCGAAGCAACCCTGCTCCGATTCTCTCTTGTGAACCCAGACGCAGAAGCAGCCTCTGGGCCACCCCGCGCACTAACCTCCATGATTCTTCATCGTTCTGCCAATATCTGGCGTTCACGAACTTGAAGAGCATCGCTCGACTGAAATGGACTCCGCCCGATTGGTTGATTCAGGCCATTTATTATTTGCCGAGTTTCTCCAAAACGTTCTTCGTGATGCGTTCGACAGCAGGATCCTTGCCTCGCAGTCCGTGTGCCCAGTCTGTTGAACCCGCCGTCACGACTGTCCCGCCGCGGGTGTATGTCCCCAGTACCGCGGCACCGATGCGACCTTTGGGAAATGCCTCATAGAAAACACTGTCATCGGGATGCCATTGGGCCGGGCAGCTTCCCAGGATGACAAATCCTGCGGGCGTTCCATCCTTGTGCGTCGGGACCGGCAGACCCTCTTTCATTTCGAATTCACACCCATCACATTCGTATCCGACGATGGTGTCCTTGCCTCCAAATTCGTCGCCCCGTTTCAGGCCTGTTCCTTCGTACAGCCAGTGATCGGGACGATGGACGGTGTAAGACGCTTTTCCGTCCATGAACTGTCCATGACTGCGATGGTATCCACCGAACAGGAAACCGACGCCCGTCAGCGAGTTTTCAGGACGTCCGACCAGTTGATGACTCCACAGAGTCGACAGCAGTCGATGATCGCCACTGCGGTAGAGAGGATCGAGGTTATACCACTGCTTCCAGCAGACCAGGGCCTGTCCTGCGTCTTCACTACGAACTTGCCAGCAACAGGTATTTCCACTGAAGAATGCGACGTTACCGCCTGCTGTGATGAATGCCTCCAGATGATCTCGCATCGGGGTAGACCAGTATTCATCGTGCCCGACACTCAGGATCAGCTTATAGGCCTTCAAGTCTTCGGGGTGGAATTCCAAGTCCGAGTTTGCTGCAAAGTCAAAGGTGTAGCCATTGCTTTCAGCCCACGAGACAAACGGTGATTCCCAGTTTGGGAACTGGCTGCCGGGTGGTCGCTGAAACGAAACTCGATGCCCCTGCACGTTTGCTCGACCGTTATAGCTGTACAGGCTGAACCCACCCCAGTTGTTGTAGGCGTTGTACGTGTTCGTGGAAAGTTGCAACAGGATCTTTGAGTTCTTGCCAGGCTGCGCGGCTCGGACGATAAAGAAACAACTCGACTCAGCCGTCCGCTTTCCTCGCTGGAAGAACTTTCCACCCGTATCTTCGACCTTCAACGTGACATGGTAATAGCCACTGCGCCAGGTGTCGGCGACAGGAAGCTTTAACGAGGCAGGCCAGCGGCAACCGTGGGACGAAGCATTTTCGGGAATGGGCGACTCTGTTCCCGGGACATCTGATTTTGAAAAGACAACTTCGGGCCTGGCTCCCAGGCGAGTGATTTCAACAGCGAATTTGGAGGCACTGGTCGAGACATGCAGCGAAAGCTCTTCTCCCGGCTTGTAGCTGACCTGACCAGCATGCCCTTCGACAAAGATTGGCCTGGGATCGGTCACATCGGCGAGACAGATCGGACTGAGCAGGCAGATCGAGCCAAGCACCAGAAAAAGGCGACGTGACATGTGGCAGGTTCCTTGATCGTGACTTAAGGCGATTCCGAAGCGATTTGACGATAGGTTTGCCGAGCTTTCTCAAACGTCTGGAAAGCTTCTGCACGTTCCGCTTCTGGAATGACTTTCTGACGATTTTTCCATAACAGATCGATGACATCATCGCACCACCGGGCACTCGCACGAGATGCTCGAATCGGCTGCCCTGCCACGATGACGTTGACGGGATTGGTGTGCAACTGAGGAAAGTGCCGCAGTGCGACCCAACTGCTGCGGGAAATCGGAATCTCAAACGACAGGTCGTGTGACTTGCCATCGGCGGCAACCTTCTGTGACGCGACAGGTTGTCCATTAACGATGATTTCGACCAGGCGTTCACCACCTGTGACCAGTCGGTCTGAGCGTGGGCCATGCAGTTCCACCGTATCCCCGACCAGTCTCCGTCCCCCTTCGGGGACAATCATTCCCTGTGCAACAGTCTCAGGAGTTTGCGGTGCGAATACCACTTTGGCTTTTACGGTGACAGAACCATTCGCGGCGAGAGTGACAGGAACATTTCCAGGGGATTGATCCTGAACCTGGAACTGCAGGGCATGAGCAAATCCATCCGAGACGTAGGACTGACCGTTCGCCAGCCCCTGACACCACGCCGCATAATCGAGATGCGTGACCTTTCCGAGTTGCACGTAAACTCGCCCTTGACCGATGCGACGGCTGCTCATACAGGGAAAATCGGTTTCACCGCTGACCTTCAGCGGGAATCCGCAGTTCAGAATGTGGTACCAGGTATTCCATTCCTGAATGCGCCGCGTGTCCATGGCGCTGATGAAGTCACAGACCCCTTCAGCAGTCGTGACGCAGATTTCCATGGCGCCAACACCATTCATTTCGGGAATCGCCAGGTTGGGAAGTTGATCCGAAGCGCGATTGTGGCTTTCCGTCATCTCCGCCAGATCGATCATTCCATCACTGTTCCGATCGATCGATGCAAATGGTTCCGGAAGAAGTGTGCTGCCCGCTTCCGTCGCCGAGACCTTACCATTCCCGTCGACATCGCACCGGGCGAGTAATCGCTTTGCCGCAGAAATCGGTTCAATCGCCAGGCCACTCGCCGAATGTGCATAGCCAGTGACCCCACCTTGTTTTTTGGCCCAGCGCATGACGGGTGTCGTCCACAGCGGCCAGCCTTTGGTCTCAGTCCCGTCAGAACCGGGATACGTCTGATCCTGCAGGTTGAGCAGACAGACATGTCCAAGAGCCTGCGAACCGAATCCACTGATTTCCAGATCGTACTTGAGCAACGTCAGCGGTTCGCTCAGTGAATTCGGACGAGGACTGAAGAACTGCCGCTGGAATCGATAACAGGGGCCCCACGTCAGCACACAGCCAACATTCAAAGCTTCCCCTTTCACCTGTCGCATCATGTCTTCCGGCATGACGCCTTCCGTCGGAGATGTGTAATGCGCACAACCCGCCGCGTGAATGTGATGGTCTCCCGAGTAGAAGCCAGACTTGAACGGATTGACCCAGCGCTCTAAACGGACTTCGATGGCATTCGTGTCGGCTGCCGCAGCCTTCCCATCAGATGCGATGCGACGGAGTTTTCCAGTTGGTTCCACAAGCCAGTTCGAAGTTCGAACCCAGTATTCGGGACCGCGACCCGATTGAACGGTAAATTCACCGGGGGGCAACAGCACCGTTTCCCCGTCGGCACGATAGATCTGTGGCTGAAAAAAGAAATCGGGAGCCAGTCGCTTGGCCTGCGGTGGAAAAACCCGGCCCTGTTTGTCGTGAATCACCAGTGCTGCTGTCGCCGGAATGCCATCATCGTCGAGGACTGACAGTCGCACGGGAATTGCTGGACTGACGTTGAACAGGACCGCCACTTCACCACGAGATCCCAAATCCTGTTCACTGTCGCCCAGATCAAAACCGATGGTTGCTTCGCGCTTCCCTTTCTCGGTCGAAAGGATCAGTCCGATCGCATATTCAACCTCCAGGCCACTCAATCGATCCAGCATTGGCGGCTGATCGTGCATGGAGACGGACAGAAACCGTTCCGTCGAACGTGATGTATTTTCGTTTGCCATCAGCTCCAGTGACTGCTGGCGCTGCATGCTGAGTTTGGCGACACCGGCATAGACAGCGCCGGATTGAGGACTCAGCATCCGCAATCGCTTCGTGACAGTGCTGTCATTGAGGATCTTGATCAGGACCGGTGTGAATCCAAACTGTTGAAGTTCGGATTTCGCAGGTCCTCGCTGTACCTTCACGCGAGATTCCGGATTGATATGCACGGTGAACAGGACGTGCGGGTCGAGCAACTTTTGCATCTGTTCAGAATCACGAGCCTGAGTTGCGTCCTTCAATGGGTCTGTCAGCTCCTTAGGGAAGGGAACTCCCAGGGTATGGTACGATTCCACCACGCGAGCGACATTTGCAGCCAGCGGTTGGCCTTCGACCGCAATGACTGCAGGTTGTTCGCCGCGTGCGTCTGCTCCAAACATCAGAATAAGGATGACAGCCGTCGCCGTGACACCACCTCCGTCTGATTCTGTCGGTGGCTTCTTGTAATCGGCTGGCGGAGCCGGGAATCGACGGTACAAAAAGATGATCCAGACAGTCACGCCCGCAATAAATCCTCCAGCGATTCCCAGAATCATTGGTGTCGACAGGTGCGGCGGCTGCTGGCGATTGGCGAGGACCACAGCCCAGTGCAGGCCCGTGATGAAAGCGATACCGAGACACCCCAGCCAGATCGAATGTCGAAAGACGAAGTCGACTGATTCGAGCCGTCGCTCTTCAGCGAGCCAATAGTCTCGATGAGGAATATTGATCGTCACGGGTGAGACATATCTGACGCTCCAGCAGATGCCGATGATTAGCAGGGGAAATCCGATTCCGAACAAGCCGATAAAGATCAGATGCGATGTTCGACTCATCCAGCCATCGGGAAGCCCTGTGATGTCAAAGTGCGTCGCGACCTTTTCCGGCATTAATGAAAACGTCGCTGCGAGGCTGATCCCGAAAAGGATAAACAGCAGGACAAGCAGCAAGATGGCAATACGTTGTGGACTCATGGTCAATCCGATGTGTGTGAAGCCGTGGGCCAGGATTCGCAGCGTTGAATGCTTGTTCTTATCCGACGCAATCAGGCGCAGTGTCGATGTAAATCACGAAATGCTGGTAGCTTGCAGATAATGGCCCCGTCGGGTCAAGCTCGCTGAAACCAAATCTGGAAACAGGCTTAACTGCTCAGATTTTTGAGCTGGATGACCTGTCCCGAAAGAATCACCACCCGACTTGATCGGGGAACCGACCGGTATGACGTTTCCGAATTTTCTCAACTCCAGAGTCGGTATGACAACGAACGAGGACTCCGTCGAGATCACTGCAAAATGGTACTCGGGCTGTGAAATCCAGAAATGGTCTTCGCGCAGATTCACAATTCAGAATAATTCGCCCATCGGAAGTTTTTCGCGTAAGGGAATTCAAATACAGTCCTTACGCTGTTTGAGTTATGGGGAGCGTTGGTCATGGATTCAGACCTGAAGCCGCATGAGGGATCGTCGAGCTGGTGGCGTGAAAAGGAACTGTGGCTGCTGTTACTGCTGCTCAGCGGGATGTATCTGACCAATCTAGATGGAATCACGATTCGTGGTGAGGAATCACGACGTGGCCGCATCGCGTGGGAGATGCTCCACAGCGGCAACTGGTATGTTCCGACAATGCAGGAGCGTCCGGTCTTCTTCCGCCCTCCGCTGCAGAATGCCTTGATTGCCACTGTGGCGACCATGCACGGCGAAGTCGATGCCTGGTCACTGCGAATTCCCAGCGTGATTGCCATTCTTCTGACAGTGATCGTCATCTATGGATACGGGCGAAGCTTTCTATCACGCCTGGGTGCGTTTGCCGCAGCACTGGGCTTTGCTTCGATGGGGCAGGTCCTTGAACTCGGCCGATTGGGCGAGACAGAAGCTGTCTTCACTCTGTTTGTGGCAGGCAGTCTTCTGACATGGCGCTGGTGCTGGAACGCTAAGGCATCACCGTGGCTGATGTGGACCAGCAGCTATGCATTGGCAGCTGCGGCAACACTGACCAAGGGGCCGCAGGCGCCGATGTATTTCGTTGGCGGTGTCTGGCTATTCCTGATTGTGACTCGCCGCTGGAAGCTGCTGCTGACATTGCCACATCTGGCAGGCATCGGAGTCGCTCTCAGCGTGCTGGCTCTGTGGCAGGTTCCCTATGCCATGCAAATGGGGCTGGCGACATCATTCAAAGTCTACGTCGGTGATGTGGCATCACGATTTGGTGACATGAAGACGACAACGATCATCAAGCACTTGATTTCATTCCCGCTCGAAATTGTCTTTGGGTCACTTCTGCCATGGTCACTGTTGCTGCTCTGCTACGCGAGTCGCCGATTCCGTGACGATTTGGGACGACTGCGAGAGGATGTGCTCTTTCTCGCACTGTGTGCTGCGATCAGCTTTCCGTCAGTCTGGATTCCGGCAACAGCGAGTCTGCGCTACTACATGCCGATGTTCCCGATCTTCGCCTGCCTGGCAGGGATTGCTATCGAACGAATCGCCGCTTATGCGCCCGGGTCATTCTGGCCGAATTTGTTCGTTCGCTATCAGCGAACGCTCGCCCTGGTTCCCGTGGGAACCGCTCTGGTGGTACTTGTTGTCAGCGTCGGCTGGCCATCGGTGAGCTGGTCTCAGACGGTCACGTTTTCAGTGTGCTATCTGGTCGCCTGCGGTGCCATTGCCGGAGCCGGCTGGTACGCAGCAGAACGGTTGACTCCACGAAACATCATGATCGGCATGACGACAACCGCCTGCTTCCTTGGACTGACGTACAGCACACTGCTCGTATTCGTCCGGCAGAAAATCAGTGAAGATGCTCCAGGAGCAATCGTACAGTTGAGGCACCAGTTGCCAACGGATCAGCCGCTGGTCAGTCTGGGGCCGGCACATCACTTGTTCCTGCTGCTTTACGGTGAACCAGTCAAACAACTCGCGGTTGATCATCCCGAAGAACTGGATCGCGTCGGCACAGATTATTTCTGTTTCTGGGTCTGGTCGAATGGCGTAAAGCCAGCAGATATTCCCTTTGAATGGGAACAGATCGCTGTCATCTCCTGTGATCGAAATCGACGTTCCAACCCGGTCGATACGATGATCGTCGGTCGAAGAATCCGTCCGCCTCAGATGGCTTCACGGCCAGATTAGTGCGAGTCGCTCTTTCGCGGCGCGTCGGAACATGGGCTCAGACGCTGCAGTGTGATCAACGCTTGGGCATTCGGGCTGTCAGGACACGGTAGTCGCCAGCTTCTGATTCCTGAATATCCACGAACCACATTGGCATTCGTTCCAGGAACCAGTTGGCTGTCTTCGTCACAACGTGGACGGTCCCGCCCGTCTTCAGCGCGCGATAGGCGGTATCGAGAAACAGTTCCGCGATCGCGTAGTTCGAAAAATAGGGTGGGTTCGCCAGGACCAGATCGAAGTCCCCT
Source organism: uncultured Schlesneria sp. (assembly GCA_963977965.1). Lineage (GTDB taxonomy): Bacteria > Planctomycetota > Planctomycetia > Planctomycetales > Planctomycetaceae > Schlesneria. The sequence continues at coordinate 32,497 of CAXBSB010000035.1, forward strand.
GTCGAAGCGGATTGCCCTTCGCAGTCCAGGATCGCAGTGATTCCCTTGGCGTCATTCAACTGGGCACTTAACTGCGTGCACTGGATCGCGCGAGGATTCGAATCGAGTGCCATCACGGAAATGTTCTCGGCAGCAAACGACGCGGCAAGGCTGACTGTCCCGACACCACAGCCGATGTCGAGAACCTTCATACCCGGCTTCAATTGCATGGTATTAATCAGCGTCCGAGCCCCCAGATCGATCCGGCGATGCGAAAAGACTCCGGGACGGCTGTGCATCCGAATCAAGCGGCCTCGATCCCGAAACACGAACGGTCACGCGGCGTTCCGATCTTTCGATAGGGACGCCGCGTGACCTTGGGAAAGAGTTCCTTCAACTGTTCGTGCAGCCATTGATCTTCGTCATTATCTGTCGCGGCAATCATCCGGCCGCCATCAACCAGCCGCTGATACCCCTGTTGCATCAGATCTCGAGTCAGTTCCGCATCGCCCCCCTTGCGAAACGTGAAGGCGACCAGATCTGCTGCTGTCTGGGGCAGGTCTGGTTCGCAGAGGAACTTCAGATTGTCGACTGGACCGTGGTCAAGGACCTGGAATTCGCTTTGATTTTTCTGGAACAAGTCCAGGAAACAGCATTCGACCTGAGCATCGGGGCGCTCACGAGCGAACGTTTCTGCAAACTGGGCACGGCCCGCCGTCGTGCAGATCACACGTGTCGCCGTTAATTCCGGCATAGCGTCAATCAAGAGTTGTTCGTGCGGACGTACCGGCAGAACCTGTGGTTCGTCAAACTCTTCATCGTCACGAAATTTTTTCTTCGAAGGTCGCGGCACGTTGGCTTTCTGGTGCGAATTGGCAGGGATGGCTGATGTCGACAGTTGAGACTACACAACCCGGCAGATGTAACACTTGAGATAATCGGTTTCGAGACACGAAATGGCGGTCGGATGATCTGCGGCTGCTCCACGTGATTCCAAGATCTGCAGTCGACGATTCTCATGCAGGGCGGCTTGAGCCAGCATATCAACAAACAGGTCGCTGGAAACATGCCCCGAGCAACTGCAGGTGACCAGCGTTCCTCCGGGCTTCAAAATCTTCATCGCGGAACGATTCAAACTGTAATAGCCTCGCAAGGCAGCATCGATCCCCTGACGGTTTCGAGCCAGTTTGGGGGGATCAAGGATCACCGTTTCAAACACTTCGCCCTCTGCACCCAGTTCCTCCAGGGCCTTAAAGCAATCGCGACGAATCGTCCGCAAGCGATCTGACACGCCGTTCCGTTCCGCATTCGACCGAGCCAGGGCAAGTGCTGATTCAGACATGTCGACCGCAACAACTTCGCGGGCGGCTCCGTTCACCAGGCAATTCAGCGAGAATCCACCGGTGTAACAGCAGACATCGAGGACTCGCTGGCCTCGTACAAAATCTGCAACTCGACGCCGGTTGTCGCGCTGGTCAAGAAAGAATCCCGTCTTCTGCCCCTCAGCCACATCCAGCGCGAATTGAACTCCGTTTTCGACAATGATCAATGGACGAGGAGGTGGCTCGCCGCAGACCAGTCCGTCAACAAGTTCCAGTCCTTCAGCGTCACGAATTCCCTTCTCGGTTCGCAACCAGATCCCGCGAGGCTGCAGTTTTTCCTGCAACAGTTTCATCAGCAGTTCTTTGCGTGATGCAAGAGCGAGACTGGTGAGTTGAATCAATAACCAGTCGCCATAGCGATCGACAGTCAGGCCGGACAGGCCGTCTGCTTCGCTGAAGACGAGGCGACAGGCGAGGTTTGTGTCGAAGACAGGAAACAGATTGCGACGCAGCGCAATCGCATCATCCAGACGTTGCGACCAGAACCCCTCGTTCAGTGGTTCCGCTTCGTTCCACGAATAAAGCCGGATGGCGATGTTACTGTTTGGATTAAACAGACCGCGAGCGACGAAGCGGCCGATGTCATCCTGGACGATGACTTCATCACCTGCGGCAACTCGTTTCGAATCGGACTGCAGCGCTCCTGCGAAGACCCATGGATGTCGGCTGAAGAACGGCAGTGCCTTACGTGGCTTCAACGTGATTCGGGCGACATCTGCGGGATCAGCGGGGCTCGGCATTGTTGCAGCAGATCTGTAAGAGTGAGGCAGTCTGAGCGATCAGGCGGGGCCGGACCGATTCGCATCTTGTAGAGTGAATTCGAAACGGAAGCGCAGGTTGCAGGGAATGATTGGAGGGTTGAGCCCAGGTTCATTCAAACCCAGTTCGTTCAAACCCAGGTTCATTCAAGCCCAGTCGTTATTTCAAAGGAAAAAGTTCATGGGACAATCAGTTCGACCAGGTCTCCCTGCTTCTCCTGAAGTTTGCGAGCGGTTTCTGGATCGACATAGTCACTGTGACACATCGCCTTGTCCGCCGATTCCGCAACCATCACCTTCTTCGTTTTGGCTGCGAGTCGATGAATTTCTTCAGGGCTGAGCACACCACGCTTGTTGAGGATTTCCTGCTGCTCTGGCGTCAGTGCGGCCGAAACGCGGGCCTTATCCCACTGGTAGTTCTGGTCCTTGCCTGACGTGAACTCGACAATCTCCTTGCTGATCCGGACACTGCACCAGTCGTGGCCGCACATGGCACAGAAGTCGGTGTCGACATCCAGATCCTCGTCGTGGTAGGCGCGAGCAGTATCGGGATCAAAGCTCAGGTCAAAGTGCTTCTGCCAGTTCAATGCGGCTCGGGCTTTGGTCAATTCGTCGTCTCGATCACGCGTGCCAGGGATCCCCAGGGCAACGTCAGCCGCATGAGCTGCAATCTTGTAAGCGATGCATCCCTGCTTGACGTCATCTTTCTTGGGAAGCCCCAGATGCTCTTTCGGCGTCACGTAGCACAACATGGCTGCACCGTGATAGCCGGCCGCGGTTGCTCCGATGCAACTGGTGATGTGGTCGTAGCCGGGGAAGATGTCTGTGACGAGTGGCCCCAGCACATAGAACGGTGCTCCGTGGCACAGTCGTCGCTGCAGCTTCATATTGAATTCGATCTGGTCGAACGGGACGTGTCCCGGACCTTCCACCATCACCTGTACGCCCTTCCGCCAGGCTCGTTCCGTCAATTCGCCGAGGGTGACCAGTTCGGCGAGTTGTGCCTGATCGCTGGCATCGGCCAATCCACCCGGTCGCAGTCCATCCCCGATCGAAAAGGTCACATCGTGCTTTCGCATCACGTCGCAGATGTGTTCCCAGTACTGATACATCGGATTCTGTTCGCCGTGAACGAGCATCCATTTGGCGAGCAATGAACCGCCTCGGCTGACGATCCCGATCAACCGCCGGGCGATAAATGGCAGATGTTCTTTGAGGACGCCGGCATGAATCGTGAAGTAATCGACCCCCTGAGCCGCTTGGTGTTCCAGGGAATCGAGAATGATCTGCGGAGTCAGTTCTTCGATGCGTCGGCCGATGATCATCGAATAGATGGGAACCGTGCCGATGGGAACAGTGCTATTTCGGATAATGGCATCGCGGGTCTTGTCGAGATCCCCGCCCGTCGACAGATCCATGACCGTATCGGCACCCCAGCGTTCGGCCCATCGCAGCTTTTCGACTTCTTCATCAGTGCTGGACGAAACCGGCGATGCCCCCATATTGGCGTTCACCTTGGTCTTCGTCGCGCGGCCGATCGCCATCGGGTCCAGCAGGTACTTCAAGTGATTTCGATTGGCTGGGATGACCATCCGCCCGGCGGCAACTTCGTCACGCACTTGTTCAGCGGTCAGATGAGATTCTCGCTCGGCCACACGCCGCATTTCGGGAGTGATCGTTCCGAGTCGAGCGTGTTCCAGTTGGGTGATTGGTTCGAATCCCGCAGGTGGTTGCCAGGCCGTGGCTTGTTCATGTGACTGTTGACCGGGTTGAGCACCATATCCCGCTCGAAGCGTCCAGTCTGCAGGCATGAAGTCCCACGCCGTCTTTTCGGACGGGCCTGGCATTCCTGGTGTATCGGGGGATGAAAACGTCAGTGCGCCAGCGCGTCCCGGAAACAACCGTGGTGGATTCGCAAAACTGCCCGGCGTGGTTCCTTGCGCTTGCGTGGAAGGGTTTTGTCCGAGAGGAGGAAGCTGGTAAGCAGATACGTTCGTAGCAGTCGACATATTCATTTCTCGCGGTGCTGGCACCTGCCAGCCCTAAGGCGTTTTCTCAAGAACCGGAATCCCGATGGGAAAGTCTTGGTGAGACTCCCTTTCAACCCGTCCATCGTAGTCCGCCGCGAGCGACTTTTCAAAGTGGGCAGGTGGCTGAAGCCATTCCACGCCGTTAATACGACATGTGTATCGTCTTGTCTTGTTTTGTCGGAAGGAGTAGAATTCCATCAGCGGCAATCGACAGATCTCAACATTCCGATGCGAAATCGGCGGATGGTTTTGGAATTCGTTTTTAGGGACAATCATGATTTATGAAGTGACAGGCGACATTCTTCTCAGCAAGGCCCATGCGATCGCTCACGGGATCGCTCCGAATGACCATTTTGATCAGGGACTGGCGTTGGCGTTGCGGGAACACTGGCCAATGATGGCAAAGGACTTCCGCCATTTTGCCAACCAGTGTCATCCGAAGCCTGGCGAAGTCTGGACCTGGGGAGGCTTCAACGCGCGAGTCTTCAACCTGATGACACAGGACGGAGACCATGCACACGGAGCGAAACCCGGCCGTGCCACGGTGGCCAATGTGAACCACTGTCTGCGACGGTTGCAGCATGAGCTGGAAAAAGGAGAAATCAAAAGTCTGGCAATGCCACGTCTGGCTACCGGTGTCGGGGGTCTGGACTGGGCCGAAGTTCGTCCTTTGATTCAGAGTCACCTGGGGAGTCTGAAGATTCCCGTTTTCGTTTACACTCACTATCAAAAGGGCGTCGCCGCTACAGAACCTGGCGTCTGACCTTTTTTGTAGTCACCGTTGCAGGCAGAGCTTTATCGGCAACTGCCTGCTTCCGTATCTGGACTCTGCGATCCGTGCTACGATCAAATCTAAATCTGAGCACAGATCGCAGATCTGGCTGCGGAGGTATCATTCGTCAAGGTCATGGAAAGCAAGTTGATGAAGACGGTGTTGAGTGTCGGACAGTGTGGGTTTGACCACGGCTCGATCACGCGATTTCTTCGTGCCCACTTCGACGTCGATGTCACACCGGCTGCGACGGCTGCGGACGGATTGGCACACCTGCAGCAACGGACCTGTGATCTGGTGCTGGTGAATCGAATCTTCGACGCAGATGGTGACGAGGGACTGGCGTTCATCAAGAGTCTGAAGGATGACCCGAAGTTGGCTCAACTACCCGTGATGCTCGTCACGAACTATCGCGATTACACGGAACGGGCGATTGCACTCGGTGCATTACCCGGATTCGGAAAATCGGAAGTGGGCTCACCCGATCTCGTCAAACGACTCGCCAGCGTCCTCAGCGGTACCGAAACGACGAAGTAGAAGCAGCGAGTTGTTATCAACGTTGCCTGTTGTTGAATGCTCACCAGGCATGAGTTGCAACATACCCCTCAGCCGATACGCGCTCGCGTTCGGTTCTCTTCGTCTTCCGGATGGACACTCAAACTGGCTCTCGGAACCGGACGCTCGCGCGTGCCGGCTGATTTCCCGTGTGATTCGGCGGCGTGATTCACAACGTTGCAGGCTTGGCTTCGACGCTACTTCAATGTTTTCACGCGGACGTTTCGATAGCGAACGAACTGTTTGGTGTAATCGCCACCGCCGTGGACCTGCAGCGCGATGCTGCCCGTATCAGGGTGTCGCTTATCGCTGTCGGTGAATTCCATGAATTTCACGCGATTGACCCAGGTGGTGATCTTCGGTGGATTGCTTTGAATCCGGGCACGCAGTTCATTCCATTGACCATGCTTCCAGAACGATGCCCAGTCTTCTGGCTTGATCGGACATGCCACGGGGGCCTGCTTGATCTGAATCTTTGTGACGTCATCCAGGAAATCAAAATTTCGCAGGTGGATGCCACCTGACAGGCCTTCGCCATAGATTCCAGCCAGATTCCCATTGTTGTGGTAATCGACCATGTACTGATACGCCTGGCCTCGTTCGTTACTGCGCAGGAACAGGCCGCTGTCTGGACCGTAATCGTTTTTCATTTCGACGATGACTTCAAAGTCGCCGAACTGACGATCCGTCAGGATGATGCCACCGTTACCCGGAATATCCTGACTTCCAACAATCGCGCCATCTTCCAGAACCCACTTGCCGCCGCTGGTGTGCATGCTGGCTCCGCTGTGACCCGTCTGAGTACTCACGTGCCAGCCTTTGAGTGACTTGCCGTCGAAAATCGTTTCGAAATCAGCATCCGACAGCGACTTATCCACGGGGAAATCTGCCGCAAATACAGCAGCACTCGACAAGACCAGCAAACCGGCAAGAGTCAGACGTAACATGAGCGGGATCCTCACGTGAACAGCATTGATGCAACTTCAGGAATACTTCAACAACACTACTTGGGAACATCAACCTTGATGTGCAGGTCTCGCAGTTGGCGCAGGTCTACAGGGGCTGGGGCTCCCGTCAGCATATCGCTGGCCTTTTGGGTCTTCGGGAACGCGATCACATCACGGATGTTGTCGGATGCCAGGAACAGCATGACCCAGCGATCCAGTCCCAGTGCGACGCCAGCGTGCGGCGGTGCTCCGTAGCGAAGTGCTTCCAGCAGGAAGCCGAATCGGGCTTCTGCATCTTCGTTACTGATCCCCAGCAGATTGAAGATCTTCTGCTGAACGGCTGGATCATGAATTCGCACACTGCCACTCGCGGCTTCATAACCGTTGCAGACCAGGTCGTACGACTGAGCTCGCACCTGACCGGGATCCGTTTCCAGCAGCGGGATATCTTCGTCGACAGGCTGGCAGAACGGATGATGTTCGGCGTCCCATCGCTTTTCTTCGTCGTTCCATTGGAACATCGGGAAGTCGAGCACCCAGGCGATCTTGAGTTCCTGAGGATCGAACAGGTTCAGTTCCCGTGCCAGACGATTACGCAAAGCTGAGAGTGCGGCGCAACTGACCTTAAACGTATCAGCCACGCAGAACAGCAGATCTCCCGCCTTGGCTCCGAATCGAGCGATCATCGCCTGCTGATGCTCGGCACTGAAGAACTTGGCAATCGGAGAATCGAGTTCCCCGTCTTTGACACGGAAGAATGCCAGCCCCTTGGCACCGTATTGTTTGACGAATTCGGTCAGTTCGTCGATCTGCTTACGGCTGTATTTTTCAGCCGCCTGAGAAACACAGAAACCGCGGACGCGACCGCCGTTAGCGATCGTGGTCTTGAAGACGCCGAAATCGCAGGCACCTGCAATGTCACCCAGGTCAATCAGTTCCAGACCGAATCGAAGATCGGGTTTGTCGCTCCCGAATCGCTCCATCACTTCACGATGGGTCAAGCGAGGAAGCGGCAGCTTCAGCTCTGTCCCGCGAAGGGTCTTCACCAGTCGGGCCATCAGGCCGTCAATCGTTGTCAGGATATCTTCCTGCTGAACGAACGCCATTTCGACGTCGATCTGCGTGAATTCCGGTTGCCGGTCGGCTCGCAGATCTTCGTCGCGGAAGCACTTGGCCAACTGGAAATATCGGTCATAGCCCGCGACCATCAGAATCTGCTTGTAGATCTGAGGCGATTGAGGCAAAGCGTAAAAGGAGCCTTCGTGAACCCGGCTGGGAACGAGGTAATCGCGAGCACCTTCGGGTGTGCTGCGTCCCAGCATTGGGGTCTCAATTTCCAGAAAGTTGTTTTCGTCAAAATAGTCGCGAGTCGCCATTGACATCCGATGTCGCAGGATCAGGGCCTGCTGAACGGTCGGCCGTCTCAGATCGACGAAACGGTACTTCAGACGGAGCTCTTCGTTAGGCAGATCGAGCTGTGTCGGGAAGAACGGGGGTGTCTTGCTTTTATTCAGAACCTGCAGTTGTCGACCCCGGACATCGATTTCACCGGTTTCCAGCTTGGGATTGTGCATGTCAGCAGGACGAGCAACGACTTCACCCGTGACACAGATGACGTCTTCGTTCCGAAGTCCGCGGGCGATTTCATGGATCTCCGCAAACGATGGGCTGAACACAACTTGTGTGATTCCGTAGCGGTCACGAAGGTCGATAAAGACCAGTCCGCCGAAGTCGCGATACGTATCAACCCAGCCACACAGTGTCACCGATTGTCCCACGTGACCTGAACGCAATTCACCGCAGGTATGAGTCCGTAGCACCACTAGATCCTTGAATACAAAGGGGGTCACCAAAAAGCGAACCAGCCGCCCAGCCCCAGACATGCGGCAAGCGGCCAAGGTTCGAAGCGGGGATTATAGAAGCGAAATCGGCTGTCGGGAAGCCGATCCGACCGGGTTGCGGGCATCCAAATTGAGCTGCTGACCCAGAACTTGAGTAAATTCCGCGATTCGCGACAAAAATTCTGAAAATTGGTCTTCGCGCAATTCGCGGTCTTCAAGTATATGACCCCCCGTTCGCCGGAATCACTCCGTCGGGCAGGCCGGTTCTCCCACTGGTCGCAAGCCAGCCTTCTGGCACACCTCACATCTCCATTCCTGTCCGGACGGGTCGAACACGAAGGAAGCGTCATGTCCAAGCAAATCGCATTTTTGTTAACGGGTCTTACACTTGCCATCTCATCAACAGGTTGCTGCTGCCTGAGTGGCCTCGGCGGTTACAACCGGTGCCAGCCATGCGGCGGGTGTCCAACCGGTGGAGCTTACTATCCGCCGCAAACCACGATGATGCAAACCATCGATCAAACAGCATACACCTCGGGTTATACCCAGACGGCTGCTGTGAACGGTGCCGTGATCGGGACACCAATCATTGCTTCACCCAGCCCATATACCCAGACTGTGGTTGTTCCAACCAATTCGCTGCCAACGTACTGATTCCGATCAGTCCGGATCTAAGCGACAGTTCCTGATTCAATCAGCCTGCAGGATGCTTTCTCGTATCCGGCGGGCTGTTTTCGTGAAGTGCCAAGCGTGACGTCGGTGCCTGTGGCTCCTGCGGGTGCACGACTTGCTTCCGATTGAAGCAAAGATTGTCCTGCGAACTCGCGTAACTCCTGTTGCAGCGTTAGCGACATTCTCATACATAAAGCTGATCTCCCCGAAAATTCGCGCGTACACATCGGCTCAGGAAAGGATTCCGAATGCCACGTTCCGCACATCGAAAGTCAACCAATTTGACAATTGCCTTCCAGGTCGTGATGAGCACTCGCGCCAGGAAGACTCGTCGCATCCTGCAGGTTTTTTGCCTGGGTGCAACGATTGCGTTTCATGGAATCACGGTCGGGCGGATTCAGGGGGCAGAACCTGTCGCTGACTGGAAATCGACGCAGCAAAAGGTCAATACCCTCGTCACAGCCTGTCAGTTTGAACAGGCAGTGGGTCTGTTGACGGAATTCATCAAATCGAATCCACAATTTGCCCCGGCTTACGAGCAGCGTGCGTGGGTCACACTCGACTGGCTCGATTTGCGGGACGAATTGTCTCTGACCGACGTACCACTGCGCCAAAGATCTTTCAGCGACCCAGCCACGGGCCTGGGAAACATTGATCCACCTATGGAAGCACGTCGCATCCTGCTGAACGATCGATTCGTCGAGAAATATGCCCCTCCAAAAGAATTGAAGGCAGTTCAACAGGACCTGGCCGAATGTCGTAAGTTAGGCGGGAAGGCGTTTGATGACAGAGCCATCGAATCGTTTATCGCCGAATATATCGGAGACCTTGATCGCGCCCAGCAATTGCTGGGGACTCGCTGCAAGGATGGAACCGCGAAGCCACGCGAGTATTTGACACAGATGCGCTTGTCGCGCAC
>CAXBSB010000036.1:0-42305 GCA_963977965.1 uncultured Schlesneria sp.
CTGTGTCCGTATCGTATCTGCGGTCACGTTTTTTGTATTGGCTTCAACGGCTGCCAGGATCTCTTCAAGATGCTGGACAGCGCTGAATTACTGTAGCAGAAAATTCCAAGTACGTCTGCAATTCCTTCGCACGCGGCCGCATCCGGCATCGGTCAGACGGCATCCGCACGGCAAGAAACCCTAATTCCTGCCGCAACCATCCGCAGGTTCCGATGCGATCTCTCGGACAGCAGGACTCTACGAGCCACCGACCAGGATTGCGATCGACAATGCCGTCAGCAGAACAAGAGTACTCACAGCAGCGGCCTTCCAGGTCACAGGCGCCGCCTCAGAACCGATTCCAAATTCCTTGCCGATTCCGTTCCATAGCCACAGACCCGTGGGAATTGTGACTGCACCGAAAAGAAAAAGCATCCAGGCCGAAGAACCGTGCCGGATCAGATCTCCGGCGTCGCCGATTCTGTCCTTGACCCCAACAGTCAGGTACGAGCCGTTGGCAATGAGGCAGAATCCGGCGAAGAATCTGAGCCATGCAGAACAGCGACAATTCACGGTTGCTGAGATTGCCCAGATAAGGAGAGGTAGAAGGACCCCCAGTAACGGGCCGCCCCAGCACGTCAGTAATGGGTTTGGATTTTCCTGGAAGTCGGTCCGGGAAATTGTCAGGGGATGCAGGACAACGCAGGCAATCTTACCTCCTGTTGTCAAGCCTGTCAGAACGTGACCGCTTTCATGGACCCCCTGCATCAGAAACCATGATGCTGCGATCATCGTCGTAATCAGCACAACTCTTGGCATCTGAAACATGGATGGGTTCATTTGGACGTGTACGCTTCCAACCATTCCGCGATCCGCTCGAAGGATTCGGACGAGATGGAATGTCCCTGGTGATGATTCAGTAATCCAACACGTGCCGGTTTACCTGATAACGAATAAACAGGAATCGCAGCCTCGATTAACGGCCAGCTTCGATCGCCATCAGCCGCGCCCGCTCCCGACTCGCCGCCGAGAATCAATAACGCTCGTGGAGCAGTCAGAGCAACCAGTTCATGGTGATTTCTGGGAAAATCCGCCTCTCGCAGGGTGGGACCCAGGTACCACGGAGCATCCCAATTTGTTGACCGCAGCGCCAATCCCCCTTCGCTGGCAACAGCAGCCTTGATCCTTTCATCGAATGCTGCCAGGTACAAGACCTCTTTGGCTCCCAGCGAATGACCGACAGCGGCAATTCGTTGAGGGTCGACACCGGGCTGAGCCAGCAGGATATCAACGGCTCGTCGGGCATCGTACAGCATCTTATGCATCCCCAGAGTGCGTGGATGCCGCTCGTGGAATTGTTTCACGGCCATCTGCAATGACGTCGTATTCTGCCATAAAAAGCAGCGAGGACAGATCACAACGAAGCCACGTCTGGCCAGCTTCAACCCCAGTTGCAGTGAGTCCGGGCCGCTGATCCCCGCTGCTTCATCGATCGTCGCATTTGTTGTCTGATGTAAGGCAACGAGGCCCGGGCGTAAGCCTGTAAACCTGGGGTCTGTCGGACGCAGCAGATAAGCTTCGACGAACAGTCCGGGTTCACATTCGTAACGAATCAGGTGCCGGGTGCAATCAGGGAGTGAGGCATCCTTGATAAGGGTTGTCTCGTTATTTGCTGGAGCATCGGGCATCGGACCAAGGAACTTCATCCATTCGGATCGAAGTTGCGTCCGCTTTTTCTGCCAGCCCGCCAAGTCGACGATTTTCTGATCACCGTCGAGCAACAGCGGTTGCATCTTCCCTAAATCGAAAGCGGGTGGTTTGACTGGGGGACGCTGGACTTCAGCAAGCCAGGCCACGTCTCGATCCTGTGCTCTGGCGATGGGTTGATCACACATCAGCCAAAGACAGCTTGCGAGGAGTAAAGCCAAACACGAGCGAAGAGGCATGTTGTGTTCCATAGTCGCGAACGAGATTCGCACGGATTCCCGAGGGAATTCTTAACTGAAAAGTCCGTCAGAATCGTCGTCAACCCGGCATCGGGAGTCAACTTTCAAGCTCCTGTTTAACATTGTGCTGCCAGCGAGTAGAATCCGGGCGGCTGCAATCACGTCACCGGGCATTGTCGCTCGACACTCTACGTCGAGACGTCCGACGCGGAGTGTCGGACCCGAGGTTTTCGCATGGCGAAAGCTGACGATCAGGAGAGAATTCATGTCAGATTCGTTGAAGGGGAATTGTCTCGTCGCGGCCAAGTCGCTGCGTGATCCGAATTTCCACAAGACGGTTGTCTTGCTGCTGGAGCACAACAACGACGGCGCGACGGGTTTGATCGTCAATCGTCCCTCTTCAATCAAGGTGTCAAACGCGCTGTCAGGGCACTTCAACATTCCGGAAATGGATGACGTTGTTTTTGTCGGTGGCCCGGTCGAACCGCTGGCCCTGTTGATGCTGCACAATGCCGAGTTACTACAGGAATCTGAATCGTCGCCTGTTCCCGGTTTGTTCATTGGCAGTGATGAAACGTTTGAACAGGTCCTGCAAGGTTGCGGCAAAGAAGGGACCAGCCGTCCCCTGTTCCGGATTTTTTCAGGATACTCTGGATGGGGTCCGGGGCAACTTGAAGGTGAAATCGAACGTGGCGACTGGCTGGTGCATCCAGGCTGCTGCGATCTGCTGTTCCGTGCAGATCCGTACGAGGTTTACGAGATGGTCATGAAGAAGGTCTTCGAGGCCAACCGAATCCTGCCGTATGACACAAAAAACGCAGAATGGAATTGAACTCAGGAATGAGTCCAACGCGAGTCACCCGGCCAGCAGCCCGCGGCAAAAGGGGTCAGACCCAATACTGTTCGGCACGGCGTTTGGTTGTGTGGTTTTCAGGCGTCACTCGTCGAGCTTTTTCAGGGCGTTCCTTCTTTGAGTTTTTGGAACAGGCCGATGTCAGTCTACTCTACGATCGATGTACGTCTCGCCAATACTTCCGTTGAAAGTTGGCGGATATGCGAGGCATTTCGCTGCGGCGGATGGAATCCCTTGTTCGACGACCAAATCATGTATTTGCCTCTGGGCGATGACGACGCATTCGACTGGAAGTCAGTACCCCAAAGCGAAGAATCAGTGGTGAAAAAGGAATTGAAAGAGAAGTCTGAAGCTGGCGAGACGCTTGGCATTGTGTTCGGATGGCAAGACTCGCAGTGTGGAGGTGAATTCCTCATTTTTCCCAACGGGAAAATCTCGGTGAATTTGTCGGTGAATCGAAGACGGATTGCTCGATGCAATCGATCGACAGACGTCAGTTGGTATGTTGAACGAATAATGACTTCACTCGAAAATACCCCATGGCAGGTGGAATCAATCAGTTGGCAGGAGCATTACTGATGTTCATTGTGCCGCAGGGTAGCGCGGCCTCGAAGTGGCGCGGTATGCATCGCTCAGTACCGCCCCAAGCCGCAATTCGACGAGTTGTCCGTACAATGCTGGGAATTGGTATTATTCACGACGTTACCTTCGCTATTACTCATCGTCTGGAAGCCGCGCGAAATCCACGATCCGCAACGGAGGGCGGCCAAGAACTGCAGTGTTGTCGCTGCATCCGTGGGCAAGAAAGACAGAAATGGACCTGTCGGTCAGACCGCTTTTGCCACGGGCTGCTAGCTCTTCTTCTGTGAGACTGATCAACCGACGACAAATATTGTCATAGATCGAGGTCCATGTGCGCCGATAACCAGCGACTGCTCAATGTCGGCAGTCTTTGACGGGCCGGCAATGAACCCACCGAATTTGGCTGTGGTAAACGACAGGCGCTCATACGCCTGATGCATGTTGTGCAGCATCTCTTCCGCTCGAATCACCAGAGACAGGTGCTGGCAGAGGAAGTAGATCGCGCGATGCTTTACCGTCTCATCGCCGACCCAGATTGCTGCGTTTTCAGCAATGGCGAACTGGCCTGTCAGGATCGCGAAATCGATATCCTCCAAGGTATGAGGATCATCGATCGAATTCAGGTCGACCGTCGGTCTGCCGACACCGGGAATCGTCGAGACGATCTGCTTGGCACTCGTGTAGGCAGGAACGGACTGCAGGGCAGTATCGATCGCCGAAAGATCTGGAACCCGGATACAACGTCCACCGATCATTTCGAGAACGCTGCTGAACTGGGCGATCGGATCAGGATACTGAATCCATGGTCCAGTCAGATCCGGCAATGGGACCGCCTCAGGAAGCCGTTTGCGGATCGCCGACAGAATATCGTCGCGAGAAGTCATCGAAACCTTCACTCTTAAAAATCGAACTCGATCGGATCGTAGCTTCCAGCCTGCAGATCGCGAAATCTTGCATTTTCGCAACCCGAGCATGGAATTCACGGTGATTCCTGGCTTTGAAAGTCTAGCGATATCGTCCAGACGAATCACCTGTCGTCACGTTTCAGCCGATTGGTACGCAGACGGCGACGACTTGACTATAATCCTCGCCGACATTCGTTCTCGCTTGAAATGAAAGTTTTCCGATGCCTCGTGTTGGCCTGTTCATTCCGTGTTACATGGATCAGCTTTATCCGCAAGTCGCCATGGCGACTTTGGAACTGCTCGAACGGTTGGGATGCGACGTTCATTTTCCGTCTGCTCAAACCTGTTGCGGCCAGCCAATGGCAAACACGGGCTGTTCGGACGACGCCCGGCCGCTGGCTGAGAAATTTCTTTCCATCTTCGGCGAATATGAATACGTCGTCTGTCCGTCGGGAAGTTGTACGGCGATGGTGACTCATCATTACGAAGAGCTGCTGCACGGGCGCGTGGGATACGAGCAACTTCGCAAGAAAACATTCGAATTGTGCGAATTCCTGGTCGATGTCCTGAAAGTCACCAGGATTGAAGGACGTTTTCCGTACAAGGTCGGGCTGCACAACAGTTGTCACGGGCTACGCGAACTGCGATTGGGCTCGTCGAGCGAAATGATGGTCAACCGCTTCAACAAGGCGGGACAGTTACTGGCAGGACTGGAAGGGATCGAGCTGGTTCCATTGCAACGGCCGGACGAGTGCTGCGGATTCGGTGGGACATTCGCAGTGGCCGAAGAAGCGGTTTCGTGCATGATGGGGCTGGATCGAATCCACGATCACGAGCAGGCCGGGGCAGAAGTCATGACCGCAGGTGACATGTCATGCCTGATGCACTTATACGGATTGATCAATCGACAGAAAAAGCCGATTCAGGTGATGCATGTCGCCGAGATCCTGGCCGGCCGACAGCCGCAATTGAAAAAGGACAGTTGATCTTGTCAGACACTTTGACGATACATCACGAGCATCCCGACAACGCCACGGAATTTGTGGCGAACGATTCGCGTGCTCACTGGCATGACCAGTCACTGTGGTTCGTGCGATCGAAGCGAGACAAAGCCGCCTCAACCCTGCCGGAATGGGAAGAGTTGCGAGCCAGAGCGTCGGCGATCAAGCAGCACGCAATGTCAAGACTGGGCGATTACCTCGAACAGTTTGAACGCAACGCGACCCGAATGGGAGCCGTGGTGCACTGGGCTCGGACACCCGCAGAACACAACCAGATCGTCCTTGACATCCTGAAAAAGCACGGTGCCACAAAGGTTGTCAAAAGCAAATCGATGTTGACGGAAGAGTGCCACCTGAATCCGTTCCTGGAACGTCATGGGGTTGAAGTCGTTGATACCGATCTGGGCGAGTGGATTGTTCAACTGCGTCATGAGCCCCCGTCACATATCGTCATGCCGGCGATTCATATCAAGCGAGAAGAGATTGGTGAGTTGTTTCACAAGCATCTGGGAACGGATGCAGGTGCCACCGACCCGCCGTACCTGGTGAATGCGGCCCGAGATGAACTGCGGCGGAAATTCCTGAACGCTGATGTGGGGATTACCGGCGTCAACTTTGCCATTGCGGAAACAGGTGGGTTCGTCGTTTGCACGAATGAGGGGAACGCGGATCTGGGGGTATCACTGCCCAAAGTCCATATCGCCTGCATGGGGATTGAAAAAATCATTCCACGTGCGGCAGATCTGGGAGTTTTCCTGAGACTGCTGGCTCGGTCGGCGACTGGCCAGCCGATCACGACTTATTCCTCGCACTTCCATGGACCTATGTCGGGCGGCGAAATGCACATCGTGCTGGTCGACAACGGACGCAGCGACATTCTCGGGTCGTCTGATTTCCGGCGGTCACTGAACTGCATTCGCTGTGGTGCCTGCATGAATACCTGTCCGGTCTATCGCCGCAGCGGCGGCCACAGCTATGAGACAACAGTCCCCGGACCCATCGGCTCGATCCTCGCCCCATCGCGCGATGCAAAGACACACAAGAGTCTGCCGTTTGCCTGCAGCCTGTGTGGATCGTGCAGCGATGTCTGCCCGGTCAAAATTGATCTGCACACTCAATTGTTGACATGGCGTAAAGAGATTGCCGTCCGAGGCCTGTTGCCTTGGAAAAAACGTCTCAGCATGAAGTTTGCGAGAATTCTGCTGGGGAGTACATGGCTCTTCTCAACGGCTGGCAAAGTCGGTCGTTGGCTGGTCCCGAAGCTGCCACGATTTCTCGTTTACAACGGCCTGAATCCGTGGGGAAAACAGCGCGAGTTGCCTCCTATGCCGAAGGAGAGCTTTCGGGAATTGTATCGAAAACGAAACCAGTCGAAGGGATAGTTGTCAGCCCACTGAACAGAGAATCTGTGTTTCAGGGTGATCGTTCCCTGCTGTTGGGCTGAAAGTCTGAATTGCGAAGCAACCCGACAATGGCGCGATCCGCTTACATCCACGTGCCGTTTTGTGCTCATCGGTGCGGGTATTGCGATTTCACGCTGATCGCAGGCCGCGATGATCTGATCGGGGATTATCTGCGTGCCTTGCAGCGCGAGATCGAGTCTGCGGGTTTGCCAGCAGACTCCCTGACGGAAATTGACACGCTGTTTTTCGGAGGTGGCACGCCGACTCACCCCTCATGCGATCAGTTGCGTGAGATGTTCCGAATTGTTCGCTCGCGATTTCAACTGGCTGTAGATGCAGAAGTGAGTGTCGAAGCGAACCCGTTGGATTTAACCGACGAGAAAATCGCGATGCTGGCTGATGCGGGTGTGAACCGAATCAGTCTGGGGATTCAGTCGTTCTCGCCCGATGCACTGAAACTTCTTGAACGAGATCACTCGCCAACGGATATCGATCGCGTTATCGATCGGTTACGACGTCGATGTACGAATATTTCACTGGACCTGATCTTCGGTGTCCCCGGGCAGAATCTGCATGACTGGCAACAGACATTGCGCCAGGCCATTGATCAGGGACCTCAACATATCTCAACGTATGGACTGACCTGGGAAGCAGGAACCGCGTTTGGGACTCGACGGGATCGCGGAGAACTCACGCCGATCGACGAGGGACTCGAGCGAGATCAATACGCGCTTGCGATCGAAGAACTTGAGACAGCAGGTTTCGAGCAATACGAGATTTCGAACTTCGCTAAACTAGGGTTTCGGTGTCGGCACAATGAAGTTTATTGGGCCGGTGATGAATACTGGGCCTTTGGTCCCGGTGCCGCGCGTTATCTCGATGGACGGCGAGAAACCAACATTCGCAGCGTGCTGGGATGGCTGGCTCGAATCGAACGGGGTGAATCTCCCGTAGTGGATGCAGAAGAATTGGAACCGATTCATCGCGCCCGGGAACTCTTGTTTCTGGGTCTGCGGCGTTGCGATGGAATAGTGAGCGAAGACTTCTTCCGTCGCACTGGCCTGGAATTGAAGGATTTCGCCGCGGATGCGATATCTGAAAACGCTTCGCGGGGATGGCTCGAATCTGATGAGTCCGGAATCCGTTTGACTCGCGAAGGTCGATTCGTTGCTGACCGAGTGGTCGCCGACTTTCTGTAGACTCAAGTTCCTGAAAACCGTCGAGTCTCGATAGCTTCATTGTTTGTCGTGTCCTTTTTTTCGCGAGTCCTTCGCCCTCAGGAATGTCCGTCGGTAAGATTCGTGTGGCAGTGTTTTGCATCCTTGAAATCCATGATAGGGAGTCCTCAATGTCTCGCGCTTTGTTTTCCTGTTTAGTGGCAGCAGCGATGTTCAGTCTGATCGCGAAGGTTGGCCTGGCGGACGAATCCGGGGTCACTTTGAAGAAGGGTGATCGAATCGTTTTCCTGGGCGATTCGATTACGCAAGGTGGCGACAGTCATGACAAGGGCTATGTGCGTCTGATCCGCAAAACATTGACCGAGAAACATGCCGACCTGGAACTCGAAGTGATCGGTGCCGGGATCAGCGGCAATAAAGTTCCTGATCTGCAGCGACGTCTGGAAAAAGATGTCCTGTCCCGTAAACCGACGCTCGTCGTCATTTACATCGGGATCAATGATGTCTGGCACGGTGAAAATGATCCGGCCCGTGGAACCCTGCCCGAAGCATTCGCGGCCGGTTTGAAGGAAGTGATCGGTCGCTGCACAGAAGCGGGTGCAAAAGTTGTGGTCTGCACTCCTACTGTGATTGGCGAGAAGAAGGACGGCGGCAACAAGCTTGATCAACGCCTCGATCAATACTCAGACATCAGCCGCAATCTGGCGAAGGAACTGAAGCTTCCGTTGTGTGATCTGCGAAAGGCATTTCTGGATTATTTGAAGGAAAATAACGCTGAAAACGCCGACAAGGGGATTCTGACGACTGACCGGGTTCACTTGAATGACGCCGGAAACAAATTCGTTGCTGATACAATGTTGAAGGTGATCGACCAGGGGAAATAAAAGAACTCCACTGGTTCACTCCATTCACGTCGGACGGTTTCAAAAGCCGTCCGATTCTTTCAGACTTCGTACGGAATGATTCCACGGTCCGCGCATGACGACGTCGAGTACGTGGCTCCGTGAAATGGACGTTGCGGATCCTGAGCACGTCGATCCCAATGCCGAATCGTACGGATGCAAGGCACGGTCGTGGGATCCCAGAACCGGGAGGGTGAGGTGTCTCGCCCTCCCGTATTGCCTGAAGAACAGCAGATCGGACACAGACATCACTACAATCGACCAGAGTGACTCCACCCGACTTTGAAAAAGCGATTATTCGATTATTCTGATATCGATGTAACCTGTGTACAACGCTTCGTTTATTCACGATAATAATCGCCGTTACGCAGATCGGCGTGCCAGCAGCCCGTGGCAAAAGGCATGGTCCAGATCGACTGTAAACCTCGACGACTGTGAGTCCGCGAATGCAAAAGAATCATAGCGTTGCAAAGAGATCGCGACGTGCGTTTACGATCGTCGAACTTCTCGTGTGCCTCAGCATTATTGCGCTGCTCCTGGCGCTGATCATGCCCGCGATCATGAAAGCTCGAAGTGCAGCGCGGCAGTTGGACTGTCAGAGTCGATTCAAAAACCTGGCGCTGGCGATGCAGGGTTTTGCGGGTGAGCATCAGCGGTTCCCCGCGACAGCCCTGTTCGGAGCGACGGGTGACTTGCAGGGGAACTGGGTTGTTCAACTGTTGCCCTATCTCGACCAGACCAATGTCAGTCAGAAATGGGATCCGAAGCGGCCGGCGAGTGATCCCGTGAATCGGCAGGCAGCGCGAGTGTCGTTGCCTGTCCTGGCTTGCCCCAGTGACATTTAGGCGGAACCGGGGCAACCCAATTTGAGTTATGTCGTTAACGGAGGAATCGGCTGGACCGAGCCCATTGATTGCCCGGTGGGACTGCACGTTTCGAACGCGGCTGCATTTCAACCTCTGGACCTGAATGGCAACGGCGTGACGTGTGCTCCCGTCGGAGTGGACGATGGGAAGCCGACAGACCGCGACCTGTTCCTGATGCTCGGTGTATTCTTCGTTGAGAACTGGCCGATCGGGGTTGGTACGGTGCGACACCATCGCATCGAAGACATTTCCGATGGTACCAGCCAGACGTTGTGCATGATGGAAAACGTTCGCGCGGGATACGATCCAGCCAGCGGAGATACCTGGAGTTCGGCCAATCCTCGACGGATTGCTTTCTACTTGAGCAGCTATATCTGCAAGAACGGATCATGCTCTCCTGGAAACGTAGACTACTCGCGCGGAAACGATC
Source organism: uncultured Schlesneria sp. (assembly GCA_963977965.1). Lineage (GTDB taxonomy): Bacteria > Planctomycetota > Planctomycetia > Planctomycetales > Planctomycetaceae > Schlesneria. The sequence continues at coordinate 10,046 of CAXBSB010000036.1, forward strand.
ACACGCAGGACCCGTATCGGCAGGAGTCGATTAACGCGAGCCTGCAACAGGCAGAGGGGGAAGCCCCCTGGCCATCGTCCTACCATACAGGTGGAGTCAACGCCGTATTTTGTGATGGGCACATCAAGTTTGTGTCAGACCTGGTGGATGGTCGCGTATATGCCCGGCTGGTCAGCCCTCAGGGAGGATCCATCGAAGGGCCACTGGCGCAGGGACCATTGTCAGAGTAAGTAACCACCAGAGAGAAAGGACTCTGCAAGATCCGATTCCGCCGTGCATACGACTTCAGATAGTCCGATCGTAATCCTTCAGCCGTAAAGTGCGTGATATGGCATCACAGTGGTATTGTCAGGTTCTGGGTGAGCAGATGGGACCACTGAGCTGGTCAGACCTGGTGGACCTGGTACGTCTCGGGACAGTGGGTGAATCCGACCTTGTGCGGCGCGAAGGACAGACGGCCTGGGAGCCAGCAGAGAAAGTGATCGGTCTGTTTCGGGCCGCTCGTCAGGGAGACGGGGTCTCTGGTACTGTGAACTCATCCCAATCCTCTGGTAGCAGCGCGACGAACACGAATAAAAAGTCGAAGCGGCCGGGGGGTGCTCGAAGCGCCGCAGCGGCTGCCGAGGCTATTGCCAGGACAATCACTCCTGTCGAAGACGCTGATGACTCCCAACCGGCTGAAAGCCGGCGATGGAGACGCACGAGCATCGCTGTCGGGACCGTGGCCGTCATTGCCGTGACGGCAATCTGGTGGTCGAGTCGCAATGCTCGGTTTCCTCAACACAAGATGACCGCCGCATCGGCGGGAATCGCCAGCCCATCTCATTTGCTTAAGGCACTGCCTCCTGCAGCGCCGTCGATGCCCGATCTGGCTCCAGAAACAGCAACGCTGTTACCCGGCCTGGAAGAGATTTCGAATGCGTTCTCACCCGTCCTTTCTGCCGATCTAAAGACAATCGTTTTCGCACACATGGCAAATCTGGAGACGGGATTCGATTTATATCAGGCACGTCGATCCAGCGTGAGTGAACCGTTTGGGCCGCCGACGCTGATTGTTGGCTGTCAGTCAACCGAATGCGACGCGTATCCGACGCTGTCGCCGAATCTTCTGGAATTGATCTTTGTTCGTTCTGATGAAAAGCCACAACTGATGCGGAGTTTCCGTGCCAGTGTGGATGCAGAGTTCAGTGCGGCTGAACCCTGCTTTGCGTCAACGGCAATCGATTCTGATGAGCGAGTCGCCATTCCTCAGTTCATCAATGCTGGCGTCTTTTGTTTCGCTCGGCAGCGAATTGATCCGCCCAGTCGCTTGTTGTGGTTGGCGTCAAGAAACCCTCAGGGCCAGTTTGAACCCGTGCAGCTTGTAGCCTGTCATGACCCCTGGCCGCTCTGGTTCATCTCGGCAAACGGAATGAGGGCCTATTCCGGCATCGAAACTGGCGTGGTCGTCGTCGCGAGGGAATCTGCAAACCATCCATTCGGGCAAAACGAAGTATGGGCAGACGTTGCCAAAACGGGGCCGATTGATGGCCCCCTCTGGATGGCTCCTCAGGAAGATGTGATTGTGTATTGTTCGGCTGGTCCCGGAAAACGGCAGGGTGAAGCCCGCCAGCTTTGGGCCTGGCGAAAGGGAACCAGCAGTGGATCAGCAACTGCTGGCCGCAAATAGCACGTTGCCTGAGTTGAAACAGAGATATTGTTTCTGGAAGAACGCGCCGAGTCCGAGCGTTTGTACCTGCAGGCGATTCTATCGCCTGCAGGAGTAATGCACCTACTTCAGGAATTCCTCTCGCTTCTGTCGTAGAAACTCGCACCAGGCTGAGATGCCATCCCCTTTGAATGCCGAAACCGGCAGCACGGGAAGGTCACCTCGAACGGCATGTGCATCGGTGGTGACGGCGTCCAGCGAAAAAGGGACGTACGGCAACAGGTCGATCTTGTTGATCACACAGGCGTCGCTCGTTCGGAATGCTTTGGGATACTTGCCGGGCTTGTCGTCTCCTTCCGTGACACTCAACACCACGACTCGCATGTGCTCCCCCAGATCGTGCGATGCGGGACAGACAAGATTGCCTACATTCTCAACGAACAGAAATTCGAGTCCTTCCAGTTCCTCTGGTGCCAATTGCCCGAAACCTGTCTGGACCAATGGCAGTTCAAGATGACAGGCACCCCCAGTCGTTAACTGACGGACAGGAACCAGCGGAGCCAGACGCTGTGCATCACGATCCGTGGCGATGTCACCGACCAGGACAGCCATTTTCGCTGTACCCGCCCAGTGTCGGGCTGTCGCTTGTAACAGACTGGTTTTTCCGGCACCTGGTGATGAAATCAGGTTGACGCACAGAATGCCTCGCTTCGAAAGCTCACTTCGCCAGGCATCAGCGGCAGCACGACGAGTCGCCTGCAGGTCCTTTTGTACGGGAATGGTTTGAATGGTCATACGGTAGTGCTCTCTGATGTGCCGATAGGCTCAATGTCGAGGCTCACGAGTTGCATCTGCTCGCCGCTACGGATCTGGACGTTCGTCCCATGGCAATCGGAACAGACAAAACGGAAGGCCTCAACTCGAAAACGTGTTTTGCACGTCAGGCATTCGGCTGTCAGTGGAATGATCTCCAGATCAAGTTCGACGGCATGACCCCAGGCTTCGAGGGCCATTTCTTCAAACGCCAATTGTATCAGGCTCGGCTCGACCCCGGAAAACTCGCCGATTTCCAGTCGAATTCCTTGAAGGTGCGTTCGCATCCCGTGGTCAAAAGGGTCAGACCCTTTGGAGGGCAGTCGATCTGAATTAGAAGTCGTATGCCCGGAGAGGGTCTGACTCGTTTGGCTATCGGATGTTAGACCGCGATTTCGAAGTTCTTCGTTCACCTGTGCGATCAGTGAACGAACGAGTGACCGTTCATGCATGGCGTTCGACTCCGCTGAGTCGTTGTGCCAGTTCGACGACAGACTGTTTGACGGCCTGCGACGGTTCGCTGGCGGAACTCCAGTTTATGCCCTCAATTCCCCAGATCTCAATTCGCTCGGGCAAGCAGTTCAGCGTCCGTCCGAGTTGCAGAACTTCTCCCAGCGACAGGTCATGCGTCCCGCAGTGTCGTAGCGTGACTATCTGATCTGAGGGCCAGAGCCATCGCGTGATACGTCCCGCGGTTCCTGATCCCTGACAGGCATCGCAGACGATCAGTGGCTGGCCTGGCGAGGCTCTGTCGAGCAGGTCGACCGAATGCGCGATCCGCAGCAGAAATTCAGCAGGATGGCCAATTGCTTCCAATTGTTCGATCACCATCCAGCCCGCTCGATCGTCACCGTGATGGCTGCCAAGGCCCACAATCAGCGGTGGTGGTCCTAAGGCGACTTTGGTTTCAGCTCGTTCTGTATTGCCATTCACGAGGCTGTCCCCGAAGTCAGGTCGAACAGATTGCGTACCTGCTGGACGCAATTCACGATACTTCCTCCCACCGCACCTTCAGGAAATGGGTTGAGCAACTGATACAAGGATCGTACGTACGGACCAGCCGCTCCGCATCTGTGGCGAGTTGCTCGCGACCTGAAGCCGCTGGCAAACGCTGAGTCAAATAGTCCGTGACATCCCGTTCAATCTGCCCCTGGTTCTGTGATGTCGGAGGAATAATGCGGGCACTGACAATCTTGCCGTCGTCATCGATTGTATAATGGTGAAACAATAACCCTCGCGGAGCTTCCGTTGCTGCAAACCCTGATCCCTTTGCCGGTTGGTACTCAACGCGAGCTGTGCCAGATGGATGATAATCCTTAAGAATACTCAGAGATTCCTCGTAGGCATGCACAAGTTCCAGGCCTCGCGCTACGATATTCTGAAACGGATTGTGACAGTCCGCAGGAAACTTCAACTCGTCTGCCAGCCGTTTCGCTGAGGGAGACAATTGGTCACGATTCAGATTCACTCTCGCGAGCGGCCCCAGAAAATAGGGAAGATTCGTTTCGCGTCGCACAGAATGCAGAGCCGTGGAATGAGCCACATGGTGCTCTTTGAAGTGGTGATCATACTGGTCAACAGAAATCATCATTCCAGTGCTTGAGACAATGTCTCCTTCATTCATCGCGTATTCATCAGGATGGCTGAGTGCGACAAAGTCGTACTGTTGTTGAAAATCGGGGAATGTGAATCCGGCAAACCACCGCGTGGCATCGATTGCTGCCTGAAGCCCCCATTCAAAATCGGGAATCAGTCGTGCCAGCTCTTCGCGTCGCGGTAACCGATGAAAGCCACCAACCGTGACATTCACGGGATGAATCGCGCGTCCTCCCAATGCCTCCAACAGGCGATTGCCAAACTTCTTTAACTGCAGTCCTCGCTGGACTTCTTTTGGAAACTGCCTGGCGAGTTCAATTCCACTGGCGACTCCAAAAAAGTCGGGTGCATGCAGCAAATGAACATGCAAGCCGTGACTCTCGATCCATTCACCGCAATACAATAACCGGCGTAATCGGCGAATCTCTGGAGTGACATGGAATCCCAGTGCAGATTCCAATGCGTGGACGGAACTCATCTGATACGCGACAGGACAGATCCCGCAGATCCGGGCCGTGATATCAGGAACATCCTCAAGCGGGCGGCCTCGCAGCAAGGCTTCAAACAGTCGGGGTGGCTCGAAGATGTTCAATTGAACTTCTTCGATCGCCCCCTGACGCGTGCGAATGGTGACTCCCCCCTCACCTTCGACGCGAGTCAGAATTGGTACGGTGATCGTTTCAGAATTAACAGCAGCCATAAAGTAGCCTTCGTCGCTCTGTGCTCATAATCGTCTGGTAGCCCGTGGCAAAAGGGGTCAGACCCTTTGGAGGGCAGTTGATTTGACTTGGAAATCGTATGCCCTGAGAGGGTCTGACCCCTTTTGCCACGGGCTGCGAGCGTTCATTGGACTCCAGTTTCAACCCATCGCTTTTGAAGGATCAATGATTGCCGCCAGTTCGTTCGATGCCTCTCGAAACACGGACGACGCAGCATTGAAGTTTCTTAACAGCGGCACGAGTTGCTCACACGATTGACCTTGATGCCGGAACTGTCGCACCAGTGCCGAAGTGTTCGCCTGTTGCGATGGTCCGTAACAACCATAGCACCCACGATTGTACGTCGGACAGATTGCTCCACAGCCTGATTGGGTGATTGGACCGAGGCAGGGAATGGAACTCGCGACGACATGACAGACATTTCCGCGTCGTTTGCAGTCCAGGCAGACACTGTGTGATGCGATGCGCGGCTGACGACCCTCGACAACTGCGACCAGGACTTCGATCAATTGATGCTGGTTGATCGGGCAACCATGAAGTTCGAAATCGACATGAACGTGATCAGCAATCGGTGTTGACGTGTTCAGCGTCTTGATAAACGCGGGCGTCGGATAAACCGCCTGCACCATTTCTTCGATTTGCCCCCAGTTCCGCAGGGCCTGAATGCCACCCGCCGTTGCACAGGCACCGATTGTAATCAGGTACCTGGAATCGACTCGAACTCGCTGAATCCGTTCGGCATCTTCCGGCGTTGTGATCGAACCTTCTACGAGTGCCACATCATACGGACCTGCCCCCAAGTCACTGCTCGCTTCTGCGAAGTTTGCCAGTTCTACAAGATCGCAGACCGCCAGCAGCTCATCTTCGGCGTCGAGGAGTGACAACTGACAACCATCGCATGAGGCGAACTTGAAGACCGCCAGTCGTGGCTTTCGCGATTTGGCCATCAGAGTCGCTCCACGAATAGAAAGTGCCCGACGCGATCATATCGCAAGACAGGCCCGTCCTTACAGATGAACTCCGGCCCGAGTTGACAATGGCCGCAAAGCCCTGCTGCACACTGCATATTTCGCTCAAGCGATACCCAGATGTTTTCAGCGGGGATGCCGCGCTTGATGGCACTTAGCGCAGCGTACTTCATCATGACCTCGGGCCCGCATGTCACCAGTGACGTCGCTGCGGGGCGAGTCAGATTCATCCGATCGATGAGCAACGTCACGACGCCAATCTGTCCTGTCCAATCAGGCGTCGGCCGATCAACTGTCAATTGAATGTCGAGTCCCTGTTGTTTCCAGCCAGCGTATTCCGTTTGAAATAGCAGACCATCGGGCGTCCTTGCGCCACAAATCACACGAATTGATCCGAACTGTTCTCGATGTTTCGTGAAGTAATAGAGCAATGGTCGCAGCGGCGCCAGTCCAAGTCCGCCTGCGACGACGACAACATCCTGCCCCAGAAGTGTGTCAACCGGCCAACCTGTACCAAATGGGCCTCGCAGTCCCAGCGTCTGGCCGATTTCTAATCCGGCCAGGGTTCGAGTCACATTTCCCGCGACCCGGACCGTATGAATCCAACAGAGACTCTCTTCGGGATCGCCACTCATAGAAATCGCCGATTCACCCACCCCTGGCAGATAGAGCATGTTGAACTGGCCAGGGATGAAACGGTAATCCTGATCGTCTGTCGGCAGATGACTCAAACGATAGGTAGCAATCCCTTCTGTCTCTTGAACGATGTCGTCAATTCTGACAGTCTGAGTATGCCAGGGGTTGGCCCGCTGGATCGATGAAGGAGACGGCCATGGACTCATCGAGTCTCCTCCTGAAGAGTCGCGACTTCTTCGGTGATATCAATTCCGACTGGGCACCAGGTAATGCAACGGCCACAGCCGACACAGCCCGATGTTCCGAACTGCTGATGCCATGAGCCAAGCTTATGAGTCAGCCATTGACGATAGCGCGAGGGTGTATCGTCACGAACCGGTGACCCTCCCAGGTAACTGAAATCTGGATTGAAACACGAATCCCAGACTCGCTCGCGCTGGACCCGATCCATGTTCAGGTCACGGACTTCAACGACTGATGAACAGAAGCAAGTCGGGCAGACCATAGTACAGTTTGTGCATGACAGGCAGCGGTCACCCACTTCTTTCCAGTGCGAGTGATCAAGATTCTCCAGAAGCATCTGCGGAAGCCCGTCGGTCGACATCTGACGCACGATCTGATCGACTGCTTGCTGCCGAGCCTGTACACCAGCTTCACATTGATCGGGATTCGCCGCAGTAAAGTCGCAGGCTTTCAGTAAGTCCTGTCCGAGATCTGAACCGACATCAACCAGAAATGCGTTATCGATCTCTGTCAGTGCCAGATCGAATCCCTGTCGGCATTCAGGCCCCGTCTTCATGGATGTGCAAAAGCACGTACTGGCGGCTTGAGTACAGTTCACGGCAATGACGAACAACTGTTCGCGACGCTGACGATAGATAGGATCCTGAAAAGGTCCTTCCAGGAACACGCGGTCCTGAACCTGGATCGCCGCCAGTTCACACGCTCGTACCCCCAGTAATGCCCGTTTTGCGTTCTCGTTCGCTCGCGGGACAAAACTCCAGCCAGAAGGGGTCTTTTCGGCCGTCAACAATACTTCGCGTGGAGGAAACAGATACTTCTTCCACGAATGAGGTCCAACAACAAATCCAAACCAGGAATCGTCACCGATCTGTTTCAGGCGATACATTCCGGGTGCCTGCTCATCCGTCCATCCACGCGGCAATTGTTCGATGGAAGTGATTTCGTCGTAGACGATCGCTTCTTGATCGATGGTCGGCCCAGCAACGGAATAGCCGCGCTTCCTCAATTCGTCGATCAACTTTTGAAGTTGCGGCTTAGCAATAACCAGCGGTGATGAGGGAACGGAAGTCGTCATTGTCGCATACGAACCTGTGAACTACCGGGCACTGCTGTTTCAGTCGACCAACGATACAGACCGCGTGTCGGCCATTTTGGCGAAGTTCGCACGCTGGTTCCACATCTGTTGGCGTTCAACATTCTGGATCTCCCGGCCGTCCAATGGCAGATGTCAGATCGACCGGAGCATGATCCGCAAACAGATCCAGCAACTGTAGTCGCGTGGCAACCAGTCTTCGTGACAACGATGTGGCCAGTTGTCGCATGATGTGGTAACCGATCTCGTGATGCGACTCACACAACTCGCGAAGTGCCTCACCTGGAAAAGCGACTGTCTGAATCGGATCCAGCGCAATCGCGGACGACGTCATGACGCCATGACCGAGGAGTGCAGACCATGCCAGAACATCGCCGGGCCCAATTGTCAGGATTGGAATCCGACCTCGACGGGGGACATGCATGTCGAGTCGAACGTGACCCGAGACGATGATGTGAAATTCGTCGTGATGCGCCCCTTCTGAAAACAACGAAGATCCCGGCGAATAACTGCGTTGTTGAACCAGTTGTTCCAGATGCGAGTGAAGTTCTGCCGGGATCGCTCGCAGGAATTCACTGCTGGCGATCATGTTGAGTGAACTCATGTCAATTCCTGGAAAACCTCAGACTCAATCACATGAACCGCGGAGCCTTGATCGGAATCACCAGCGGTTGCTGAAGCGGCGGTTCCAATTCGGGCCGGTCGCGGATGGTCAGTACCGGACATCGTGCGTTTCGCAGAACGTACTCCGCAATACTACCAAAAAACAGATGAGTCAGCCCGCTGCGACCATGAGTTCCCATAATGATCAGATCACATTTGTGTTCCTGTGCCAGCCAGCAGGCAACCTCGCCCGCTGGTCCCGCATGCAAAATCCGGATGACCCGGTTTGCTAGTGGTGAATCAACCAGCAACTGATTCAGTTGGGTTTGATGATTGATGTCAAGCGGCTGAGATTGCCCGGCCAGCGTCATTTCAACGGGGGTGTCGAACGCATGGACCAGGTACAGATCCGCACCGATTTGCATGGCCAGCCTCTCGGCATAGCGCATCGCATTGCTGGCGGTTGTCGAAAAGTCAGTCGGGCACAAGATTCGGCGAATCATATCCATGATGTACTTCCGTCTGTTGTCACGTTGAATTCATTTCAGCGAGCAGGCCGTGGCAAAAGGGGTCTGACCCTCTCCGGGCACGCGATTTCCAAGTCAAATTGACTTCCCTCCAAAGGGTCTGACCCCTTTTGCCACGGCCTGCTAGTGCGAGACGCCACGATGGCAATTCGTTCTCATTCTTGCATTTTGATCGAAGTCATCGCGTAGAATTCTTCCATACTGGTGATTCCTTCGGCGACTTTTTCCAGAGCATCACGTTCCAGGCTACATGCTCCGTGTGAACGAATGGCACTTCGCAATTCCTCTTCGGATCCACCATTCTCAATTGTATGCAGGATGTCCTTCTCAGGAATGACGACTTCGAAAACACCGACGCGATCGTAATACCCCGTGTTTAAGCAGCGTGGGCAGCCGACAGGTCGACCGATCTCCTGGGGGATGACAATGCCATGCCTTGAGAACGAATCTGCTTCTGCAGCTGTCGGGTTTTCCGTTCGGCAGCATTCGCGACACAAGCGCCGAATCAGCCGCTGAGAAATGATTCCAGTCAGGTTGCCACCGAGCGACCGATTATCGATATGCAGATCACGCAGCGCGGTAATCGTGGACGTGACATCCCGCGTGTGAAGACTCGTGAAAACGTATTTTCCCGAACTGGCAGCTCGCATCGCGGTATCGGCCGCTTCGACATCGCGAATTTCGCTGACAAACACGACATCAGGGTCCAGACGCAGCAGCGTCTTCAGACCACTCGTCATCGTGATTCCGTGACGTAGATCAACGGCCAGTTGTCGAAAACTGGGTGTCACAAACTCGACGGGATCTTCAATCGAAACGATATTGCGAGACCCATCGTCGAGGGCGCGTAACATCGAATACATGGTCGTTGTTTTGCCAGAACCCGTCGGCCCTGTCACCAGGACGATCCCCTCGCCATGTCCAAGCATTCGCTGCACCAGTTTCAGGGCATCAGTCGTCAGGCCGAGATGCTGAAGCGGTCGAACAAGGCGGTCATGACTCAGAATTCGCAGGGATATTGCCTCGCCTATGGCAACAGGAACCGCAGTGATGCGGACATCAATCCCCTGGAATGTCTCGGGTAAAGTCAGGCGGCCTTCCTTGGGATGAAACGGGTCTGCAATATCGAGATTGGCCATCAGTTTCAGTTGAGTGGCGACACTATGGCCAATCGCCCGACTCATCTTGCAGTAGTCCCGCATTCTGCCATCGACGCGAAAGCGAACCAGAAGCTCATCACCTTGCGGATCGAGATGAATGTCCGAAGCACGAGCCTTGACGGCGCGTGCGAGCAAGGAAAGAGCCGGGTTATCGGCATCTTCCTCGGGGAGGTTGCCAGCGACTTCGACATCACTTGATTGAGGCTCAACGGCGGGCCAGCTTCGAACGGCCTCGGCACGAGTTTTTCGCGAGGCCTCTTCTGGTGACGGCGACTTCAAAGTCAGCACTGGACACGGAGCGCGTCGCACGACTTCTTCGGCGACACTGCCCAGCAGCATTCGTTTGACACCCGTTCGACCGATCGTCCCCATGACGACCAGGTCAACATGTTCCTCTTCAGCGACACGAACGATTGTCGAAACCGGGTCTCCCATGATTACGGTTTCTTCGTCGCACGTGACCGATGGCTGCTCGGCAAGTAACTTCTGCAGGACGGCCATGAACTCGTTCCGGTGTCGGCTTTCGTCTGCAGGTGATTCTGGAACGAGGTAAGGCGAAATGGGCTCAACGACATGCAGTACCAGAAGCGAACCATTCGCGTCGCCCGCTAGCGCCACGGCATATCGAATGGCTTCAACGCTGCAGTCGGAATAATCCGTTGGAAAGAGTATCTTGAGCATGGAAAAGATCCTTTGAGTTCAGGCGAACCCGTATGAAAACGGACCGGTTCTACTTTTACTCGTCAGCGTCATCGTCGTCGGATGTATCCACATGATTTCGTTCGGCATCCGCAATCACTTCGAGTGCCTGTGACTTGTTGAGCTGTTCGACGAACACTTCCGACGGCATGATGGAAAGACCTGGAAACGGGTTGTGAGTATCCGCCGTAACCGCCCGAATTCCATCCGCTTCAAGCAGATTGCGAACCATTTCGGCTTTTGCTGGATTGTTCGAGTTGTAGACACAAATCAGATTGTGCGGATCCACCTTTTGACTCCTGAATGCGTGTGTTTAGGCCCGGGAATGTCGCCTGAATAGAACGGCCAACTTGTTTGTGAAGGGAATATCAGGCGACAGTTAAACTGCTTAGAAAGCACCACTCGCCGCAGCGATGTGGTCTCTCGTTTTGATCACTTTTCCAGAACGAATTGATGGCCCGTCGGATGGACCGTCAGTACGGGGCAGGTTGCCAGCCGGACGACTTTTTCTGCGACGCTCCCCAGCAGGAACCGAGACAGCCCCGTCCTTCCGTGAGTCCCCAGGACGATCAAGTCGATCGTTTGTTCGGCTGCGTAACGGATGATTTGCTGTGCAGCGTTCCCTTGAACAACATCCTGTATGACAGGCCTGGTTGTCTGGATCGCTTCCACTTCAACGACCAGCGATTTTCTGGCCCGTTCTACTTCTGCCTGCAGCCAGACAGTTGCTACATCAGGTGCAGGGACAAAGACGTCCTCGGTGACTGCATGGAGAACGTAAAGCTGTGCTCCGAATGTTTCCGCCAGGTTGACTGCGTAGCGCTGAGCATTCCTGGCGGGCGCACTGAAGTCCGTGACAAACAGGATTCGCTGCATTGAGACTGCCATGATGAACTCCTGTGCGTTTGGTTTCGACGACAAGATTCCATCACGCAGTCGATGTGCCATGCACGAAAAATCCGAAGGAATCCCGTGTTGCCACTGAGCAAAGTCAACAAGTCTGGACTGATGGAGGCGAGGCAGACGCTGAAATGCGGTTTTGACGAGCGAAAGTCTGACGTTTCTGAGAGATCTGACCCCGGTTTTGCATGAATCGGGACAGAAACAGCATTTCACAAGGTCCCGAGTCTGTTTTTGGTCGGTCCAAATTGGAAGTTGACCCGATAAAGCCGTGTCGTGAACTGTTCAATTCGCAATCATCTGGACGGAAATTGACCGGCCTCGTCCGTTCAAGGAATCACGAATTTCGCAAATTCAGACGATTCACGAACAGTGATTCCAGCCTCGTCTGCCACGACGATTAAGGCCGCCATTCCCTTCATTTTCTCGATCAGCTTCAAACCTCGTTCCGGTCCGAGGACGCTGACAGCGGTTGCCAGTCCGTCGGCAGAACTTCCCTGGGGGGCGACGATTGTCACGCTGCTCCGCCGTGTCAGGCCGAGTGCCGTTTTGGGGTCGACGATGTGGGAATATCGGACTCCAGCAATCTCGACGAACTGGAACGCGTCGCCCGATGTTGAAATAGAATTGTTGACCAATCGCAGATAACGGCTGGGTTCGCCATCGGCCTTTTCCAGTGGCGCAACGCCAATCCGCCAGCCATCTTGCCCCGGTGGTGCGTCCCCGGCGGCAATGTCACCCGCGACGGCGGTGAGCGTTCTTCGCAGGCCGCGAGCCGCCAGCAGGGCACGTGTCTGTTCCGCAATATAGCCTTTGGCGATTCCACCGAAGTCCAGCAGCATCCCCTTCTTACGTAATTCGACGGTCCTTTGTTTTTCATTCAGAATGATATTCTGATACCCGACGAGAGCTTTGGCGTCTGCCAGCTCCTTTTCGCTGGGCAATTTGCGAATTCGCCGGGCGCTACGCCACAGTTTGACGACGGGAGAGATCGAGACATCGAATGCTCCGTCTGTCGCAACAGAAATCTCGACCGATCTTGCCAGAACGTCAAAGAGGTCCTGACTGACAGGAACAGCCTGACCGGTTCCAGCAGTCCGACACAATTTCATGACTTCACTGTCAGGATTGTAATCACTGAGAATTTGGTTCAATTCTTCAATGCGAGCGAATGCTGCCCGGGATGATTCATTTGCGGCTGTTTCATTCGGCGCGTATAGTGTCAACGTGACGATCGTCCCCAGATGGGGCTCGCGGAACTCAAAACGTTCCTCTCCACTGACGATCACGGAGTTTCCCAGCAACCCGACACCGATTGCGATGAACGCAATGATGCGTGTGAGTTGCTGCGGCAATCTGTTTCGAAGATTTTCTTTCCGAGAACGTGTGACCATGTTTCCAGGCAATCCAGTTGGTGGAGCGGTAACGTTTCCAGTGATGAGACTACGAATGCGACAACGTTTTTTTCAAGGTCTGATGTCTCTTGGAGTTCTCAGCTTTGCTGGTTTTGTGGTTGCTGCTGATGAGGCACCCAAGACCGAAAAGGAAATGAAGCCGTACACTCAGAAGATTGATCATACCGAAGTCACCTTCGATATGGTTCCTATTCCTGGCGGCGAGTTTCTGATGGGGAGCCCCAAGACCGAAGCGGGGCGAGCCGATGACGAAGGTCCACAGCACAAAGTGAAGATCGAACCCTTCTGGATGGGGAAACACGAAGTTACCTGGGAAGAGTTTGAACTGTGGTCTCTGCTGATGGACGCCAAGCTGCGTAAGTTCCAGTCCATCGCCCCGACGCCACTCGATAAGCGAGCGGATGCGGTGACGAAACCAACCCCACCCTACACCGATATGTCATTCGGAATGGGTAAGGATGGCGGATACCCGGCAATCTGTATGACTCAGCATGCCGCGAAGAAGTACTGCGAATGGCTGACTGCAAAAACAGGGGTTTACTATCGCCTGCCCACCGAAGCGGAATGGGAATACGCCTGCCGCGCAGGGACGACCACTCCGTATTCGTTCGGTGATGTCTCCAAGATCGATGACTATGCCTGGCATGCGGGAAACAGTGCTGTCGACGGTGAGAAGAAGTATCACCCGGTCGGCAAGAAGAAGCCAAATCCCTGGGGACTGTTTGACATGCATGGCAACGTCGCTGAATGGGTTCAGGACAAATATGAACCTGAGTTCTATGCAAAGTTCCCAACCGACAAGACGACTCTGTTCCCGCTTTGCCTGGCTGACGAAGAGTATCCTCGCGTCGCACGGGGTGGATCCTGGATGTTCGAACCTGATAAGGCTCGCAGTGCCACGCGACTGGGATCTGATCCTGAATGGAAAGAACAAGACCCGCAGCTTCCCAAGAGTGCGTGGTATATGACGGATGCCTTGTTTGTTGGCTTCCGAATTGTCCGTCCGCTCCGAGTTCCGTCGGAAGAGGAGCGAAAGAATCTTCGTCTGGATGCTGTTGTTCCCAAGGGCGTCAAAGAACGCGTCACTTTGGAAGAATAGTTACCGGACCTGAATTGTCTGTTTTCCTACCTGAACCTGCATCCTCGGAGAAACTCAATGGATCATTCCACAGAATCCAGCCGTCGCGATTTTCTGAAGACATCCAGTGTCGCGGCACTTGGTACTGCCGCAATTGCGAACTTTGGCCTGAACAGTTCGGTCTACGCCAGCGGCGACGACACAATCAAGGTTGGTCTGATTGGATGCGGCGGTCGCGGAACCGGCGCTGCCACTCAAGCCTTGTCGACAAACGGGAATGTCAAGCTGACCGCTGTCGGCGATGCCTTCGAAGATGCAGCCCGTAATGTCCTGAATGGCATCAAGGGTGGCCTGAAAGACAAAGCAGATCGCGTTCAGGTTTCTCCCGAAAAGATCTTCACGGGCTTTGACGCCTATCAGAAAGTGATCGACAGCGGCGTTGATCTGGTGCTGCTCGCAACGCCACCTGGCTTCCGCCCGATTCACTTCGAATACGCAGTGAAGGCCGGAAAAAACATCTTCATGGAAAAGCCAGTCGCTGTCGATGCCCCAGGCGTCCGTCAGGTTCTGGAAGCGAACAAGATTGCCAAGGAGAAGAAGCTCAAGGTCGGTGTCGGCCTGCAGCGTCATCACCAGGCTCCCTACCTGGAAGCGATCAAGCGGATTCACGATGGTGCCATCGGTGATATCATCGCTCTGCGAGTCTACTGGAACGGTGGGGGCGTCTGGGATCCGCGAATCACGCGAGCCCAGGCCAAGAGCGAAATGGAATACCAGATGCGCAACTGGTACTACTACAACTGGCTCTGTGGTGACCACATCTGCGAACAGCACATCCACAACCTGGACGTCGGTAACTGGGTCAAGAACGCGTACCCGGTGAAGGCCAACGGCATGGGTGGTCGCCAGGTTCGTATCGACAAGAAGTATGGCGAAATCTACGACCATCACTCTGTCGAATTCGAATACAAAGACGGCAGCCGCATGTACAGCCAGTGCCGTCACATCCCCAACACCTGGAACAGCGTCAGTGAATTTGTTCACGGTACGAAGGGGAGTGCCAATCCCGGTGGACAGGTCTTCCCGACGGGTGGAGAAGCCTATCGCTTCTCGGGCCCTTCAAAGGACCCCTACCAGGTTGAACACGACGACCTGGCCGCTGCGATCCGACAGGGTCTGGAATACAACGAAGCCGATAACGGTGCCTATAGCTCGATGACCTCGATCCTCGGCCGGATGTGTACCTATTCCGGTAAGGAAATCACCTGGGATACCGCGATCAATTCTAACATCAGCCTGATGCCAAAGAATTTCTCGTTCGACGCCGATCCCCCGGTCATGCCTCGCGAAGATGGTTCGTACCCCATCGCGATTCCTGGCCTGACCAAGGTTGTCTGATCTCGAGTCCGTTTCGACAAAAGCCCGCTGCCCACCAGGCAGTGGGCTTTTGTGCATTCTGGCGGACCGTGGAAAGGGGGCATACCAAGGCAAGTGGCGTTTCGCCGCGCGAGCCCGCCAGCACTTCGCGATGATTGCTGATGGTGGGCCGCACTTCGTCATTCCCGCGGAGGCGGGAATCCAGCGAGCGCAACATGAGACCATTGCCAAAGTGCGAGTGAACTGGCTTCCCGCGGAGGCGGGAATGACGAACTACAAGAAGGCAATAGCCCCGCCCCAGAGCCGACATTCGATCGTCGCCACGGTATGCTATCGCAGTGACTTCAAGAAGGTGTATTTGCAGAGACCTGCATCGTGGCGCGCCGACGTACCTGGTTGGAATGGCTGAATCCGTTTGACCGCCTTCAGCGGTGGTTCACATTCTTCGCAGTCTTCTGGTTTGCCGCGGCGGCGTATCTGCTGTACCTCGCCTTTACGCGTGACGGGGTGCGACTTCCGGCCACTCTGGCAATCTATCTTCTGGCAACCGTTGCTGGGAGCATCGTCGCGTTTATTGCTTACGGCATCGACAAACGCGCCGCCGTTCGCGAAAAGCCCAGGATTTCTGAACGGACGCTTCATCTCATGGGAATCCTCGGTGGCTGGCCGGGAGCTCAACTGGGACGACAGATCTTTCGCCACAAGACCCTGAAACTTCCATTTCGGATTGTGTTCTTTCTGATCGTGACGACGCACCTGTGCTTCATCGGATACGGGATGTTCTTTGGATGGTGGGTCGATGCCATCCGCGCGCTGATGACAGGCAAGAGTGCGTGACAGACTCGCTGAACCTCAGTGGTAAACATTCTTCCGCAGCAGGCTGAGTGGATAGAACGTATCGCGCCAGCGAACGCCTCCCTGCCTCAGCGTGATCCACATCGATCGCAGGAATGCAAACACGAACGATAACCCCGAAGGGATCAAGAACGGAAAGAGCCAGATTGAATGCCCGAACAGCCGGGCATTGAAAGCATAGATCGCGTGCGATAACACCAGGGCGACCACATAACCCAGACGAGCCTCGCCCGCGAAAATCGTTCCGATGAGTGGACCGGCAAACACGAAGGCGGAGACAGTGGCAATCCACAGCAGACCAATCACCGAATAGTTCGCTGCGGCAAATGCATTCTTCTCCAGGCCAGTGATGCATGCCCACGCTGAATTCTGCCAGCGAATTCGAAATGCCTCACCCGCACAAAGAACCTCGCTGCGTGAACCTGTCCGTTTCAGCAGCTTTCCAAGCTTCACATCGTCCATGATATCCAGCCGAATTGGCTCGAAGCCGTTGGCGCGTTCCAGTGCCGAGCGTCGAACAAGATTGAACGCGCCAACGCCCACGTAGAACCAGGGAAGTCGGCTGGGGACGAGTGCAGGCTGCGTTCCTGCAGCAAACACCAGTGCAAAGCACGCGACGAAGGCCGCCTCAAAGATGCCGGGGGCTTCAATGTTCGGAAACAAGGGAAGATGATCGATGTTACGTGCCATGGCGAACTTGACCGCTCGCCGCAACGTGTCCGGCTGATAGATGACATCGCCGTCGGTAAAGAGAATCCAGTCACCTTTCGCTCGCTGGCTGCCGACCCACAGTGCATGATTCTTTCCGAGCCATCCGTCCGGAAGGTCCTTGATGTGAATGACCTGAAGCACGGATCGGGAAGACGTAGCATCCTCAGCCGCCAGGCGATCCATGATGTCACCGGTTTCATCGCGTGATCGATCGTCCAGCGCCAGAATCTCAAACTGCGGATAATCAGCAGCGAGCAGTGAACGCAGCCCCGCTTCAATCTTGTGCCCTTCATCACGTGCCGGAACAACAACGGACAGAAAGGGCCATTCGACGGGATCAGGGAAACGATCACTGTGTCGCTTCAGAGTTCGACCAAGAAACCAGAGTGATGGCAAGCCCGCTGCACCGATCCAGATAGCTGTCAGCAACCAGCCGAAGAACATCACCATGGCTTGGGACCCGAATTGACGATGTCGTGAAATGCGAGCGGCACGGTCAGGTTGACCGTGCCGCCAAGCGAAAACTGAATCAAAGTCGTTTCACGACCTTATTGGAAAATCTTGGAGAAGTCGGCCGTCACCGATCCGATAAACTTGAGCACACATTCGCTGACGTCGATCGAGCCCTGGACTTTGTTACCAACTCGCTTCACTTCACCACTGAAGATTGCATCACAACCAGACGTCGCATCCACGGCCAGTTTACGAATCTTCTGCAGATCCTTTTCCAACTGCTCCAGACGTTTTTGTTCGTCCTTGCTCAGCGTCGTGTCGATCTTCTGAGGTTCTGGCTTGGCAATTTCAATCAGATCAACCAGCTTGCCGGCATTCGCCGTGAAGTAGGCAATGCGAGGATCAACCGTTTCCGGAGCAGCCGAGGCTGTCTGCTTGATCGCGGCTTCCAGTTCCGCCAGTGCGTTCACACCCGCGGCACCCCAGACAGCATTCTTGGACGTTGCCACGTACAGGACCGTTTCGCCTGGGAAAACCTTCTGGAATGTATCCTGTCGGTGCTTTGGAATTGCCACCGAATGAACGCTGACGTCATCGCCAATCTTCTGGATATCGAGTTTCACGTCGCGTCCAGTCGTGATCTGTGGCAGCAGCTTGACGATTTCATCAGCCTTCTTGCCATTGGCAGATCGCACGCCGCAAATCAACGTGTGTTTCCCGTCGCCAGCAGCACGGACGTCCAGGAACAGATCTGCTACGCCCAGGTCCAGGCCTTCATTCAGCATGTCAATCAGCAGTCCGGCAGCCTGCTTGGCGGCTTTCTTCTGCGAAGCTTCCTTGATCGTCGGACGCTTGTCGATTCGCTGTTCTATGACAGGACGAACCGTCGTGTAAAGTTCTTTCAGGTGAGCCACGCGAAGTGCATCAACCGCAAAATTCAACTTGCCTGAAACGACACTCGACTTGCTCAATTCGACATTGGCAAAGTAGCTGGGCTTGGACGCCAGGATTTCTGTACTCTTGGCCAGATCTGTCCCGGGGATTGCCGAAATGCTGAATTCGGCACGGCCACGGCCTGGATCCTTGTCGGCGATCGAAGTTGTCCAACCCAGAATCAATTCTTCGGTTTCGACAACGAATCTTTCCCCTTCGTCCAGGTTCTGCACCAGAGCGAGCTTGCGCATGGCAAATTCGTTCTTGTCTTCGTTCCGCTTGAACGCCAGCCCTGCTTCGAGTTGCTTTCTCAATTCCTGAAAGTTCTTGCGGCGCGTTGCCAGGTCAGCAGGTGCAACACCATTCTTCAATGACCCGATCGCGTCGTATCCCTTGTCGATCAGAGGCTGAACACCTTTTTCCTTGTCGGTAATCGGGTGTGGCATGTTCGCAGGGACGGCAGCCTGAGTCATGCCGATCGAGGCGTAGCCGTTGACATAGCGCATGTACATCGGGTTCTTGGCCTGCGCCCCTTTGCCACCAGCTTGTGTCACCAAATAAAGATCAGGACCGAGGGGCTTCACGTTAAATCCAAACCCGACGATATTGGGGATGAAGCCCCCCTTCTTATCGAGCTTGGAGATCGGAAAGTGCATCTCGTAGCCAACATCTTTGCCGACGATCACATCGACTCGAATCGGCTTGGTAGGATCGAGTCCTTCGGCGAAGCTGTCGAGCAGCGGTTCGAGAGTCTCTTTCCATTGTTTCTTCAGTGCGGGACTGGGGCTCAGTTCCACCAGGTATTTGAGATCCGCTTTTAGGGGATCAACACCAGTTTGCACGACTTGAAACCGGGCTTCAGGTTGCGCCACTGCGGATCGCACCATCAACAACGTGGCTGTCAGAGCCAAGAGTAGAAAATTCCGCACGGACACTGGGTCACTCCTTTCGTTCGCGTCAGTCAGCAGGCCATCATAGCAAGCAAGTGGGGGATGATAACGACGAACGGCAACTTGGGGAAGACGGGAACGATTCGGAGGCTTTCGAAGATTGGCAGATCACAATTGAGGCAACTTCGCGGGATGTTCACCTCATGTGTAGTCGTAACAATATGTAATAAAAGGCCTTGCGGCGCACCGAGTGTGCGCGAATCGATTTCCCATTATTCTCGGCCATTGGTTCCCAGAGCGTTGCCAATCCAGTCCATTTTCCGGGAAAATGGAAGGACAGGCTGAGGAGACTGTTATCTCTTTCACCAAGACTCCAATCGTTAAGCAGCATTTGACGGGCGAAACATGAAGCGAATTCACTGGATCCTGACGACACTGATTCTGACCGGTTGTTCTGAACAACCCGCACCCTTGGATACAAGAGTCGCAAAAGCGCCGGCACTCGAATCCGAAACAGCCAGGTCGGCACCAAAATCCCCGGCAGAAAAATCAGCCCTGCGTGACACAACTGTCGGCGGGTTTGAGTTCAAAGTTCCGGGTGACTGGGAAGAAAAGCCGCCGAAGAGTGAATTCCTGCTGGGCGAATTTACAGTTCCAGGTGAAGCAGGCCCGGCCCGGCTGACTCTGTCTTCGGCCCGTGGTGGCATCGAAGCCAACCTCGATCGATGGCGAGGACAGATTCAGACTGGCCCGAAAGATCCGCCCGCAAGCCAGTCCGACGTCGAGTTCGATGGCCGGACCGCCACGCTGATCGAACTGACCGGGACGTACAGCGACATGTTTGGGGGCGGGGCACCAAACAAGAATTCCAAGTTGCTGGGCGTTGCCGCCGCCCTGGGTGAAGCGGACTTCTTCGTCAAGATGACCGGCCCTGCAGAAACCGTGACAGACCGACGCGATGAATTTCTGAAGTTCGTCGCATCCGCCCGTCGTGAGAAGAAATAGTCGGACTGTACGGTCTGCCCCCTTTTACCACGGGCTGCAGCGCTTCGTTACCGGCACGACAAATACAGATTGCAGGTATTCCACCCAACGGCGAGCCATGACAGCCGCACTGAAGTGTGTTCGCGCCACGATGCTGGCTTGTTCAATGAATGGCCGTCGCTGCGGATGGATCGCGGTCTTCACGGCCTCGGCCAGTTGCTTTGCTGTCGGTTCGATCGGAACAGTCACGAACGACAGGCCGAAGTGGCGTTGCATATCGGGAACTCCACCCACTGCGGTGACGACCATTGGCACGCGCGCCACGAGTCCTTCGACCATTGCCAGAGAGAAGCCTTCAGCGGGACTGGCCATGACAACACAATCCAATGCACCAAGCGCATCACCGATCTGGGATACTGGCGGAACGAAAATGGCATTGGGTGTTAGCGCTCGCGCATCCGGTCGCAGGTCAACCCCATAACCTTTGCCGACGTAAACGGCGCGGTATCCTTCTCCCAATTCACGGACGGCGAGTGATGTTGCGAGGGGATTCTTCTCCGGGGAAAGGCGGCCGATAAATCCAACGGCAACTTCTGACGGAGCAATGCCCCAGTCGGCCCGGACTTCGTCACGACGTCGCTTCGGTTCACATCGTTCGATATCGACCCCATTGAGGATGACCGTTACCGGTCCGTCGCGAAAGGCAGTTGCCGCTGAACTGGATACTGCGGCCTGGTGCGATGCAAGATTGCGGTTCGAATCCAGAAAACTTTCAGTCCATGGGCCGACGCCATGAGCGACCTGAACAATGGGACCCTGGAAATCACCGATCCAATGACGCAGATCATGGACACCCCATCCAATGATCACGTCTGCCATGTCAATCAGGCGCCCACCACGCTCACCGACCTCAACAGTCGCAAACTGTCGCACGAGCGAAAGCATCGACCATTCGACCAGCGTTGAGCTTGTCACCAGTACTGACCATTCGATGTTCGCCTGCGAGTACTTCAGAAGCCCCAGTAACCAATGCTCGACCCCGCCAATCGCCAGACAGGGAGTGATAAACGTCACGCGAAGCCGTGGTGCCTGGCGCGGATGAGTGCCGGCACTGCCGATCGACGGTCTCGATTCGCTCAACAGGTCCACTGTCAACGAACTGACGGTTTCTCGATGCGTACTCGAAACCATCTCTCCGTTCACTGACGGAGCGAGATGCGGAGTAACAATGCAGTCATTTAGGTCACACAACACCAACGCTCCAATTCTTTGTAGAATATTGTTGCCTTTTGGTTGTGGAGAATCATAATGAGTCTCACTGTCTTTCTTAATTAACAATAACATCCTAACGAATCCGCATGTGAAGTGCATTATGCATTTCAAACGATGGTGACGGGAGATGCGAAGTCCCGTTTCTAAACGGCGTCGTCGTCGGATGTATTGATTTGAGGGGATGTTCATGCGAGTTAGCGTCATTCTGGCTGCTCACAACGAGGGCAATCAACTGTGGCAAACACTGCTTTCGATCATGCATTCATCGCACGGATTGACATTCGAGACGATTGTTGCAGATGACGCATCGTGGGATGGATCCATTGAGGAGGCGCAACGATGATTTCCCGAAATTCGCGTCGTCAGTCACCCAGAACGGATGGGCGCATCGCCGACGAAGAATCTCGGTGCACGCCACGCTCGTGGCGAAGTACTGGTGTTCCTCGATAGCCACGTGAAGCCGGAGAACGGAGCGATTCAGCGACTGGTGGAGTCAGTTGAAGCAACAGATCGTACAGCAATCGTAACTCCTGCGATTGGCCGACTGGAGGTTTCAAGCTGGAAAATGATGAGTCATGACCACCTGGGGCATGGTTACGGAATGGATCTGGAAACATTTGCCTGTCGATGGCTCCCCCTCGGTGACTTGCGGCTAGTCCCAAAACGAGGGCGAATACTCTATGAAACGCCCGCGCTCATGGGATGCGCTTTCGCCATTCCGCGCGACCTATATGAGGATTTACGAGGCTTTGATCCGCACATGTTCTGCTGGGGTGCAGAAGATTTGGATCTCGGCCTGAAATCGTGGTTGATGGGCCATCCGATCCTGCACGATCCCGAGGCAGTTATCAGCCACCGGTTTCAAACGCGTTTCGAAAATTTTCAGGTACCAGTAGAACAACTGGTGGCAAACCAATTACGCCTGGCTCGCAAGAATTTTACGGAATCCGTCTGGCTGGAATGGGCCGACCGGTGCCGAGAGCGCCATCCCGGACGTTTGCCGGAATACCCCGAAGGGCTATGGGCTCGCGCCTGGAACCTGTTCACCGAATCGAGACGAAGTGTCGAAACCGAACGAGCCTCGCTTCTGGCAAGGCGCGTTCATGACGAATTCTGGTACGCCCGCCGGTTCGACTTGCCTTGGCCAAAATTGTTGCAATTGGATGCCGCCGAAACATCCACTCCCTTGGCGCAGCCACTCCTGATTCGATCCGCCTCTGCCACAGGAGCCCAGGCCGTGCCATCAGGCTTCAGTCACTACCTGAATGCGCTTGACGACACATTCATAGTCGATGAGGAAGCAGGACAAGCGACGGGCAATGTCATTACATCACAAAACTCATCCGATGGTGCCTTGGGGCATGACACGTACGATGGAATGCCGATTTTGGTAACAAATGGTTACACGGCGATCGTATTGGAATCCCCCAGTCACGGTACGGTCGAGATGGCCCCTCACGGAGATTTCGCTTACACGCCCGACGCTGGCTCGACCTCCGCTGATTCGTTCACGTATCGGTTGACCAGTCCAGACGGCCTGACAGACGAGGCAACAGTCAACATCCTGCACGCGATAACGACTGACCAATCACCGTCGTTCGATGGTGATTATGAAGCGCAAATCGCGGAAGACACTGCCGTCGGGACCGTAGTGATCACGGTTCAAGCGAATGATACGGACGGCGATGTCCTGACATATTCTGTTATCGGTGGCAACGATTCCGGAGTCTTTCTTATGGACTCCGCAACAGGTGAAATTCAACTCTCGTTGCCGCTGGATTACGAATCGGTAAAAACTTATCACCTGACCGTCAAAGCCACGGATCCGGCAGGGCTTTCAGGTACGGCAAACGTCGTCATTTGGGTCACCGATGTCAACGAGCAACCAGTTGTGCCAGCGATGACATTTACAATCGATGACAAGACCGTTGGTGGGACGCTCGTCGGGTCCATAACTGCGGTTGACCCGGAAGGCGAAGCCATCGACACGTATTTCATCACCGAAGAGACAGCCTTTCGAGATGACAATGAACAGTCCATCGAAGGTTTCTTCCGGATTGAAAAGGATTCTGGCAGCAATACAGCAAATATCTATGTCATGGGAGGGATTACGATTGAATATGCCACCTTCCAGTCGTTCAAGATCAATATTGCAGCCTATGTCACTGGAGGGCAATTCGGAAGTGAGTGGAGTACGGTCAATGTGCAACCGACCTTCGTCGAACCATTGCTGGAAGCGATCGGTGATGAGTACTTCCTGGCACATATGACGCCCGACGGGAGTGGGGCCTACAGCGGAAACGTCCTCGAAAATGATCTGCTGGGCGGCGTACCGTACATCGCTGGTAGTCAGACAACATTAGGTGTTGTTGGCGGACTGTCACCTCAACATGGTTCGGTCACCCTCCAAAACGATGGCGAATTCCGATACACGCCGAATTCTGGATACACGGGGGACGATGCCTTTTCTTACGAAATTGAGGATGTGGGCATCGGTCAATCGTCTGTTGCCACCGTTTTGCTCAACTGCGGCGATGGAAACGGACCCCCAGCGTTTGTCAGCCCGGAATATCAATTCCGTTCGCTGGATATGGATGATGAATCCGGGCCTTTTGGTCACGTTCAGGCAATTGACCCCGAAGGCGACGTTCTTGAGTATTCCATTGAACCGACATCAATGTCCAGTATTGTGGCCATCGACCAAACGGGTGAGCTGTCGCTACTCGTCAGCATCATTTCAATCTCTGAACCAAAACTCGTGTTCAATGTTCTCGCTGCGGATCCCGCCAGGCCATTACAAAAGAAAGCAAAGGCGGCCGTTGAGCTGCAGAAGTTGCGATTGCAGCGCAGAGAATTTTCTGTCATTGAGAATCAGCGGAATGGCAGCTACGTCGGTGAATTGAAAATCAAATCAGGAGAGTCCGAAATCTCGGATTCAGATACGACAAAACTGGTTGTGACCATCGCGGGAAGCGATGCCGCCAAGGATGCGTTCGAACTTCGTACAGTCATCATGAACCAGCCTGGTGGTGGGACACGCCACTTATTTGAGCTTATCGTCAAGGACACAACGTTGATTGACACGGCGATCCACAAAGATTTCCAGTTGGATATCCTCGTGACCACGCTCCAAAACAAAAGGCTGACAAAAGAAGACGGCCTCAAGGTCAAAGTGTTACCACGCAAGCTCAATATCCCGCCAAGAATCAGGATTCTCACTTCATCCTATTTCAACGAAAACGAGGTAGCCGAGTTGCAAGGGCGGCAACTGGCGGATCTGGTGATAGACAGAGTCCTAGCAGCGGCCAAAGCGGAACTGACGCCGTCGCTACGAAGTCAGGAATTTACCCGTGAAGATAACCCTGCGACGCAAGTACGGGGATGGCTGATCAAGAAGGAGCAAGACTTGTTGAATCCCACGGCACTGGGAATTTCCGGCTTCATTATGGTCTGGAACATTGACGGTAAGTCATTGGCGGTTAACAACGCAATGGATTTCAGCGGCACCGAAATCGTGCTGAAGCCGTACTGCGTCATCCGTCGTGAATATCGTGATAACGAGAAGAAGGAAGTCTATGTCCTGGCGAAAGATGGAAATTCAGCGTCTGTAACGAATAACAACGCTTCTGTCAGGGCGCATGAGGCGATGCACACCACTGGCGTACAGAAATCCATTTACCTGAGTGCCGCAAAGGACGGCGTGAACATCGACGCTAAGCACGTGCGACTCGGATTTTTTTACATGGGAAAGAATCTGCAAGACGCCTTTGTAGCTCAAGCAATCAAGGACCCCTACACGGGGGATGGGCCAATAGTAGACGCTTGGGTCAAACGGAGAGCCGTGGATATGGCGTACCATTTCTTTGTCGGGCGAGTGGCCGATATCATGCTTGAAGGAAATTGGCATGGCCCCCCGACTGGGATTCCCGGCGGACGTATGCTGTTCGTCAATACAGAAGAACAGGCAACCATAGAGCCTCTTCCATGAGCGTTGCAATCATTCCACCGACACTCCGCCGCCGTCGGCTGGTCTTATGGACATTGTCAGGGATTCTAGTGATCAGCGCTGGAATCGTTTGGAGCTTCCATCGTTCGCGATACCTCGCCCTGGATTCACTCCGCGAAAACGGAGTCGGGTTCTGCGTGACGTTCCCTGGTGGAGTTCTGCGTGACGGAAACGATATCGAATTCAGGCGTAGACCGAGCATTTCTTTGAAAGGGATGCCTGGTGCCGTTGTACGCTTTTTCGCGCCATTCGGACACGTTGACTATGTCGATTTTCAATGGCGTCCAACGACCGACTGCGACCTTTGTGATCTCGCCCCCTTGACGGAAGTGACAAGAATTCACTGTCTGAATGCGATTCACGTGACGGACAGATCGTGTCGTGTTCTGGAGCGGTTTCAGAACCTGCGATTCCTGGAAATGTACGGTTCGCAAATCACAGATCAGGGGCTCGCTCGGTTGGGAAAGATTGGGGGGCTCGAAGAATTGCTACTACGAGGAAGCATTGAGGGCTGCGATGGAATGGAATTGAATTCGGCTTTTACGGGCATTGGCTTCGCTGAATGGCCAGTCGATCACCCCTTGCATTCTCTCGATGTCCAGTGCACCGCATTGAATCTTGACGGATTCAACGCATTGTCGCGTCTTTCAAATCTGAGATTTCTCAATGTTTCCGACTGCAATACACTACTCTCCTCAGAGATGATGACAATTCCCGTGTTCCCGGCCCTGGAAGAAGTTCGGGGGACCGCATGTTTCGGCAACGAATTCTATGCGGTACAGCCAAAATTGAAGGGCAATCACTGAAGACCATCGATTGCCACCCGAATGGTAATCACATTCAGACGGATTCGTCCTGTCCCGCAACGTTCGAAATGATTCCTCTGGCACTGCAACGATGGCTCGAATACTTCTGCAGAATCGCAAGTGGATTCTATAGAATCCACTTGCCCTGATGTGTTGCCTGTGGTATCGTCGCTCGCGTTGTTGTTTCGACGGGTGACCTGGATTGCACAATGCCACGACCTGCCAAAACTTTGGAATGTGACCATGGACAGCGTCGGCAGACGATCGTTGAATCGTTGCTGGCGGATGTTTTTCATGGGCGGATCCTGGCCGGACAGCATCTGGTGACTCAAGAACTGGCGGATCGCTTCGGTGTCAGTCATACGCCGATCCGCGAAGCATTAATCAGCCTGGCTGGAATCGGTGTCATCGATCTGCAACCAAATCGTGGTGCGATCGTACGGCGAGTGTCTGCTCGTGAAGTGCGTGAAATCTGCCAGGTCCGCAAGGCTCTGGAATGCGAAGCAACTCGCAGCGCCTGTGGTCGGATTGATCGAGGCGATCTGCAGTCGTTATCGGCTGATCTGAAGCGGTTGACATCAACATCCTCGCGCACGGGGTCTCGTACCGGGACGCGGTTTATTGCCAAGGCACGCGATGTTGACAGTCGTCTGCATGACCTGATTGCATCGTCCTGCGGCAACGCATTTCTTGCCAATGAATTGAATCGGCTGAAGATCCTGTTCCGGACGTTTCGCGACGTTTCGTGGGAGCATGACAATCTGCGGCAGGATTATCATCGTCTGACAGAAGAAGCTCACGAACATCTGGCAATCGTTGAAGCTCTTCTCGCAGAAAATCGGACCGAAGCGGCACGTGCCATGTCACGACACATTCGGTCTGGAATTCGACACTGGAGTAAAGCTCTTCCGGCATCCGCCAACGGGTCTGCCGGCAAGAATTCATTGAGTCCCCAAATCGTCAGCAGATCGTGAAAATAGCGAAAGAGGAAAGCACACCATGAATCGACTCACAAAACTTCGCTGTGAACTGATGGCGTTCACGCTGGCGATGATTTGTCTCGGTGGCCGACTGTCGGCTCAGGACGGTCCGATCGTCTACAACCGGGATATCCGGCCGATCCTGGCAGACAACTGTTTTGCCTGTCACGGTCCCGACAGTGCCTCGCGCAAGGGAGATCTGCGACTGGATCGCCCCGATGCAGCAGCTTCCATGAAAGCGATCATTGCCGGGAAGCCGGGCGAAAGCGGTGTGATCCACCGGATCATGTCGAAGGACCCCGAAGAAGTGATGCCTCCCCCTGCCACCAAAAAGGTGCTGACGGCACGTCAGAAAGAGTTGCTTCACAAATGGATCGCGGCGGGTGCCGAATACCAGCCACACTGGTCGTTCATCCCACCGGTACGGCCTGCTGTTCCAAAGGTGAAGAATGCCCAGTGGGTACGGAATCCGATCGATGCGTTTGTCCTCGCAAAACTGGAAGCAGCGGGATTATCGCCTGCTCCTGAAGCCGACCGATGGACATTGGCGCGACGATTGAGTCTTGATCTGACGGGTCTTCCTCCAGCCCCGGAACTGGTGGAAGCGTTCGTTAACGACAAGTCGCCCAACGCCTATGAAGCATTGGTCGACAAGCTGATGGAGTCCCGGCAATGGGGCGAACACCGCGGACGGTATTGGCTCGACGCGGCCCGTTATGCGGATACTCACGGGATCCATTTCGACAACTTCCGTGAAATGTGGACGTATCGCGAAAGCGTGATTGCCGCGTTCAATCGGAACGTCCCGTTCGATCAGTTCACGATCGAACAACTGGCGGGTGACCTGCTGCCAAACCGGACGCTCGATCAACAGATTCAGTCTGGCTTCAACCGGTGCAACATCACCACCAGCGAAGGGGGCACGATCCCAGAAGAATACTACGTGCTCTATGCTCGCGACCGGACGGAAACACTCGGACAGGTCTGGCTGGGGATGACGGCGGGTTGTGCAGTCTGTCACGACCATAAGTTTGATCCGCTCACCATGCGAGATTTCTATTCGCTCGCGGCATTCTTCAACAACACCACTCAGAACGCCATGGATGGAAACGCCAAGGACACCCCCCCGATTGTGACTGTCGCTCTGGAAGCAGATCGACCACGTTGGGATGCCCTGGGTGGAGAAATCACCGCAGCCCGTCAACAGGTGGAAGCTCGCAAGACAGAGGCTCGTAAGTCATTCGACGAGTGGCTCGCAAAGGCGACTCCGGAATCACTGGCCGCGACCATTCCAACGGCAGACATGTCATTGCACGCTCCACTGAACGAAGGAACTGGCAAGTCGACCAAGGTCACGCTGAACGGAGAAGCGAAAGAGATCGCACTGACCGACACAGCACAGTGGGCCGATGGAGTCTCATCCAAGGCCTTGCAGGTCCAAGGGTCGGCCCTCGACATTCCAGAGGCAGGAGACTTTGAAAAGGAACAGGCGTTCAGTTGTGCGGCGTGGATTCGGGTTCAGCCCAACGATACAAACGGCGCGATCGTCGCTCGCATGGATAAGCCAACGGAATATCAGGGTTGGGACCTGTGGATCCAGGGCCGTCGTGTCGGCATGCATCTGATCAGCAAATGGCCGGATGATGCATTGAAAGCTGTCACTCAAGCCCAGATCAAAGGGAACGAGTGGACTCATGTGGCCCTGACGTACGACGGTTCGGGCAAGGCTGCGGGAGTGAAGGTGTACTTCAACGGCCAGCTTCAGAAGATGAACATCGAAAGCGACAAGCTGAGCGGATCGACTCGCACAAAGGTACCGTTCCGCGTTGGACAGCGAACGGCCGGTGAACCGTTGAGCGGTGCCGGAATCCAGGACCTGCGACTCTACAATCGTGCTCTTTCGCAAGGTGATGTCGAATCGATGGCCAAGGTCACTCGTTTCACAGGCATCCTGGCAAAGGCTCCTGAACAGCGGACCGATGCCGAGAAGAACGAAGTCTATCCCTGGTGGCTGGCTACCAGCGACGCTCCATACAAGGACTTGTCCGCAAAGCTGGCTTCGCTGGAAGGGGAACAGGCGGCGATCAAGGGACGGGGAACCATCGCCCACGTGATGCAGGAAAAGAATGAAGAGGCGATGGCCTACATTCTGTTCCGAGGCGAATACGACAAGCGCCGTGACCCCGTCAAACCAACAACACCGGCCGCATTGTCACCGTTCCCGGCCGATGCCCCCAAGAATCGATTGGGTTTGGCTAAATGGTTGCTCGAACCGAATCATCCGCTGACGACTCGAGTCACCGTCAATCGATTCTGGCAGGAACTATTCGGTACGGGGATCGTCCGGACTTCGGGCGACTTTGGTATCGCAGGAGAACTTCCCTCTGACCAGGAACTGCTCGACTGGATGGCCGTGGAATTCCGTGAAGGGGGTTGGGATATCAAGAAGTTCTACAAGTTGCTGGTGACCTCGGCGACCTATCGTCAGGCCGCAGTCACGACTCGCGAGAAACTGGAAAAGGACCCGCAGAACCGGATGTTGTCACGCGGACCCCGATTCCGCATGGATGGAGAAATGATCCGCGATTACGCACTGGCTGCGAGTGGTCTGCTGGTGACAAAGATCGGTGGGCCGAGCGTCAAGCCGTATCAGCCTGATGGCGTCTGGGAAGCCGTTGCGATGATCGGCAGCAATACGCGTGACTACCGTCGCGATACCGGAGAAAACCTGTATCGACG
Organism: uncultured Schlesneria sp.; assembly: GCA_963977965.1. Lineage (GTDB taxonomy): Bacteria > Planctomycetota > Planctomycetia > Planctomycetales > Planctomycetaceae > Schlesneria. The sequence continues at coordinate 40,150 of CAXBSB010000036.1, forward strand.
CAGTCTCTACACCTTTATCAAACGATCTGCTCCTCCTGCATCGATGGAGATCTTCAATGTCCCGGCACGGGAGACTTGCACAGTTCGCCGGGAACGAACCGATACGCCACTTCAGGCGCTGGTCACTTTGAACGATGTTCAGTTCGTCGAAGCGGCTCGAAATCTTGCCCAGGGGATTCTGAAGAGTCCCGCGGCAGATGATGCGGCACGTTTGAAGATGCTTGCAATGCGTCTGCTCTCGCGACCGTTCCGCCCAGAAGAACTGCCGATCGTCCAGGGATCGCTGAAGGAATTAAGTGACTACTACAAGGCGCATCTTGAAGATGCGAAGAAGCTGATTGCCGAAGGTGAATCCAAGGCCGATCCGACCGTTGATCCCGTCTTGCTGGCTGCCTGGACGATGCTGACAAATGAACTCATGAACCTGGATGAAGTCCTGAATAAGTAAACCGATCACAACTCGGCGCGATTCAACGGATCGCGTCGATACGCCCGAACATTGGCCATTTAGCGAGAGAAAGATCCATCATGAATCCAATTCAGGAATACATTCAGAACCTGACGCGACGCCATTTCTTCGCACGTGGCTCGAACCTTCTGGGAGGTGCAGCCCTCGCGTCACTCATGGGAAATAGTGGTGTCAGCGGTGCCGAAGGTACGGCTCAGGCCCCGATGGTTCACCATACCCCGAAAGCCAAGCATGTCATCTATCTGCACATGGTGGGTGGGCCACCGCAGATGGACCTGTATGACTACAAACCCGTTATGAACGACTGGTACGACAAAGACCTGCCGGAATCGGTTCGTAACGGACAGCGTTTGACGACGATGACGTCAGGGCAGGCGCGGTTCCCCATCGCGCCGTCGAAATTCCAGTTTGAAAAGGCCGGCCAGTGCGGCATGTGGGTGACGGAATTGTTGCCGTGGACCAAGAAAGTGGTCGACGACATGTGCTTCATTCGCAGTATGCATACCGAAGCCATCAACCACGAACCCGCCATCAGCATGATGCAGACGGGAAACCAGGTGACCGGTCGTCCCTGCCTGGGTGCCTGGACTTCCTACGGACTGGGCTCATTGAATAATGACTTGCCAACATTTGTTGTCATGGTGGCTCGCCCGACCAATACCGAACAGGTGCAGGCGATTTCTGCGCGTCTGTGGCAGGCGGGATACCTGCCAGGCGAACATGCAGCCGTTTCCTTCCGCAGTGCCGGGGACCCGATCCTGTACATCAATAACCCAGCCGGGGTTCCGGGTGAGATTCGTCGCAAGACTCTGGATGGTTTGAAACAACTGAACGAGTTGACGTATGGGCAACTGGGCGATCCCGAGACTCGCACTCGCATTGAGCAATACGAACTGGCGTACCGGATGCAGTCGAGTGTCCCTGAGCTGACAGACCTCAGTAAAGAGACCGAAGCCACGATGGCGATGTACGGGGATGAAGTGAAGAAGCCGGGGACGTTTGCCAACAGCGTGCTGATGGCTCGGCGACTGGTGGAGCGTGGAGTTCGATTTGTGCAGTTGTACATCAACAACTGGGACACGCACGCCAACGTTGCAGGTCGACTTCCCAGCCAGTGTCGTGACATCGACCAACCCTGTCATGCGTTGATCCAGGATCTGAAGCAGCGCGGCCTGTTTGATGAAACCCTGATTATCTGGGGCGGCGAGTTTGGCCGAACAATCTACTCACAAGGGGGATTGTCGAAGCAGAACTACGGACGTGACCATCACCCGCGGTGCTTTACGATGTGGATGGCCGGGGGCGGAACCAAAGGTGGAACCATCTACGGTGAAACAGACGATTTCAGCTACAACATCGTGAAAGACCCTGTTCACATTCACGATTTCCACGCCACGGTGTTGCACCTGCTGGGATTTGACCACGAGCGACTGACCTACAAATCTCTGGGACTGGACCAGCGTCTAACCGGGGTGGAACCCTGTCGTGTCATCAAGGAGCTGCTGGCGTAGGCGGAGGGGACCATTGTGCGGTCCGAGCGCATCCCGCAGTTCCTGTTCTGTTTTACAAATGAGTCGTTTGCGGTACAGCCATCAGCCGGCACGCGCTAGCCCAACTTCCCCAGTTGTCGACGTAAGTCCTTGCGCCGCAATGCGCGGCTATTGAAAGTTTCCACTACAATTCAAAA
>CAXBSB010000037.1:0-42195 GCA_963977965.1 uncultured Schlesneria sp.
TTTTTTTTTTAATGATACGGCGACCACCGAGATCTACACTCTTTCCCTACACGACGCTCTTCCGATCTGTTGTTGTCAGGATTGCAGGGGGCGTGCGTGAACGATTTCGTTCAGGACCGTCAGGGGGGGGCCATACAGGGGAGACTCCGCCAGATCGCGCCAGTTCATCGATAGCAAAGGTCGACAGCATTTTTTCGCAAATTGTTCAGGAGAACCAGCGAATACAGTGTTAGCTGTTTTCAGAAGTCCGTGTCGGTTTTTAGTACTGGTTTTCGTCTTCGAAGGATCGATTTCAATGACTTTTCAGGTATATGTCGGCATGGATCTTGGTAGCCACAAAACTGCGGTGATGACATCTGAAGGTCGTCGGGTATTTCTTCCGACGGTAATCGGACGTCCCAGGGATGATCTGTCTCGCAGGTTAATGAAGGCGGATGCGGTTTTTGGTAACGCGGCGATCGAGGGGCATAATTCGCTCGAACTCATTCGACCGCTTGCCCACGGTCGATTGAAATTCCAGGCCCCGGGGACAAGTGATCCCAAAGGCATGAAGGATGAGGTAATGCAACGTGAGTCTTTGGGACTGATTGTCCAGCATGCCCTCAGTCTGGTTGGTGTTACGGCAGATGTGAATGCGGCAGTCATCATTGGTGTTCCGGCATTAGCCTGCTCCGAATCGAAAGAGCTGATTGTCGAAATTGCTCGTCGAACCTGCCGCTCTGTCATGGTTGTTTCTGAGCCTTTCGCCGTTGCCTACGGGTTGGATCAGCTTTCCGGTGCAGTTGTCGTCGACATTGGTGCGGGAACGACAGACATTTGCGCCCTATGTGGGATTTACCCTCGCCCCGAACACCAGGTAACATTGCGTCTGGGCGGTGACGCCATTGATGATACCTTCACAAATCTGGTTGTGTCGCAATATCCGAATGCCATCGTCAGTCAGAAAATACTATGTGATCTGAAGGAGCGGTTTGGAAGCGTTGCCGAAAACCCGCCCCAAGCCAATCTTACCGTCGTTGTCGATGGTCGACCACAAGTGCTGAATTTAACGAAGCAATTGCAAGAAGCGTGTCAGTCGTTCGTTGAGCCCGTCTTTAGTGGTCTAAAACAGTGTTTGTCGAGCTGGGACAACGAAATGCAGAGCCGGCTTTTGCGCAACGTGATACTGGCTGGCGGTGGCAGCCGCATGCAAGGTCTCGATATCGCTCTCGAACGACTCTTGTGCGAATACTACTCAGAACATGCCCGTGTGAATCGAATTCACGATTCTGTATTTGCCGGTGCTGCGGGTGCGCTCAAGCTCGCGATGGAAGCCCGTCCAGAGCACTGGGATGCAGTATAATCGAATTGCATTTACGCAAGACCAGTTTCAGTTCCCGAGTATCCTGGCATTGTGCGGGGTAATCTCAACGATATTGTGGCCAGGCTCGCAAGGGGCATGAAATCGTGGTGCAGTACGAAACCTGAAATCAAAGAATGAAGCATGCGAGCACGGGAAGGCCCATCGTGCCAAAACGATTGCAATTTTTTTTAAAGCAGGTTGTAATACAGGCGTCCGTCGCCACAGGCCGCAGTTTTGAGTCTAAATACTCATGGACAGCGGTCAACAGGAGGAATGATGTCGTGTCTGCTGAACATTCCTCACATATCCAGGGGCCGTGGATTGAACAGTGCCGGACTCCTGTGAATACACTCACGTGGCAAGATCTACGTTGCGGGTGTGGGATCACACTTCGCGACCGAGATCCGTATTTTTGAACTGCGCGGAAGCGTGGATGATCGTTTTGGTGACGAGTTTCTCAACAAATCGAGACTTCTGCATCCATCAAAACTCGCTTCCGGACATCCTTAATTGATTGATCATGTTTCGGAACTCTCATCAAAGTCCCCCTCTCGACATTTCTGAATTGGCCGACGGGTTACCGTGGATGGTCTGGCTAAGCGATGACGACCCCGGGTGTCGCTGGATAAACAGGTCGTGGATTGAATTCGGCGGGTTTTCAAAGGACGACCAAGTCGGAAGAGCATGGTTGTCAAGCATTCATCCCGATGATCTTGACGAGTTTGGCCGAACGATTTCAGACGCCTACTTGAATCAAGTGCCATACTCAGTCAAGTATCGCTACAGGAACAAACTTGGCGATTACGTTCTGATTCATGATCGTGGTTATCCGCGCGTTCAAGACAATGGTAGCCTGACCGGTTTTGTCGGGTTCTGTACCGATGATTCTGACGTTCAAAGCTCTCCCCCATCGGATACCGTTGGGACTTCCTACTCGGCTTTGCCTGTCGGAATTGTGGTGTGGGACGCAAACTTAAAGGTTCATGAACTGAATCGTGTTGCCGCAGAATTGTTCGCAACCAATTCCTCGGCAGCCTCTGGAAAATGCCTCAGTCTCATAACAGGGATCAATCGCGAATCGTTACTGCGGTCCTTTGCCACTTTAACGACGTTGAGGCAGGGCGAGGAGCGGTCAACCGTCGATTTTCTGAGCGACGTTCCAGGCCAAGGGTTAAGATCTTTTGATTGGCACAATTCTTTGATTGGGGATCGAAATCGTGAAAATCAACGGGTTGTTTCCGTGATTATTGACACGACAGACCGTAAGCTTCGCCCCTCTGCTCCTTCAACAATCGAGGAGCAATTTCGCCTTGCAACAGCCAATGTCAAATGTATGGCTTACGAGTGGCGGCGTGATTCTGGAAAAGTTTCTCGATCACCAGGGCTTTTCGAACTCGTCGGGTACTCACCAGAGGAATTGGAGCCAACCATTGAAGCATGGGAACAATTTATTCACCCAGATGACATCGAATCATTCAGGGCATCGTTTTTGAAACAGGTCGTAGGACAAAGTAAACTTGTCGACTCTCATTATCGGGTTCTGCATCGAGATGGAAATGTTCTGCACATCTGGGACCGGGCTTTGATTGACTATGATGAAACGGGGACGCCACAAAGGATTGCCGGCTTTTCATCGGATGTATCCGAGTTGATGCTTACCCAGCAGAATCTACCGCAAAGTGAGGAGCGATTTCGGGTAGCAACCGAAGCGATTGAAGGGATGGTGTACGAATGGGACTTGCGGAGCAACATCGTCATCAGGTCTGCAGGCTTTGAAAGCCTCACCGGCCGGCGAACGATCGATATACCGAAGACAATCTCCTGGTGGATTGAGAACCTCCATCACGATGACCGCCTGACTTACGAATCTACCATGAACGATGCCGTTACACAGTCTCTAGAGAGCGTCACTGTTGACTATCGACTGAAACACGCGTCAAACGGATATATTGAGGTCAGAGACCGCTGTCGCATCCTCTACGACCGACAAGGGACGCCGGTTCAGATCATCGGATGCGTTTCACCAATTGTTCGTCCGTATTTCGACGAAATCTCTTGTTCAGGCACTGACAAGTCAGTGGATTCTGCTCCGCCAGCCGAGAAAAAGGGATCTGGTTTGCGGGTACTGGTCGTTGATGACTATCCAAGTTCTGCGGATAGCCTGGGAAAGTTGCTTCAACTGGTCGGTCATGAAGTTGACGTCGCCTATGACGCGCATGGCGCACTTCAGTTGGGAAGCAAGAAGGCCCACGATGTCGTTTTCCTGGACATTGGACTACCGAAGACGTCCGGTTACGACGTTGCTCGGCAACTACGCAGCTTGCGAAAAGATGACTTCATTATCGCCGCTTTGACGGGATGGGGCGACGCACAAAGTCGATCACGCTCTGCCGAAGCAGGCATTAATTATCATTTCACAAAACCTATCTCAGACGGTGATCTTGACCACGTTCTTCAGGCCGCGTTGAAAAAACTGAACCTTAAAGAGGAACTGTGATTGCACCGGGCTTGCTTTAAACTGGGAATGCTGTGATTGGTACGCGATGCCTCCGAATTATGAGTTCAGCACTTTCTGTCAGATTATGCAGATGTCGTCTGCGATGGCATGGATCTCCGATGCCACGGGGACACGCACCTGGTTCAATCAAAGTTGGCTCACATTTCGCGGATGTACCAGCCAATCGGAACAAAATTCAGGATGGAGACGTGGCTTGCTTCCGACAAGCCGCGACCGCGTACTGCACGCGATTTCTGTAGCTGCTGCCAGGAAATCGCCGTATTGCATTCGATACGAGCTCTTGTGCCAAGATGGAACGTACTGGGATGTGAACGAACAAGCGGTTCCACTATTGGACGACGACGGGATCGTCATTGGATACGCTGGCACTTGCTTCACGCTGTCAAATACTGTGCCGGTTGATGTGTCACAATCCGATGCGACATTCACCGTCGAGGCGGGTTGGCGCGAAGGCATCTGGTGTATTGACCTGGAAGGAAGTACAACGTACGTCAATTCGTCCCTGGCGAGCATGTTGGGATTTTCAGAGTCAGAAATAATCGGTCGTACGTTTCTGGATTTCATTGAAGAAGAACTGCATCCTAATGCCTTGGAACAACTGGCTTGTCTAAGGAGTGGAAAATACATCCCTCACGAATTCCGATTCCGAAAGAGCAACGGTGAACCGCTTTGGGTAGTCGCAACCCCCAGTCCACTGCTGGCGTCTGATTCGACCGTTATCGGAATCAAGGCCATTGTGATCGACATCACGAACAGAGTGATGACAGAGCAACGTCTGCGGGACGAGGGTCTACGGAAGAACGAGTTTATTTCAATGCTTGCACACGAACTGAGAAACCCTCTGGCTCCGATTCGGCATGCGTTGAGAATCATTCGCATGCAACCACGGCTGCCCCCGCAGGTCAACGATGCGCGCGGGATTATCGAGCGCGAAACACACAAAATGTCACGCTATCTCGACGATCTGCTGGACATGGCGCGGATTTCCAGTGGTCGAATGGAACTCCGGATGGAACTGAGTGATTTGACATCCTGTGTCAAACACGCTGTACAAAGTGTACGCGATGATATCGTTGCACATTCACACGTGCTCGATGTGACCGGTTGTGATAAGCCGATTTCTCTTCCGCTCGACCCTGTCCGGATCGAACAAGTACTCATAAATCTGCTGGCCAACGCGATAAAATACACAAGATTTCACGGGCATATTCGAGTTTGCGTAAAAAGGGACAGCGAATGGGCGTCGGTTGAGGTCAGTGATTCGGGAATGGGAATCGATGCCGAATTTATGCCGTATTTGTTCGACATGTATGCTCGAGCCCACCATGCATTGTCCGCTGGTGTTGCCGGGGCCGGAGTGGGATTATCGCTGACGCGCAAACTCGTCGAACTGCATGGAGGATCTATCGAAGCCCATAGCGATGGCCTTGGACACGGGAGTGTCTTTACCTTTCGGCTTCCCTTAACATCGAACAAGGATGTTGTCGGGCAACCACGCGATTTTGTTAATTCTCTCGATGCGGATGGCTCGCTCGCTGGGGCGTAATGTTGAATGATTTGCCCTTGACTTCCCACGCGGCTCTGAGGCCTCCAGTCAGACGCTCAAGTTCCCCAAAGTGATCCCACATTCGTATCGGTTTCCCGAATCGTCCACAGCGAAATCGATTTGTTTCGTTGGAGGTGAAATGAAAAGATGCTTTGCAACGCAATAACTGCGAACTGCCGATAAGTCAGTTGTTTCCTGTATCGGAATGCTTCTGTCGAGTGGGCTGCGAACCTGCTCAAGCCGCCTAGTCTTGTGAGACTTGGTCCAATCACCGTCTGATTTGAGAATGTATTCATGGAACGCAATACGGAATGGTACTACTCCGTCGGCAATGACCAGTATGGACCGGTAAGTTGGAATGAACTGGTTGATCTGGCAGCGACCGGGGATTTGTCGGGTGACGATCTCATTTACAGCGAGGGGATGAATGACTGGCAGTTGGCCGAGTCGGTTGTCGAATTGTGAGGCGAACCGGACTGGCACTATGCGCAGCACGGGGAGCGATTCGATCCCGTGAACTGGGTAACGCTAAAGCGACTGGCCCGCGAGGGAACGCTTCAACCAAGTGACCTTCTGTGGCATGAATCGCTACCGGATTGGATCGAGGCTTCTCAGGCTGCGGACTTGTTTCCAGAGAATGCGGATTCTTTTCCGGCGATGAAGAAAGCCATTGCCCGAAAAAGCAAAGTTGCTCAATCCGGAATGGACGAACCGGTTGAGAAAGGCCAGGGGACCAGCGAGCCTGCGGTAGTAAAGATGCCTGATCAAGCCGTTTCACGAGTCGATGTCGATCGAATGAAGTCACTTGGGGCGAGCTTCTTGACGAAGGCGAAAGACGTCAGCAGGTCGGCGGCGGAAGCTGCCGTCTCAAAAGTCACCGAGGTCACGAAGAAGGCGAAGGACGTTGCCACGGTTCATGGAGCTAAGGCGGTCGAGAAGGCTGGCGAGGCTGCAAAGTACGCACGACAGAAGGCAAGCGAGAAGATGGCCGAGCGGCGCTCGGTGCGAGCGGCGGCAAGTGCGGCACGAGGAAATACATCCAACGGGCAATCGAAAAGTGCTGGCGGAGATGCGCCTCATCATTCGTTCTTGAAGAACAAAGTTGTGGTGGGTGGAGTGCTTCTGACAGCCTGTATCTTGCTGGCCGGGATCGGTCAAATGTTAGGCGGACGTGGAGGAGAATCTACAGTCAATCCGGCAGCTTCGGAAGAGGCAGGCTCAGGAGCGAAGGCGCTCGATTCAAGTGCGATCCCTGGCGGGAAGCAGGCGATTGATGTGAAGCAATTCACGGCTGTACAGCCGAAGAACGTGAAGGCCGCGCTGGACCATCTACGAGATCTCGAAAAGCAGCAACGAGAACTTGCCGGTGAGTTTACCGAATGTCGCGTATTCGGCGAGGTCAGGGACCGCAGCAAGGATCTTTTGCAGCTTTTTGGTCAGTCGATTCCGGTCAACGGCGACATCAGCGCCTCGGGTACGATGATCGAGAATGGAAATATTGTCATACACGGGTACGACCAGAGTGCGATTGCCGGGCAGTATTACCGCCCAACGCATCATTTCTACATGAAGCGAACTTTCGGCAAGAACGCGTTTGGAACCGACGTGCCTGTGTTGCACTACGGACCGGCTCCAGAATCAGTCAAGGCTATCGTCGCGCAGATCAAGCAGGCGCGCACGGACTATGGCAACGCACGTAAGGCGGCGACCAGCGCCGCGCTGACAAAAGTAAGCAAGAAGTATTCTACGGCCCAAGGTAAGTTGTTGCTGGGTGCGATGCTGAATCAACTTCGCACTGTTGACGCTGTCGACGGCGTGAGCTTTGGGGACTTTCGGACAATGGCGGACGGGCTCGGGCTGAAGACAATGGCAATCGGCAAAGGCGGATTCCTCTATCTGAAGCCTGAAGAAGGGATGCTGATCGCCGCGAACACGTCGTCATTCCAAAACCCCGAAAAGGAACCTCGCCCATGTCTCATCCCCTGGACGTGGTTCTGGGCGACCTGGCCCGGGAATACACTCGGTTGATCCGCCACGTTCACCCTCAGGGGTTTGTACCGTACGAAGCAGACCTGATGGCGGAAGCCATGGAACGCGTCGGACTGGAATACGGTCATCTCAGCGACCAACCCCTGTGCGACGCCGCCCGCGAAATCGCGCGAAGTGCGGGCTACGACCCTGCCAGATGCATCCCGCTGTCCATAGCCGGACTCAGCTCTGTGAGTGAACTCGCAACGCAGAAAATCCCAATTCTTCTCAAGGAACCTTCCCGATGCCCAGACTGATTGAGTTGGACGAACCCGCGGCAGACACAACGGACAGGATTCGAGCGGGGCACAAACTCCGTGAAGCGATGGCCCCCGTCCGAGTCTCCTTTACTTGGTTCGGTACCCGCAAGAGTCTCAGCTCCGAACAGAAGGCGCAGGCCGCCGAATCGTTCGGTGCCGAAGGTCAGTTCCTGACCGCCGGCAAGAAACTGATCGATACCACTCACCCGGCATTCAAGACGGTCACCGCTATCCGGGGGCGGATTATCAGTTACTGGAAGAGCATTTCGCTGCCGTTTCCCGAACCAGGATTACGACTGATCCGGCAGCAGGATCTCGCCGGGTTCGATGTTCAGATGACCACACTCCGGGCTGAACTGGCCGAAGCCGTGGCCAACCTCGACAACCACTATGCGGAACTGCGGAGTGCGGCCCGCGAACGGTTGGGGTCGCTGTTCAATCCCAGTGACTATCCGATCACTCTGGAGGGACTGTTTGGAATCGGCTGGGAATACCCCAGTGTCGAAGTTCCCGACTATCTCCAACGGTTGAGTCCCCAGTTGTATGAGCAGGAATGCCGCCGGGTGGCAAGCCGCTTCGATGAGGCGGTCCTGCTGGCCGAAGAAGCCTTTCTGGCGGAACTCAACCGGCTGGTTTCGCATCTGACGGAACGGCTCAGTGGCGGTGACGACGGCAAGCCCAAGGTCTTCCGGGATTCGGCCGTCGACAACCTGCGTGAGTTCTTCACCCGGTTCCAGCAGCTCAATGTTCGTTCGAATGCCGATCTGGACAGCCTGGTCGAGCAGGCCCGCCGGATTCTGAATGGGGTGGAACCCCAGCAGCTCCGCGACAACGCCACGCGACGCCAGCAGATTGCCTCGCAACTGGCGGGGGTCCAGGCTTCGGTGGACGGCATGCTGGTTGACCGTCCGCGACGGACGATCCTCCGGCCCAGTCAGCGGGAGTCCGCCTGATGGATCTGGTGATTCGTCCAGATGGGGATGTCACGACGCTCTACTCGGAACTGCTCGACCTGTCCGCTTTGGGAGTCGTGAACATCGCCCGGGCCAGCCATGTGGAACCTGATGAGTCCGGCCAGTGGTTCGCCGAGATCATCGATGGTCCGAAACTCGGTCCATTCTCCCGTCGCAGTGAGGCTTTGGCGGCAGAAGTCGCCTGGCTCACGGAACATCGGCTTCGGCCTTAAATCTCGCTTCTCAATAGCCCGTTTTCGCAGCCGTCCCGGAACTGTTCCGGGGCGGCTGATTTTGTTTTTGTCCCTCGAAGGAAAGCCCCCATGACCCAGCATCAACTCAACCGTGCGGTTTCTGCAGCCACCGGAGAAGACTTCGACGTGATTGCCAGCCGAGGTTTCTCGCTCGTGGAAGAGGAGACGCCTGACGAAGACGACGATCTCCGGCAATACATCGACTGGGATCAACGTGACGCGGACGAGCGCGACGGAAGAATTCCCCGCAGTGTTGTCTGAAGGATTCCGCAGCCGTTCCCGCAGAAACCACTGTGGCGGCTGACCATCAACGCTCTCCGGGATTCCCCCGGAGAGCTTTTTTCATGTCCATTGATTGAGGAAGACCTCCATGATTTCAATTTCCGGAAATTCGATTGGGCGATATCGCGCCGTACTTCGCCGGGCGGGACTCCACAGATCTGCTGCGATTGCGTCGGCCATCCGCTGCGATGCCACGCCTGACATTTCAACCATTCTTCCAGTGTTGCGATGTTCAGTTTGCTGAGAGGTACTCTGCGGGTCGTCCTTTGCCCCCGTACCCGTTTCTTTTCACGCAAAACGACGGAATTCGTCTCTAAATTGATGTCTGTCACGCGAGCTCGCAACATTTCACTCCGCCGGGCACCGGTCTGGGCCGCGAACATCAGCATCGGGTAGAGGTACGCGTGCTCCGATGACTTCTTCACGAATGCAAGAACTTCTGTCAGCTCAGGGACCGTCAAAAACAGGCTGTCCCACAATTCAGCCTGCTCAGATTCTGATAATCCACCTCGTGCAATCTGCGAATCGATTTCCGCAAATGTCTGAAAAGCTGGCTTCTCCGTCGTCTTGGGATACTTCAACCCATGAATGGGAAGAATCGCATGCACATCACCCGTTCGTCGCCCCCAGTTCCAGATGGCCCGCAGCGTCGCCAGTTCTTTCTTGATGGTGACGGCGCTGACAGAGTTTCCACGCCTGCCTGGCTCGCGGGATCGTTGTTCGACGTATTGTTGCAAGTGCGTCTGGGATATCGAATCTATGGGGAGTTTGGCGGGCAAAATCCGCTGTAGATGCCTCAGATGGATTTCGATCGTACAGAGAGTATTGGCTTCGAGTGAGTCTCGGGGAATCTCCTGACGATATTTTACGACAAGATCTGCAAGTCTCATCGTTGCCTGGAATGACGGCTTTTTGTCTATGCGACCGTCCGACAGGAGGAATGTCGCTACATCAGCGGTGTTCGGAATTTCCAACCGCCCCCGTTCGACCAATCGAATGTTTTCCTCGACACGTTGTATCGCAGAGTTCGCTTCGTGGTCGTCATTCGTTTTCAAAGTCCGACTGAACTTACGTCCACCGAACCAGAAAACGATACGGTAATTCCCGCCATGTGATTGCTGCTCCAGTGATGCCATTGCGTTGTTCTCCGTAAGACCAGCATTTTCATTTCCGACCGAACACTCTGCCAGCGATGCAAATCCAACGTAAAACCAATCACATCCCTTTTTTGTCCCTTTTTCACATTGGGAATGAAAAAAGGACTCACAGCGATTTGCCGTAAGTCCTTTTGTCGTTTAGTGCCCAGGACAGGAATCGAACCTGCACGGGTGTAACCCCACTAGGTCCTGAACCTAGCGCGTCTGCCAGTTCCGCCACCTGGGCGAGTTGCTCTCAGTTGATTGCTTCGGTGCGTTCTGGACTCGATTCCGAGTCCGCGAAACCCCGAGGGTCGACTGCGGCGGGGAGAGTATAACGAAGCGACTCCTTTTCGCAAGGTATGCGGCGATTGTTCACCGAAAATCAGGGGTTCCCTGTCAGTCTCGGCCGCAGATTTGTTTCCTTCGAACGATCTGCTCAGGGATTTGACGGTCGTGTCGGCTGGCGTCGGCCTGATTTTCACGTCTTAACGCCCCCAAAACGTCCCATGAAACCTCCTGGGGCGAGGAACTTTTTCCTGGTGTATGGCTCGTTCGGTGAAATCGTAATGGTTGTCTGGTATTGTACTTCTGGTTGATCCGTGGCAGGAGTTGATGCCGCTCGTAACAGATCAAAAATGTGATTGGAAAGGATTTCGATGACTCAACCCGTGCCAGCACCGATTTCGGTGGATGAACTTCCCGAATTGGCTCGACGGGTGATCCAGGCAGACCGGTTTCCGCTGCTGGCCACGATGGATGGTGATCAGCCTCGATTGCGGCCGGTTTCTCCGGTTCGAACCGATGGATTTGTCGTTTTCGTGGCCAACTTGCGAGCCTATCACAAGACCGTCGAGATCGCCGCAAATCCGAAAGTGGAACTCTGCTACCTCGACGAACATCATGATCAGGTGAGAATCACAGGCGTGGCCACGATCGAAACGGACCAGGCTGTGATTCAGCAGATCTGGGATTCCAATCCGCTGTTACGCCAGTACCTGCGAAGCGTCGATAATCCCGATTTCCTGCTCTACCGGATCGATCCGAATCACGTTCGATTCATGCGCGAGTGGGCCCTTGAATATCACGACGTTCCTCTCGATTGAGGAACGTCGTAACGTGGCCTGTGCGCTGTCGGCTTGGGTCGCCTTTGAGCGGAATCCTCACCGAACGGAGACTCGACGCGATTACTTGCCGGCGCCGTTCAGGATCGCATTGATTTTTGTTGTCAGTTCCGCAGCCTTCGCTTCGGCTTCCTCGATAGGCAGGCCTTTGGCGACACCTGGGCGCAGGTGTCCGGCGGCAGAGACATATGCATCTCGCAGGACTGCGACTCGTTGCTGAACGAGTGGCAACAAGGCATCGGGAACCTGACGAGCTGTCAGCATCTCTTTCGCATTCGCGGCCGAGGCAGATTTGGCATCTCCTGCCCAGCGAATTACCGTTTGAGCGACAAACCAGTGCCCGGCCTCGTTCGGGTGGACTCCATCAGGCTGCATGGTGAACTTGGGATCGGTCGTCCGATGTTCCAGAATCGATTTTGTCATCGGATGGTGCAAATCGATCACGTTCCAGCCTTCTTTCCTCTGGCTGATCAGCCAGTCGCTGTACTTGTCGAGTACTTCGTTATACGAGAACTTCCGTGGCGAACGCATGTCGTCGTAAAAGGGAGGTGTCATGACGACAAACTTTGCCCCCGCCTTTTCCGCCGCGGCTTTCAAACTCTTCATTCCCGCCTGGTATTTGGCAAATCGACCTTCGTCGAACGGAAGATAGATTCCACAGTTGATGCCATAACAGGCAATCACCAGGTCCGGCTTTGCAGCCTTGAGAACTCGATCGAGTCGTTCGGCGAGGTCGGGGCGAGGAAAGCTGCCGCCGGCGTGCCCATCTTCACTCAGGCCCGAAACGGTTTCGCTTGGCAAGCCACAGTCAATCACCTTGGGGGCCTTGTCGCGCAGCTCAGAGACCAGCCACGCGTCGAACATGCCGATGTACTGACCTGCGGCCGTAATGCTGTCACCCAGAAATACGACTCGCTTCGATTGAGTCAGCAGTTCGCGTCCGGTTGATTCCTGTGCGTACCCCAACTGTGCGGCCTGAGTGATACAAACTACGGTCAGGCAAAACGTAAAGTAACAAGCATGACGCAAATTCATCGGTGGGGCTCCAGGAATGAAGGGGCGAGCTATCGGCATGTACGCTCGGCAGGAATGAATCGATAGCAGAATCACTGAACGACTGCCAGCGACCCGGTGATTTCACGTTGGCGCGACCTCGTAGCTGGAGTCGTAAGACTTCAGCCCGAAGGCTGGAACGTGGGAAGTCGGAATTCTTACGAATTCCGCTACGCAAGATATGGATGAGGCGCTGAGGCTGGTGCTTCGGTATGTCGGATGACGTTGGAATCGAGGTCGGCGCTCAACACCTCGTACTGATCGAGATTGAACTCAAATCTGTAGCTGGAGTCGTAAGACTTCAGCTCGGAACCACTCATTACTGCGGCTGAAATCCGGACTCGTTACACCACTGGAGAACGCAGGTTTGCGAATGTAAATCTGGAAGACAGTCCGAATTTCGCTGGTGCCCATTTGGACGGTGCGATCTTTGACGGAACTTGGTTGCATAGTTCGAATTTCCGGGGGAGCAGTCTGCGTGGAGCGAGTTTTCGCGGATGCAACTTGAAATGCTCCGACTTTCGCGATGCAGACCTCACCGATGCTGTATTCGCGGCATCGCTTGAGAGCTCAGAATTTGATGGGGCGTGTCTCGATGGATCCAGCTTTGCCGGATCAAGCTTCTACGGTTACGTTTTGACGGGCGACGAGTTACCACCTTAAGCCCTGTGGAAAAGTAACCACGACGAAACTGTGAAACCATCCAAGATGTGTAGATGCCAGGAAGCTCACGCCCGCTTCGCTCAAGACGCAAATGACGCAAAGGTTTTTAAGAATAAGCCTTGATCAGCTCTTTTCCTGGTGCGGGTCGCACTTCTGTGTCGCGTCAAAACACGGGCCAGACCGCCGCAGTTTGATGCCCGCGGGAAGCCACGCTGAAACGGAATGGGCGCTAACTTCAAGCCTGTTTGCTGCAAGGAATCAGTCTTGATGTGTTACAAGATGTTAACGCGACGCAGTACCATCGACAGGCGGCCGACTCATGACGTTGTGTCTTTTGATTCAGTGGTGACAAAGAATGAAGCAATTGACGGCTAGCCGTCTGGTTGATAGTGTAATATTTGATCACTTCATCCCGGACGTTCGACCCGGGCTTTTTTTACGCTTTGTGCGAAACCTTGTTTTTTCCTGAATTTTTTGTCATCGATCAGGGTTTCGTTGCCTCGCAGTTACCGTATCACGCTGATGAATCTCATTCTTCGCCGCCGCTTCCTGTGGACCTCATTGGCCGTCACTCTGGTCGGAGCAGTGATCGCTTATCTTGTTGTTTGGATCCCGTACGAAGAAGAGCAGAAGATTGCACATGCCATCGAAAAGGTTGGGGGGATCGCTGATTTCGACCAGTATGACCCTGTTCCGTTTTTGACTCCTTATTTGGGACGTCAAGATATCTTTGATCGGCTGCGTCACGTGCAACTGCGAGACAAGAACGTGTCGCAAGACCTGTTGCGTCAACTCGGGAAATTGACGCGACTGGAAGTGCTGGATCTCCACAATACGCCAACGACCGACGCTTCATTGGAGTCCTTCAGCCAACTCAAGCAATTGCAGGTGTTGCGTCTGGAGTTCACGCAGATCACAGATGCCGGGCTGGCTTTTCTAGAGCCCAAAACGACTCTGCAAGTCTTGCATCTGGACAAGACCAAAATCACGAATGACGGTCTGAAACGGCTGCGAAATCATACGAACCTGCGAGTATTGCATCTCAACGGAACTCAGATCGGTGACGAGGGCCTCGATCACCTGGCGGACCTCAAGGAACTCAGGTGGCTGAGCCTCGACAACACCCTCGTCAGCGATAAAGGGATCGCAAAGCTGAAGCCCATCAAGAGCCTGAGTGAACTCGACCTGGAATGTACCAAGGTCACTCTGGCCGGACTCGATGACTTGAAAGAGCTAACCACTCTGGAGTCACTGGCTTTATTTGGAACGAAGATACGGCGTGATGGTCGCAAGGAGCTTCGCAGGGCATTGCCCAACTGTCGCGTGACGCCGATTCCGTAAGAAGAGCTGCAGTCATCAGCGGTCGGTTTCAGGTTGACCGCTGATGACCGGCAATTTCATTATGCCAATGGCATGGGTTCTGTCTGAAGAACGAATGGAAACACTCGAGTCGGCTTGTGAGGCGAACTGATTCGATCTTTGTACGAGATCTGAGCGGCTCGGTCAGCAGCGAACTGAAGAAGTGTGAATTCGAGTCCACAGAAGTATTCGGTTCCGACTTCAGCTGCGACATCGGCAAAAACTTCACCGGCCGAAGCGGCATGACGTCGAACACCGTGAATGCTGTTTTCGCGAACTTTGACTCCGGCGGCCGAGAGCTTTACCAAACCCTTCAGGAACTTGCCAACGGCAGTATCAGGACCTGACGCACGCCACAATCGTTCCCATTCTTCGTGGGCTTCCCAGTAGAACCCGTGATTAAAGTAGTCGAGTGCCAGCAGGTAGTGACGGTTCTCGGCCCAGTTTGTCGGGGTCAGCATCCGTGGCGGCGGTGACTTGCGCTGATAGCTATGTCCACGAGGATCACGGATTGGATGAGGCGTATCACTACCCGGAACGTACGTATAGCCTGGCAAGTCGGTCGACGGCAGCAGACGCACGGCTTCAATTGTTGCTTCCATCACTTCAAATTCCTTCATTCACTTCTAAAAATCGATGTCCAACTCTGATTGCCTCCCGACCAAACCCTGTGACCTCAACCATGAGCCCGGGTGCTCAAGAATCTCTGCGCACAGGTTGAGCGATACTCTCCCCAATGCGGCTATTCTTTTGATTGCAGTGATCACAGTCTTTCAGAATCACACGTCAGCATTCATCAAGTACTGTACTCGCGCAGGAAAAGGCCAAGTGCTCTTGATTCCATTGCGAAGCTGGGGGCGATTGAGGTCAGTCAAGCATAGGCTTTTGTGTCGGGGTTACTGGCGGGAGCCCCAAAAAACGCATCAGGCTGCTCTTTTCGGAGGATTAGCCAGATAGCATACAGAAGAAATTGTTAATTGGGAGAGGAATTTCTTAATTTTCCTGAGTTCAGGAAGGAGATGTAGTCAATCTGCCGTACCAGCCTGAACAGCCTGTTTCAGACGAGCCATCAGCCCGCGAACCCCCTGCTGGCGGTTCATTCCGAGTGCCCCATTCAGGCCCAGAACCGATAACAGATCATCAGGAAGTTGCATCACTTCCGCAGGCGTCGCACCGGTAACTCCGACGACGACCAATGCCACCAGTCCTCGGACTGTCGGCGACTTTGGTGGCACATCCGCTTCCAGATGGACTCGCCCGTCAATGACGTCCACCCAGAGGAAAACGGGGGTTTGACATTCCTGAACACGACAGGTTTCAGGGAAAGGATGAACTGCTCTCGCTGCCGAAATCTGGGGAAGTTCGTCAGCAAACTCGACCAGCCATTCCAGCTTTTCGGAGGGATCAAGGTCGGCGACTTCGTCGATCAATTCATCCAGTTTCATAAGACTCAGCTCGTCGCAGGAGTTTTTTAACTCCTTTACTGACGCTTGTTCAGCGTCGTGGATCATTCACGCGTAAAACGGTCCTGCGTTCAGTGTAGAGTATCCCGTCCGGTAGTCCCGGACGGGAACGCTGGTTTGATTAGTCAGCCTTGTCGTCTCGAACCTGAACCTGCAGGGCGCCCAGCATTTTCGTGATCGCGACTTCCTTCTTGTCGATTCCCAGGACATTTTCCAGGACGAACGCGCGCGGTTCATTGCTGGGATGAATGATCAGCCGGCCACTTCGCAGCAGCATGTACTCGAAGACGTCGTCGATTTCTTTGCTGATTCGCAGATTCGGTGCTGAATACCGTTCGAGGTTACTCAGGACGCCGTGGTGGTGCAGAAGTTCGTTCGGGCGGACTTCCCAGTAGTCGAACCGGATGTTCACCATCATCGCAATGTAAAGCAGACTGAGCATTGTTACGAATCCAAAATAAAACGTCGCATTCGCCTTGGGATCAACCCGATCGAGGATACTCGTCAGGGCAGGAATCAAGCTGGGGACGTAAATGGATGTCAGGACTGTTCCCATGATGATCACGAGAAAAACGAAGAACAGGTTCAGCGACGTTGTCCGAGGAAAATCGAATGACAACACGACCATGTTCACGCCGAGAATCACCAGAAAAACCATGCCGATCACACGACTATGAGGGCTGTCAATCGTCAGGAACAACGACAGAATTCCGGCGATGAACGCGGCAATGTACGTCGGGTATAACAGGACGATTTTTGGGTAAGAGACCAGAATGATCGGCTTCCCCGAATCTTTCGGTGAAAGAGTTGCTGAAGGCAATGGTGCGGTCACTCGGGAGTCTCCTTGAGAAATCTGTTCGTGGTTTTGACGAACGACATTCGTTCCGGTCGCTCCAGCGACCGCATGACATGCGCAATCTAACGGCGCACGTGCAGCGAATCCAGAGCGACGAGTTCGTCAGCGCATGGATTTAACGGACACGGACCAAAGCGGATCAAGCGATCAACGCATTTTTGACGGGGTTCGACGGGATTTTGATTTGCTCGATGCGATCGAACTGGCGAATTCAGGCGAGTTTTACAGGCAGGGCGAGCATGCCGTTGGTGGCAACAGGTCGTGGGCCGGGATCATTGCTGATTCTGGCGGAGAATATAGGTATTCCAGAGATAGCGAAGGAAAACCACCAGCCCGGCGGATCCCCCGACGATGGCTTGCAGCAAAAGGCTTCCCGTTCCGGGATCGAGGTAGGCGAGCGACAACATCACGTTTTCCTTCGGGAGCGTTCTTTTTGCCAGTGCCGTGATCTCAACGACGTCGTGGCACTGAAATATACAACACCGAAACTGATTTGTCGGTTCTTCATAAAAAGATTAATTGTCTGTAATATTTCCGAATTTTCGACGCAACGCATTTACAGTAAATACTTTGCATGTTTTTACTGGAGGCTGAAATTGCCGCAACATCACATTTTTATGAGTTTTGGGGGCTCATTTGAACTCGATTACGGTGCTGAGGAACTGGAAAACGCCCCAAAAGCGGCATTCGCGTGAGCCCGAGTATCCGAAGCGTCGTCCTGAATTCAATTTGCATCGCTCGTGGCGAGCGGGATGAAATCGGGGATTTGCGGAATTCGTCATGGAAACTGTGAACGACAGCCGTAATAATACGCGGCGGTTGGTCAGAACGGATTGGGACCATTTCGCCAGCGTTGGCATTCGTGAATCTGGAGTCCAGTCCTTCCTCCCCTGAAACCAATCTTTCTCCATGATCGGCACTTGCGAGTTCATGTTGCGGGAAACCGAAGCTTCCATCAACATGACTGCCTACCTTGATCAGCCAGCCCACCGAATCTGAATTGCTACGCTTTGCCGCCGCCGCGTTCGATAAATCCCCATAAATTTCTGATAGCCCGTTTGGAGTTGCAGGTAGCAGCCCATGCAGATACGAAAAGTTCTCGCACTACGCGGACCGAACATCTGGTCGCGCCATCCTGTTCTTGAAGCATGGGTGGACCTGGGGCCGTTGAAGGATTCCTCATCAAAAGATTTTCCAGGCTTCAACGATCGCCTGATGGCCTGGCTTCCTTCGATGATCGAACATCGGTGCAGCGTGGGAGAACGTGGCGGATTCTTCCAGCGTCTGCGATGGGGAACATACCTTGCTCACACGCTCGAGCACACAACTCTTGAGCTGGAAACTCTTGCTGGAACGGTAGTCGGTTACGGACGCGCTCGTGAAACTTCTACAGAAGGTCTTTACAAAGTTGCAATCCGTTACCAGGAAGAATCGCTGGGGCGAGCCTGTCTGGAAACCGCACGCGATTTGCTGATGGCAGCCGTTTACGATCTGCCCTTTGACATTGCTGCTCAGTTAAAGCGGCTGCGTGAACTTGCTGACCGCGTCTGCCTCGGTCCCAGCACCGCTGCCATTGTGGAAGCTGCCAAAGTTCGCAATATCCCCTCACGCCGATTGAATGCAGGCAGCCTGGTTCAATTGGGACAGGGGATCAAGCAACGTAGAATCTGGACTGCAGAAACAGATTTCACAAGTGCGATTGCCGAGTCCATCGCACAGGATAAGCAGTTGACGAAGACGATGCTCAAGTCAGCTGGAATTCCTGTTCCAGAAGGACGCGAAGCAGACAGCCCTGAAGATGCCTGGTCAGCAGCTCAGGAAATCGAGGGTGCGGTCGTCGTCAAGCCAGTCGATGCAAACCATGGACGCGGCGTGTTTATGGACCTGACGGAAGAACAACAGATTCGGACTGCATATGCCGAGGCCCTGAAAGAAGGCTCGGGTGTGATCGTCGAACGATTCGCCAGCGGTAGCGAACATCGTTTGCTGGTGGTCGGAAAGAATCTGGTTGCCGGGGCTGCCGGGGATGCAGCGGCAGTTGTCGGAGATGGCGAGCATTCCATCCGTCAACTGATCGACCTACAGATCAATTCCGACCCACGACGCGGAGATGACGAGTCGTTTCCTCTAAACACAGTTCTGGTCGATGCCCTGACGATTATCGAAATCGAACGTCAGGGATATAAGCCTGATTCTGTTCCGGCACCCGGTGTGAAGATCATTGTTCGACGCAACGACAATCTTTCCCGCGACATCACGGATCAAGTCCATCCGTCTGTCGCGGAGCATGCCGTCATGGCGGCCCAGATTGTCGGGCTCGATATCGCTGGAATTGATCTCGTCGTCGAGGACATTTCTCGCCCTCTTGAAGAGCAAGGTGGGGTGATTGTTGAAGTTAATGCTGGCCCCGGCCTGTTGATGCACTTAAAGCCGGCGACGGGGAAGCCGCGTCCCGTCGGCGAAGCAATTGTCAATCATTTGTTTCCCGATCTGACCGACGATGGACGAATCCCCGTCGTCTCTGTAACCGGAACGAATGGCAAAACGACCTGCACGCGAATGGTCAATTCCATTCTCCAGGCCGCTGGTTATCACGTCGGGATGACCTGTACAGATGGCGTCAGCATCAACGGGCGACTGATTGAATTGGGCGACTGTGCCGGGCCTCGCAGTGCTCGCAACGTCCTGTTGAATCCGCTGGTCGACGCCGCCGTGTTTGAAGTGGCTCGTGGCGGCATCCTCCGAGAAGGACTCGGTTTTGATAAGTGCGACGTCGCGGTCGTGACGAACATTGGCGACGCAGATCACCTTGGCAAAGCTTACATTCACTCGCCCGAAGACATGTTCAAGGTGAAGCGAACGCCGGTGGATGTTGTCCTGCCCACCGGGACGGCGGTATTGAATGCCAACGACCGACTGGTCGCTGACATGGCTCCGCTATCGGCTGGTAGCGTGACGTTCTTTTCGGTCGATCCCGAAAACAGTTTGATTCAGAATCATCGAGCCGCCGGCCACAGAGCAGTGATCACTCGCGATTCCCAGGTGATCCTGTGCGAAGGTACTCAGGAAACTGTACTGATCAGTCTGGTTGATTTGCCGTGTACTCATGGCGGACGAGTTGGGTTCCAGGCCGAAAATGTCCTTGCCGCCGCAGCGGCTGGTTGGGCTCTGGGAATTCCGCTCAAGACCATCGCAGCCGGCCTGCAGGCTTTTCAGGGAAACCTGATCGACAACCCGGCGCGGTTTAATGTTCTGCAGTCTGCTGAGAAGACGCTGATCCTGACCGACGGTCGAAATCTGTCGTCGTTGTCGACGATGGTGGAGGCCTTGAAAGGATTCTCTGAGGACAAAAGGTCCATCGTTTACTCGGCCGAGGAAGATCGACGGGATGTCGATATCAAGCGACAGGGAGAAATCCTGGGTGGTGCGTTTGATCGAGTGTTCCTTTGTGAAATTGATGAAGCCGCAACTCGCCCCGGCGGGGAGATTATGCAGCTTTTGAAATCTGGAATCGGCCCTGCGGCACGAGCCAAAGAGGTTGTGGAAATCAATGATTGGAGCCAGGCCGTGGATGCGGCGTGGAGTCGACTGGGCAAAGGAGAAGTCCTTGTGGTTCAGTCGACATCAATCCCGAAAACGGTCCGAAAGATTCAGGCCTTGATGGGGCTGGAGCCCGGAGAATTAACGGCGGCTTAACTGCTTTGGAAAGCTTTGAGACGGTCCGTGAGATCAGAAAAAACGCGAGAACGGAGTACGGCATGGCGATTGCTAATTTGATAACCATCCTGGCAAACAAACAGGTTTGAAACCTGATGTCAGGGTGCCCCTTGCGAAGGACTCCTTAGATTTAAGGTGCTCAACAGGAAATTGATGCTGGCGTGACGTAAGTCATTTTTGCATCAAGAGCAACGGCGGCAACGGAGCCTGCCGGAGTCAGTTCAAAGGGCGGAAATCAGGAATTCGAAAGCAGAGAATCATGGAACTGGGCAAAACGAGAGCTTTGCGTGGTCCGAACATTTGGTCACAGGCGACGGTTCTAGAGACCGTACTGGACGTTTCCGACGTTGACGTCTCTTCACTAGACATGGAATCCATCCATCGGCGGGCCGTCGATTTTCTGAATGGTGCCTCACTGTTCAACGATGGTGAGCCCTCTGTCTGGAATCTCAACCCTGGCTTCTCGCTGACGGAACTCCTTGTCCGTATTGGGATTGAGCTGCAGAATCAGGCTGGCTCCCCAGTGACTGTCGGGCGCGTTGCCGAGACGAAGAACCCGAATGAGTATCGGGTTGTCGTCCAGTATCGGGAAGAACCTGTCGGACGCCTGGCCCTTGATGTCGCAGTCGCCTTCCTGAAAGCGATGGTTGAGAACCAGCCGTATGATCTGCCTACGAAAATCGCCGAAATCCGCAGCCTGGACCAGCAAATCCGTCTTGGTCCCAGCACAGGCTCAATCGTACGTGCTGCCTGGGCTCGTGGGATCCCCGCGCGCCGTCTAAATGATCGCAGTCTGGTGCAACTTGGATACGGTTCCAAACAGCACCGGATTCTGGCGGCGGAAACGGACAAAACATCAGCCGTTGCCGAATCGATTGTTCAAGACAAGGAACTGACCAAGAATCTGCTCGCCGCCATCGGCGTCCCGGTTCCCAAAGGTCGCCCGGTGACGAGTGCTGAAGATGCCTGGGAAGCGGCACTCGAAATCGGGCTTCCGGTCGTCATTAAACCTCAGGACGGGAATCAGGGCCGTGGCGTCGCGGTGAACCTGACAACTCGCGAAAACGTCATTGCTGCATTCAAGGCCGCAAGTGCTGAGGGGAGCGAAATCCTGTGCGAACGATTTGCTCCCGGTTCCGACTATCGCTTGCTCGTCATCGGATACGAACTGATTGCAGCTTCGCGCCGTGAACCCCCGCAAGTTCTGGGTGATGGACGACATACCATTTCCGAACTGGTGGCCGAAGCAAACAAGGATCCTCGACGTGGCGAAGATCACGCAACATCGTTGAGCAAACTGCGTCTCGACGAAATCGCCTGCGGAGTTCTTGCCGAGCAAGGTCTGACCGTCGATTCAGTCCCGGCAGCCGGGCAAGTAGTGCTGATCCGCCGCAACGCGAATCTCAGCACAGGCGGTTCGGCGACCGATGTCACGGACTTGGTGCACCCCGAAGTTGCTGCTCGCGTTGTGGAAGGTGTTCGCATGGTGGGCCTGGACATCGCTGGTGTCGATGTCGTCTGCCTGGACATCAGTCGACCGCTGGAACAGCAGGGAGGCGTCATCGTCGAGATCAACGCCGCACCAGGTTTGCGGATGCACCTTGAGCCCTCGTACGGCAAAGGTCGCCCAGTTGGCGAAGCGATTGTCGGAACCATGTTCGAAGAGGGGAACGATGGCCGCATTCCGATCGTTGCCATCACAGGCACGAACGGGAAAACGACAACGACGCGATTGATGGCCCACATCCTGCGAAGCACTGGTAAAAAGGTCGGCATGACCTGCACAGACGGTGTCTATATCGACGACCGTCGGATCGATACCGGTGACTGCAGCGGTCCCAAGAGTGCTCGCACAGTCCTGGCGAACCCTGTTGTCGAAGCGGCCGTTCTGGAAACCGCGCGAGGCGGAATTCTTCGCGAAGGCCTTGGTTTTGATTTGTGCGACGCCGCAGTGGTGACCAACATTGCCGATGGCGATCATCTGGGACTCAACGGGATTGACACTGTCGAACAACTGGCTCGAGTTAAACGAGTCTGTGTTGAAGCCGTTTCTCCGACTGGATATGCGGTACTCAATGCTGATGACCCGTTGACCGTCGCGATGGCAGAATACTGCCCCGGAAAGGTCTTGTTCTTCTCGCGATCTCTCGATAACCCGGTCATGGCCGCACATCGTGCCAAGGGTGGTAAAGTTGTCTACGTCCAGAACAATTGCATCATGGCATCGGAAGGATCATGGGAAGCCCGAATTGCGATTCTGGATTCCGTTCCGCTGACGTTCGGAGGCCTGATCGGATTCCAGGTTGAAAACGCGATGGCTGCCGCAGCCGCAGCGTGGACCCTGGGTGTTCCGTTTGAAATGATCCGGCACGCTCTGGAAACGTTTGTCAACGATCCCCAGAAAGTCCCGGCCCGCTTCAACGTGGTTCAGTTCCGCGGATCGACAATTGTGATCGATTACGGCCACAATTCGGCAGCTCTCGTCGCTTTGTGTGAAGCATTTGACAAGATGCCACACGAACGCCGATTGATCGTCTATACCGCTGCGGGCGACCGTCGTGATGAAGATATTGTGCGACAGGCAGAACTGATCGCCAATGCCTTCGATGAGATGGTCTTGTACGAAGATCAGTGTCGACGTGGACGTGCTGATGGCGAAGTCATCAGTCTCATGCGCCAGGGGATTGCTCTCGGTAAGCGATTGCAGCCGAGCGGCATTCACGAAACACGCGGCGAAATGATTGCCATCGAAATGACGCTTCGTCGCATGAATCCTGGTGACCTGGTCCTGATTCAGGCGGATCAAGTCGAAGAAGCAATTGCATTCGTGCAACAGTTGCTGCCGAAGCTCGCTGCCGAACACATGGCAACAGTGCGCTGAAGTCATCACACATCCGGGATAGCGCCATTTAACGTGATGGCGCTATCCGGTCGTGTCACCGTATTGGCCGCACAGAAACGGCTACAGCGGATCCCGTACGGCGACACGAAGTGGCCATTACTCATCTTGTTCGATGAAGACTTCCAGTCTTCCGGCTCGAACGGCCTTCACCAGCACGTCGTGATCTCGCTCGCTCTGGTCCGCATATGCGACAGAGAAGTCAGCAATCGCCTTGTCGAACTTGTCACTCTTTCCAAGGTAGCCCGAGATCTGCGTCGGTTCGCCAGATCTGGCGTGAGCATGAGCCAGGGTCCAGCCACAGACTTCGGCGTATTGCAGCATCACGCTGGGTGTAAAGATCTCGACGATCGGCTTGATCTTCATGTCCTTGAGTTGGCGCACGTAGAATTGTCGGCCGGCATTTCCTTCCGTCCAGCCAAGAAACAAATCGCTTGCCGACTGCATCATGCGACACCCGTGGACGATCCGTTCGCCATGATTTGCATGAACACTCTTACCCGCATATGCCTCCAGCACCGATGGGCGAGCCTGCTTGAACTGCAAAAACAGTGGGTCGTGTTCACTCGCCATCAACAGCAGAATCCCGCAATAAGTTCCCACACTGCCGACACCGACCACCTTGATTGCCGAATCCATCAGCTTGAAACGATCCAGCAGCAGGCGTCGATCTTCCTGCATGGTTTCGCGATATCTGGCAAATGCCTCGTTAAGGGACACAATCTGTTCTTCGTGGTTTCCATCCGTCATGTGAAAGATCAATGGAGGGTTGTCTTTGATCATGGGGCTCAGGCCCGCTGTTGTCGCCAGTTCTGGAAACTCGTGCTCAAGGACGCTTCGTTCCCGAGCTTTCGCAAGTCGCTTCTGCATCCGGCGGGCCGCTTCGGCGTCTTTGACTGTGGGAATCAGATCCTCGACATCGATACTCGCGTACCACACGTCCATCACAGGCATCTGACTGTATTCGAACATCCGCTCGCGATAACTTCGGACACAGTTCAGCACCGCATCGCGTGCCACGCTGTTACTGAATCCATTGTCGCGACACGCCAGTACGAAACTGGCTGCCAATCGCTTCACGTCCCATTCCCACGGCGCGGGCAGTGTTTCATCCAGATCGTTGATGTCAAATATCACTCGACGCTCGGGGGTCGCATACGATCCAAAGTTCATCAAATGGCAGTCGCCGCAGGCCTGAACTCTGATTCCAGAATTCGATGTCTGCGCCAGGTCGGCCGCCATATTCAGCGCGGCCCCCCGATAGAACGTGAATGGTGAGACCAGCATGCGACCATGACGTACTGGAATCAAATGCTCAATTCGCCCTTGATTCGATTTCTCCATCAATTCAATCGGGTCCGGCCGGTTGTGTGATGACTGCCATTCGGCGTGAGACTCTCGCGGAGTCTTTTCGCGCAGGCTTTTGCCAATCGCATAGAGTTCTTTTCGGGTCGGATGCGATTTCAGAGACGGACTCGTTTCAAGAGGATGCTCGTGCTCTGACTTTTCCTCGGATTTTCGTTTACTCATAGCTTGGCCCCGTATCGCGGCGTGGAGATTCAGCTTCCTCCAGTATAGCCACTCCACCAGAGCCCGATGCAAACCTTAATTCGCTACTTTGATTCGGGCATCGTCTTCAAGACATCGATCATCGGCTGCTGACTGACTTGCAAAAAGCCTTCGTGTGCACGATCCAGGTCGACATTCAGCAGTAAGACACCGGCAAACGCGATGACCAGAACGAGAATCTCGGGCGACCGTGGAGTTCCAGCTAGCCCTGACTGATACCCGATCGAAACCATGCCCAGGAGAGTGATTGTGAACAAAGCAAACCAGATCGTTAACGGAATACGGCTTTCCATTCCGACGTAAACCCGTTTGCCGTGATAGTCAATCAATTCGTTCAGCGATTGAAGAAACAATCCAATCGGAATGGTTGGAGTTTTTTCAGCGACAGCAGCGGCGCGGGACCAGAGTTCTTGATGCAACTTTTCAGATTGTTCCAGAAGTTGAGGAAATCTTCGTTTTGGAATCGCATCAACTCGCAAGACCGTGTACTCACGCAACAGGTCTGAGCATTCTTTCCGTGCTGGTTCAGGCAGGAATCGAGTCCGCAAATATGCTGTACCAATCACGTTTGCTTCTTCCATCACCGCTTGCCGACGGGCGTCGAATCGAGATGCAGCCAGGCTGAACGTAAATGCAAGCATGAATGCGACAAGCCCGAGCAATGCGGCGACCATCGCGGCAACCGGCTCATCCTTCTCTTTGACGGATCGTATGTAGCGAGTGCGTCCAAATCGATAGCCGCACTCAACGGCTGCAACGCAGAATGCGATCGACAGAAGAAAGAACAACCACAGCGGAATGAAATCAAGTGGTACGTAACCCATTCAATCCCCCATTGACTTTCATTCTTTTGGCGGAGACAAGCCCGCGCCCCTGATTGGATCGGAGACCTGGGTGACACGATTCAGGATGTCAGGTGTCACGCGGTGGCGATTCGGACAGCATCCTGCACGGTAATCGTTCCTTCATAGATCGCTCGACCGACAATAGCGCCGATGAGTTTTGGTTGTCGCTTTGATTCGAATGTCAGTCGCTCAATGTCATTGAGTGTTGTGACACCGCCAGAGGCAATGACAGGCAGGCCAAGTCCCGCGAGTGTCAGCATGTCCTGGATCGTTGCATCGTCAACACCCTGCATCATGCCATCATTGGCGATGTTGGTGTAAATCACCGCCGCAATGTCCAGGCCGACAAATTGACGGGCCAGCTCGATTGCGGACGTTTGTGAGACATCCAGCCAGCCAGCCGTTGCCACGAATCCGTTGCGGGCATCCAGCCCCAGAGCGATTCGCGACGGAAACAACCGGGTCATTTCTCGAAACCACTCCGGTTGTTTCAGTGCCTGTGTTCCAATGATGGCTCGTTCAACACCAACTTCTTCCAGCATCAGCCGCAGGGATGCTTCGTCGCGCAAACCGCCGCCAAGTTCGACAGGAATCTTGATCGCCTGAACGATCGCTCGAATCGATTCTACGTTGACGGGGCGTCCCGCCTTTGCGCCATCGAGGTCGACAAGGTGCAAACGACTGGCCCCCGCTGACTCCCATCGTCGGGCCATTTCTGCAGGATCGTTCGAGAATACCGTTTCTTGAGCGTAATCACCCTGTCGCAGTCGGACACACTGACCACCACGCAAATCGATTGCGGGAAGAATTTCCATGGATCGTTCCAAGTTCGAAAAGGAGCATGTGCTTAAAAGGGGGGCAGGCCAGTGAGTCATGCCAGTAGTGTTCGTGTACCACAAAAACAGACACAGCGACAACCCGTTGCCAGGTTGTCGCTGTCCTGTGTGATCAGATTCCCGCAATCATTACTTGGCAGGAGCAGTCGCTGCGGCCAGTGTGTCGAGGAAACCCTTCAGTTGCTTGCTGCGGACCGGGTGCTGCAGTTTCCTGACTGCCTTGGCTTCAATCTGGCGAACGCGTTCGCGTGTCACCTTGAAGATCCGTCCGACTTCTTCAAGGGTGTACGTGTAACCGTCTCCCAGACCGTATCGCAGCTTGATGATTTCCCGTTCACGATAGGTCAATGTTTTCAGGACAACGTCGATCTTGTCCTTAAGCATTTCCTGAGTGGCCGAGTTGACTGGGCTTTCGGTCGAATCATCTTCGATGAAATCACCGAAGTAGCTATCTTCACTCTCACCGACAGGTCGATCGAGGCTGATCGGATGTCGCGAGATTTTCAACACGCGACGAGTCTCTTCCAGGCTGACTCCTGCGGCTTCGGCGGTTTCTTCGATGGTCGGTTCGCGTCCTTTCTCCTGCAGCAGTTTCTTGCTGACTTTGCGGAGCTTGGACATCGTTTCAATCATGTGCACAGGAATACGAATCGTGCGAGCCTGGTCAGCAATTGCACGTGTGATCGCCTGGCGAATCCACCATGTGGCATAAGTCGAGAACTTGTACCCACGTCGGTATTCATACTTGTCGACCGCTCGCATCAAGCCTGTGTTTCCTTCCTGAATCAAGTCCAGGAAACTCAGGCCACGGTTGCGGTACTTCTTGGCGATCGACACAACCAGTCGCAGATTACCGCCCGACAGTTCTCGCATCGCCTGTTCGTAGGCTGCAAATCGTTCGTGAATCGATTCGATTCGCTCTGCAAGACTTTTGGGTGATTCCAGTGTCATCAGTTCCAGGTCTTGCAGTTCCTTCTGAAGATTGGCTCGTTCATCGCGTGCCGATTTCAGGTTTTTCATGCTGTCGATCTGGCGTTGCAGTTCGAGCATTCGGCGCGAAATCTGTTCCATACGTCGCATCGTCGGCTGCAGACGCTGGGTTCGCAGGCTCAGTTCTTCCAGCAACGTGACCATCTTGCGACGTCGCTGTTCGAGACGCAGTTTGGCGGCATTGACTTCAGACGTGGAAAACTGGTGTTCGCGGTTCCGGAAGATCTCGAAGTCAGCGATGCTCTTGGCTCGCAGTGACTCAAGCGTCTTCAGGTTATACGGCATCCGTCCCAGGATCTGGTTCTTTTCCAAGCCTTCTGTGACCGAGACCTTAATGGTTCGATCGAAGGGAAGTTCACCGACATGAACCTTGTTCAGGATGTCGATGGACAGTTTCAGGGCGTAATCGCTTTCCAGCAGATGACGGCGAAAACGCTTGCGTGTGACTTCGATCTTCTTGGCGAGAGAAATTTCCTGCTCGCGGGTGAGCAAGGGGATTTCACCCATCTGTGTCAGGTACATTCGAACCGGATCATCGATGCGGCGCGACTTGTCTTCGCCAGCTTCTTTGGGCTTGGACAGTTTCGCCTTGAGAGGTCGCTTGCGCAACTCATCAAGGTTCGGAGGGAGCTTTGAGTCAGGAACAATATCGAGGCCAAGTTCGTCGAGCGACATCAGCAGATTGTCAAGCTTTTCCGGATTGACGGCTTCGTCCGGAAGATAGTCATTGACCTGGGTAAACGTCAGGAAACCCTGTTGCTTCCCAGTTTCAATCAGCCGGTTCAAATTATCGTCGAGTCGGTACACCTGGAACTCCTCCGAAAAACAATTGAATAATTTGTATCGCGCATCGTATCAAAGTCTGCCAGTTTCACCCCGTTGCCGTCGGTTCCATCGAACGGACAACGCGCGTTCAGCTCATGTCGTCTTTGCCGCTCTCTGACGATGAAACTGTGCTGCCTTGAGAAGCAGTTCACGGGTTTCATCCGTCAATTTCTGAGTTTCTTGCGGCCGCTCAATGAGTGAAGTCTGTGAAGCCTGGTGCAAATCCCGAGTGCGACGCCACTTTAACTTATCTAAAACCTGCCGGACCAACCCTTCGGGCTGATCAGTTCCCCCTGCTGCGGCAGCGTCCTGCGCCAGTCGTTTCGCGAGATCCCGCTCGCGAGCCTGTTCGTCCAACCAAACGATCAAGCCCTTCATATCCGGGCATTCCCAGTGCGACAGCACTCTGTCAAAACTGGGTGGCCAACCTTCGTCTGCCAAGTCAAAGCAGACAGTCAGCAAATCTCGCAAAACCTCATTCTTAAAATCGTCCGTCCCTATCTCGCATCGGACTACGTCAATCATATCCGGCGAAGTAAAGAGAAGCTGGAGTAATTCGGACTCCAACTGATCGTCTTTGGATTGAGTTTGCTGGAGTGAAAGGATCGAACGCCTTCGCACGTTGCGCTCTGCTTCTCCGGTTGATTCGATTGCAGAAACTTTCCGTTCTGAAGGGCGGCTTGCTGGATTTTTCTTCTGACTGCGCAACTCGGACAATCGCTTTCGCACGTCCTCTTCGGGCAATCGGAGTCTTAGGGGTAACCAGCTAATCAACAGTTTTTCCTTATCCGTCCCCATGATCCCAGGAGACATAACCAGCAATTCCAGCATTCCGTCCAAAACCCGCCTGCGGGCTTCAACCGTATCAACACCGTATCGACTGATCAGCAATCGCAATTCGTATTCACCAACGTCAGGAGCAGTTTCCACGAGTCGCTCCATCGCAGCGACACCATGCTCCGTCAGAAACTCGTCTGGATCCAACCCCTCCGGTAATGTCAGCACACGCAAGTCGACATCCTGGGCGAGAAACTTAAAGATCGCCCGCTCTGTCGCGTCTTTCCCCGCTTTATCCCCGTCATAGACCAACACAACCGTACGAGCTAACCGCTTCAGCAGTGTGACGTGCGACTCGGTCAATGCTGTTCCCAGAGTTGCCACGACATTCAACAGCCCGGCCTGTTGCGCCTTGATGCAATCCGTGTACCCCTCCATCACCAGAACTGTCTGAGTCTTCTTGATGGCCTCGCGAGCCCATGTCAATCCGAACACCAGTCGACTTTTATGGAACACAGGACTTTCGTCGCTGTTCAAATACTTTGGTGCATCTTTCCAGGGATTGTCAGGAAGGATACGTCCCCCAAATGCAACCGTGTGGCCTCGTTCGTCGTGAATTGGAAACAAAACCCGATCAACGAATTTGTCTTTGTAACCGCTACCGTTGGTACGCTCGGTGATTAACCTCGCCCGAAACAAAAGATCCGCATCAAATTTGCCTCGAGCCCTGTTCATCAACCATTCGCGATCATCCGGCGAATACCCAAACTTACATCGTGAAATTGTCGATTGCACAAAACCGCGAGATTTCAAGTACTGCCGAGCCCGCTCTGCCAGGGACGAGGTCAGCAGGCAATTGTGGAATTCTTCCTGAGCCCACGCCAGAACATCGTAAAGTTTTGGCTTTTCCGGTGCTTCTGTCGGGCCCCGCCGCTGGCTGCGCGGCATTTCCAGATGCGCTCGCTTTGCCAGAAACGCTAATGCTTCTGGAAACGCCATTGCATCTTGTTTCATAACGAACGAGTAGCAGTCGCCACCTTCGCTGCAAACCCAACATTTGTACGTTTGACGTTCGGGATTGACGGTAAATGACGGGTTGTGGTCTTCGTGAAACGGACAAAGCCCCTTGAAAACCCGCCCCCCCTGCTGAGGCTGCAGGGCAATCGTCTCACCAATCAACTGGACAATATCCGTGCGAGATCGGACTAACTCCTTGAATTCTTCAGGTGTCATTCCGTCCACAACCTAGCCCCTGCACGTTAAAACGTCGCACCATACGGTGTTCGCACCGCGATTCGGTACGCACCGCGATCCCGAAAAAACTCAAATATGGAACCAACCATAGCCACGACCGCAGAATGACTCCGTGTTCACTCACCCCGGAATCAGGCGATCCTCAGAAATACCTATGGCCACAGTGCACAGTCCGTGCGGCACTGCAACAATTCGAGAAACGGCGCGACAATCCCCAGTCTGCACCCTTGCTTTCAAGCCTTGGCTAGTCCTTTTCCAAGGGGTTGACTTTTTGTGTCTTGGGTGCCGGTCTATCTGGTACTTTTGCCACGACCGGACCGATTCTAGCGAGCCGAGAGAGATGGTCAAGCGGTGGCCAGATTTGCTGAACCACAATTCCAAGCTTGATTCCCGTGGCTTATCTGCCGAACCTTTTCGAAATCCCTCAATTCCGCATTTGCCGATTCTGCCGAACTGAATTTGTGGGTCAACAGGACTGGAAGTCTGGCGTCTTCAACAGCAGAATACATCGGACTGGACACTTGGTTTATGTGGTTTCTGAGGTTCCCGCTCTCGATTTCAGGAAGGATTCACGTGAATCAGTCGCATTTTTCCCGCAGGCGATTTCTGGCAAAAGCCGGCGTCTTTCTCGCTGTCGCCAACTTCCGAAATCTGGCGGGCGGAGCCCAGACTGCTGACCGTTACGCCGGACTGAAATCCGCAGACTTTTTCGAAGGGCCGATGACGGTCGAAATGGATGTCGTCGATCGAAAAGTTTTCACAGAGGGACCGGCTGTTGCTTCCGATGGAAAAGTCTTTTTCACCAATACCGAAGCCGCAAAAATCCTGGTCTGGGATCCTGCCCGAAAAGAATCATCCCTGTTCCGTGAAAACAGTGGCGAAGCCAATGGATTGCTGTTCGACAAAAATGGACACCTGCTCGCCTGCGAAGGGAAAGCGGGGCGAGTCACTCGCACAAATCTGAAGACCGGTGAAGTCACTGTCCTTGTTGATCAGTTTGGCGGACATCCGATTGGCTCCCCGAATGATCTGACACTCGATCCTCAGGGCCGCATCTACTTCACTTCGCGGCTCCCTTCAACAGCCCCGAAAGATCACAACATCAACTCTGTGTACCGGATCGATCCTGATGGTCGCATGGCCTGCCTCTTGAAAGAGCCCGAGATTCATATGCCCAACGGCGTTGAAGTTTCGGCCGATGGAAAGACTCTGTATCTGATCGAGTCTGATGGACGCGAGAATCGCAATCGGTGCATCCTGGCATTTGACCTGAAAAGCGATGGCAGCGTCACAAATGCTCGGCGGTTATACGACTTCTATCCAGGGCGCGGAGGTGATGGTCTATGCGTCGACAGCGAAGGGAATCTGTACGTCGCTGCCGGTTTACATGCAACGCGTAAGACGCATGAAACGCTGGATACTCGCCCCGGCATTCACGTCATCTCATCCTCTGGAGTGCTTCTCGCTTTCGCGGAAACACCTGCGGATACGGTCACCAACTGCACCTTCGGTGGCAAGGATCGCCGCACGCTTTATGTCACATGTGCCAAGCAATTACTGAGCATTCGTACCAGACGGTCCGGCCCCGCCTGAGCGATATTTCCGAATCCTGAGTGCGAATCGCTTCCCTCGGCCGTTTTCAACTCTTCAGACCGAACGTTGTCAGCAGTGCGGTGTTCGCTTTCTGGGCATCGGTCGGAGCCACGACGACGCTGATACGAATCTCGCTCGTATTCACCATCTGCACGTTGACGCCAGCATCCGCCAGAGCGCGGAACATACGTTCGCCGACACCCGTATGACTGCGGAGGCCAATCCCCATGACAGACAGCATGGCGATGTCCTTTTCGAAACTCAGCTCGGCACCTGGCCATCGCTCGATCAGTTCTCGCAGCAACAACAGGCATCGCTCAAGATCGCCCCGCGGCACGGTGAACGACAGGTCGGCGTGAGCCCCGTGGCTGATGTTCTGGACGATCAGGTCCACCATCACTCCACCTTCGGCAACTGCCCCGAATACCTCGGCTGCAACTCCAGGCTGGTCGGCCACATGGCGAACTGTCACGCGTGACTGCTCTTCATCGAGTTGCACTTCACTGACAACGATGTCTTCCATACTCGCCAGTCGTTTCACAACGTCCTGCTCGAGTTCACTTCGATTCACCATCGGCTTCGTTTCGCTGCCCGCCTGCCGGTAACCGACACTGGGTGCTGCCGCCCGTGCCTGATGCAGTGCGAATCCTTCATGTGCCGCTTGTAATGCGGCCTCGCGCTGATCGCGATTGACCAGCACCGAAATCTTGATTTCACTGGTCGTGATCATCTGGATGTTCACGCCGGCATGCGACAGCGACTGGAACATCTGAGCCGCGACACCGGTATGAGTCCGCATCCCTGCCCCAACGACCGAGACCTTTGCGACGTTCGTTCCGTGATGAACTTCACCCGCTCCCAGAGCTCGCACAGCCTCCTGTGCTGCGGTCAGCGCTTCGGCCAGATCATCCTGCGGAACCGTGAACGAGACTTCGGCCACGCCACCGGCGGCGATGTCCTGGATCACCATGTCGATCGGGATCTTGCGAATCGCCATTTTCCCGAACAACGCGGCGAGAACCCCCGGACGATCGGGAAGATTCCGCAGGTTGACGATCGCTTCGCTTTTGACCAGCGCAACACCGGTCACCATTGGGACATTGTCGTCTTCATAGGGGGCAATCAACGTCCCCTCACCCTTGGAATACGCCGGACGAACAAGCAGCGGGACTCGATATTTCTTGGCGAATTCGATCGATCGGGAGTGCATCTTGCCACCGCCGAGGCTGGTCAATTCCAGCATTTCGTCGTAGGCAATGCGGTTCATCTTGCGAGCCGATTTGATCAACCGTGGATCGGTCGTGTAGATACCGTCGACATCCGTATAGATTTCGCAGACATCCGCTTCCAGAACGGCCGCGAGAGCTGTCGCTGTGGTATCGCTTCCGCCACGACCGAGGGTGGTGATATTGAAATCACTGTCGATTCCCTGAAACCCGGCTGCCACAACGATGTTACCTTCGTCGAGCAACCGGCGCATCCGGTCTGTCTGGATTCGCTGGATTCGCGCTTTGGTAAAGGTCGAATCCGTCAGAATCCCGATCTGATAACCCGTCAGGCTGATCGCTCGTTCGCCGAGAGCCTGAACGGCCATGGCGACGAGTGCGACCGATTCCTGCTCGCCTGTGGCCAGCAGCATGTCCATTTCACGCGGGGGTGGATTATCGCCGATCTGTTTCGCAAGTTCGATCAGTTCGTCGGTCTTGTCGCCACGAGCACTGATCACCATGACAACCTGGTTGCCGGCCCGTTTCGCATCGACAGCCCGCTGGGCCGCCGCCATGATGCGCATCGCATCTGCCACACTCGAACCACCGAATTTCTGTACGATCAACGCCACGATGCCTGTCCCTGAAGATCTTGTCCGCTAAACAAGGGGGATTCCCCTGGCCCAAACCGAAAAACCTGAGAAGCACGCGCAACTGCTTGCCGTGTAGCTTCTTATGAAACGCCCGCACTCTGGTTCGATGTCGCAACTCAGCAGGACGTGCCCTCAAACTCGCAGTAAGCAGCGCAGGATAGCAGATTTCCGCTCAGGAAACGACTTTGGCAGGTTCCAAGGACAGTGCATTCGCTTTTTTCAAAGTGGAGAGGGACCATTTCGTTATGAGCGCCGGCCCGCCATCGGTTGCGTTGAGAAAAGCTGGCGAGCCCGCGCGACGACTCGCTCTAATCCGCGAATCGAACGCAATAGATCGGTGGCAAGTGTTCCGAGATCGCTTGCCAGGAATCTCCCTGATCTTCCGTGACCCAGATCGAACCGGTCGTCGAACCAAATGCCAGGCGGTTACCACTCGCATCGATATCCAGTCCGTGGCGATATGTCAGATCGTATGCATGATCCTGCGGCAGGCCGTTTCGCAGGATGTCATACGTCTGGCCTCCATCTCGCGTCCGTGCAACGACAACTTTGC
Organism: uncultured Schlesneria sp.; assembly: GCA_963977965.1. GTDB lineage: Bacteria > Planctomycetota > Planctomycetia > Planctomycetales > Planctomycetaceae > Schlesneria. The sequence continues at coordinate 34,557 of CAXBSB010000037.1, forward strand.
CATCGGGTGGCAGGCGATGCTCGTCTTTCACACCTGGAACAAACCAGGCCGTATTTGCATCCTTGGGATGAACTGCGACAGCGAAACCGAAAGACGTTGGTGACAGGCTTTTCAGGTTGGAAACGTCCTGCCATGTGGCAGATCCGTCAGTCGTTCGAAAAATGCCATTATGGTGCTGTGCCCACAATGCATCGGGATTTGACGGGCATTGAACGACGCGATGAACGTCTTGCACATTCGGATTCTCCTTCTGATCAGGAGGAGTGTACGCGGACCAGATCCCTTCGCCCCGGCACTCCCATGTTACGCCTCCATCGTTCGTGACCCAGACACCGCCGCACGAGACACCAATCGTGATATGCCGAGCGTTTCGCGGATCGACGCAGACGGAGTGAATTCCGGGCAGGTCTGCCCCGCCCCCCATCCATTCTTGCCGTCGCGGATCATTCCACAATGATTCGACCAGATTCCAGGACGTACCGTGGTCACTCGAACGAAACAGTCCGCCCGGAAGTGTGCCGCACCACAAGACGCCACTTTCATCACCTCCCCCCGCCTCCAGCGCCCAGATCCGATCCAGTTTCCATTCGATGACACGCCCCCACATGTCCTTCTGGACCTGACCTTCCGGTTGCTTAGGGTAAGCCGGAACGGCAATTTCCTGCCAGGTCTCGCCTTTGTCCACGGTGCGATGCAATTTCGAGCCAAAATGACCGTGATACAACGACGCGTACCACGAACCATCTCGATGATCTGGTAACGTCATGATGACGTGTTCGGCCAGAAAGGACGTCTTTGTAATCGACCAGCCAGACTTTCCCTGCCCGGTTCGCTCGATGGTAAACAATCCTTTTCGAGTCGCTGCCAGAATACGATTGCTCATGCTTGGTTTCCCAGAGGTGTTGAATTCATTGAATCGCGTCATCCGCCCGACAGGGCTTGCATGACGTAAATTTCCGACGAAGGGGTGACAGGATCGGTCAGAGTCATTCGGTCACGAATCATCGTTCCGTCGATAAAAATCACCATATGCTTGCGAACGGCTCCGTGCTCATCCAAAACGTATCCACGGGCTCGTTCGTTCGCAGCGAATACTGCATCGAGAACTTCGCGAACCGTCGTTCCAGCCACCTCAACGGGAGGACATGGAACGTGTCGCTGAATATTGTCGGTGAAGACCACTTGAGGCACGATGGCCTTCCGTTCGCTGGAATGAAAAATTGGAAATCGAGTCCTCGCAGGCCCATGAAGTGCTTCTGATGGCCTGCCAGTGAATCTGAGACTAAATGACTCTGAGTGGAATATTGCATTTCACGAGCGGTTCGACAAGAGGTATGCTGTCGACCACCCCGAACTTTGTCAGCCATTGGAATTCACTCTTGTGAATGCAGACGCCTGATCGCAACGGAGTATCGTTCATGAATCGCGTCATGTTTCTCTGCATGATCTTCGTCAGCAGTCTTGCCACTGCAGATGAACATTATCCGCGATTCCATGGCCTGTCGCATCACAGTCATCCGCATCGACATTTTTCGTACCCCACGTATCAGCAGGGATATTATCCCGGATACTTTCAAAGCGTCTCGTGGCAACCAGTCAGTCCCTTCGTGGCGATGCCCGTATTTCCCTACGGTGCTCCGGTTGTGGCTGGTTATTGGCCTCCGCCTGCCGTCTACAGCCAGTCCATAACGGCAACTCCGATCAATCCGGGATTGGGATCGGTCGCAGTCCCCGTTGTGGCCGCGCCTGTCGCCAATCTGCCTGCGGTCAGGATTCTGCCGATCTACGATGCCGGGAGTGTCAATGTGGGGCTGGAACCGTCCCAGATCCCGGCAAAGCCTTCAACCGCTGCGGGGCGACTCAGAAGTCTGCAACAACAAGTTCTCGGAGACGAAAAGTTTCGCAAGGGTCTCTGGGGAGTCGCATACACTTATTATCGCAGTGCGGCAGACGCCGCATCCGATCGAGGCGAAGCAAGATTTCGCCTTGGCTTCTGCTTTGCGACCATCAAACAATATTCTTCAGCGGTCAGGGACTTCAAACGAGGCCTGTTCCTGAATCCCGAGATCGCTTCTTCAGGAATTGCGTCGGCGACTCTGTTTGGCCCGGATAGTGAAGTCATCCGAACGTCGGTCGTGAACAAAGTCGCCGAATGGGTGCGCGAGGATTCTCAAGACTCCGATCGATGGTTCCTGCTGGGGATTCTGCTGCATTTCGAGGGGGATGAGCGGTCTCGGACTGTCCTTCAGACCGGTCGGCAACTGACATCCGGCAATCACAGCCATTTTGACGTGTTACTGGCCTCTGAATTCATGGCCCCTGCTGTAAGCAAACCGGCAAGACTGCTCGAACTGCCGAAGCCTCCTACTAAAAATGTGGACGCAATTCCGCCTCTGAAGATTTTCCCGTAGTTCTTGCTGCACGCGACGTAATTCCCGCCGCCGATGCGTCCGGTCGAGTTTTGGCAGAGACATTGACGAATTCTGCCAAACCCCGACATACTACGCGTTCCACCGCAATCGCTCACCGTGTCCGGTGATTTTATGCGAACGGCTGGTTTTGACCGAACCCACAACTCCTTCTCTGCATCGTGGTTGTGTAGAGTCGAGTGACGGTGGTCGGGGCGGCGGTACCGCTGCCAATTCATCAAGAAAAAGAGAAACGGGAACGCATGACGAAACGGATTTGGAATTTTTCGGCTGGCCCAGCCGTCTTGCCGGAATCGGTCTTGGAAGAGGCACAGCAGAACCTGCTATCGCTCGGAAACTCGGGAATCGGGATTCTGGAGCACTCACACCGCGGAAAGGCGTTTCTGGCGGTCTACGAAGAAACGGTCGCACTCTGCCGAGAAGTTGGCAACATTCCCGACAACTATCGCGTTCTGTTCCTTCAAGGTGGCGCTTCGACTCAGTTCTTCATGCTGCCCATGAATCTGCTGTCGAAGGACCGGACCGCGGACTATCTGGTCACGGGAGCCTGGTCCGAAAAGGCACTCGAAGAGGCTGTCCGATTCGGAGGAACGCACGTGGCGTGTTCCAGCCAGGATAAGAATTTCTCGTACATTCCCCAGACATGTACGTTCAGCCCGAATCCTGCCTACGTTCACTACACGTCCAACAACACGATTTTTGGAACTCAATGGGCCGGCATGCCTCCTGTTCCCGCAAATGCAGACATCTTCTGCGATGCAAGCAGCGACATCTTTTCGCGGCCGATTGATGTTGCCAGACACGGCGTGATCTATGCCGGCGCTCAGAAAAACCTCGGGCCATCCGGAGTCACTCTGGTGATCATGCGAGACGATCTGATCGAACGGGGCGCGACGGATCTGCCAACGATGCTGCAGTATCGGACTCACGCCAAAAATGATTCGATGTACAACACGCCACCAACCTTTGCGATTTACCTGATGGGACTGGTCCTGAAGTGGATCAAGCAGGCAGGCGGACTGGCGGCCGTTGGCGAAAACAATCGCCGCAAGGCTGGCAAGCTGTACTCGTATCTGGATCAAAGTCGTCTGTTCAAAGGAACGGCTGCCGTCGACAGCCGATCACAGATGAATGTCACGTTTGTGACAGGGAATGCAGATCTTGACGCCAAGTTCTGCTCGGCTGCAACCAAAGCAGGTTTTGACGGACTGAAGGGACATCGAAGCGTCGGTGGTATGCGAGCCAGCATCTACAATGCATTCCCCGAAGCGGGAGTTGATGCACTGGTCGCCTTCATGAAAGATTTCGAAGCCGCCAATGCCCAGTGAACCAGGGCAAGTGTCAAACGAAATTCCCGAACTGGTTGAATCTCTCAACCAGTTCGGGTTTGCAGTCGCCCGGGAATGGATTCCATTCACGACCGTCGAGGATTTACGTCGGATTCCTGACTCATTGAATGAAGCAACGCTCGTTCGGCGGTCTGGTTCTGTCTATGGAATCCGGCAACTCTTAAAGCTGGCTCCCCGCTTGCGTGAGATCGCGGCATCGACACCGCTGATTGAACTGGCGCGAGCTGCCATTGGTCGCAATGCCCGACCGGTTAAAGGAATCTTCTTCGACAAAACGCCCGAGGCTAATTGGCCTGTACCTTGGCATCAGGATGTCACGATCACTGTTCAGGAATCGCGAACAGTTCCAGGTTTCGAGATGCGCCCCGTGAAGGATGGCTTGGTACACGCACTCCCGCCCGTGGAATTCTCTGAAAACATGGTCGCTCTCAGGATTCACCTCGACGATGCGACCGCAGATCATGGTGCTCTCAGAGTCGTCCCAGAGTCGCACAAATCAGGAAGACTGAGCCCGGAGCAGGTGAACCAATGGCTGGCAATGAACTCATCAATTGTCGTCCCGACGGCAACTGGTGATATCATGCTGATGCGACCGCTGCTGCTGCATGCATCGTCACCGTGCCAGGCCCCGGGACACCGGCGGGTGATTCACATCGAATATGCAGATCGCGATCTTCCCGAAGGCCTCGAATGGGCTGGTTGACCTCGATCGAAATCACTTTTCTGCAGCGACGGTTGTTTCCATCGACTGCAGCAGTTCTTTCAGATTCAGTTTGACATAGGGCCGATCGGCTGCGGGCTGTGTGTGATCGGCGTTGGCAACGTACAAGACACCATCTTCTGGAACGAACAGCACGTTGTGCAAGTTCGAATTCATTGCCACCGGGCGACACATCAGGCCCTGAGCGGCGGATGCATCAATCTGTCCATGCAGTTTTGTCACCCGCTTCCTTAGTTCTTCCAGTCTTGAACCCGCCGACAGCACCACGGCATCCTTGATTCCGTCACCCAGTAGAGGATGAGATTGTCCTGGCTGCAGAAACTCGACAGATTCCGGATACGCCGCAACTCCCACAGCACGGTTCGTCTTTCCGTCGGCAAACACATAGTAGTATTCACACGTCCGCGGATTGTTTTTCCACAAGTCCATCACTTCGTCGAGCGTCGTGCATTCTTCGAGAGCCCGGCGCATTAACGTTGCCATTGGGACTCCATCCCACTTCCCTTCGCCGCGTCCTCCCATTTCCCCCAGCGAGATCGCTTTGGTGTTCATGCCACTGACACTGCCGATGAATCCACCATAGCCAACGTTGGCGAAAGAGATTTTTCCTTTGGGAGCCATAATAAACGTTGTGGCGGCGTCCTGAAGCCCGATCGTCGTCATGTAGTCCAGAACCCGTCCGTGATAAAGCTTGCCACCTTGCGTCGCACTGCCAAAGACAGCGAAGCCTGAGCAGTGAAACATCTCGGGAAAAACGTTCAAGACTTCGGCCAGTTTCGGATCGCGGTTCAAGGCCCGAGCCATGGCTCGCGTTTCCTGCTTGTGATGTTCCGGGATGTGGGGTGCCAGTCGGGCATACGCCTGTTCCAGGTCGTGACGGAACCAGCGGCCGTTGACGATCGTCTGGACAGTACCGAACGAATACAACACCGAGTCAAAACATCGAATCGATTCGTCATGCAGTAATTGACCGTGTGCCGTTCCGATCTCATCAGGAGTCCCCTGAAGCAGGACAACCCGATGTCCATCAACCCACCTCAATTCGCCATTTTCGACTTTGCGTCCGACTTGTTCCGGGGCAATCAGACTTGGCCCGGGAGCCAGAACCTCAGTCGCCCGCCGGACTCCTCGCACCAGTTGCCGCTCTAGTTCTGTGCGCTCAATCGAAACCGTTCGATATCCATTCCAGTCACCAACGGCAGCGGGAGTTCCGATCGCAAGACGTGACAACTGCACAGAATGTCCATCAACGCTGACACTGACGAGCTGCGGGGCATCGCCAAACGAGAACTTCGCATTGTTGCCAACGGACCACTGCTTGGCATTCGCATCGTATTTCACTTTGAGAAGCTGCTCGAGAAGAGGTGCAACCGCCTCGGCGTCGCTGCTTGCTACGAGAGGAGAATAGATTGCAGCGATCGACGCGGTGCTGACCAGGCGAGCGAGGATCCCTTCAGGTTTCAGATGATCATCCTCATCGGTCGTTCCCTTGCCGATGAAGACAACGCGATGATGCGGCAATGCCATCGCAGTGGCATCCGCCCGGCGGCGAATCTTGACACTGTAGTCTGGATGTGTCGCGTCGAAATCAAATGAAACATCGTCGTAACGGACCAGCTTCAATTCGACGGGGGCGTTTTTTCCATCAATTTTCAATTGAAGACTGGCTGTGACACCAAACCGATTCTCGGATCCGCTGAGTAATTTAAGAAGCGGCCGTAGTCCATCGGTCAGTTGCTTCGTCCCGTTTTCCTGACAGAACGCTTGGGGAGCCGCACAAATCCAGAGAACGACGAAGGCGATGGATCGAAATTTGCCACGGATCATGGAAAAAATCCCTGAGGCCTAAGGGGAATGGAATATCAAACGTACCCGAAGATGTTCTGAATGGTTTCAAGGTCGAATCGACAACAGACGAAATGCGAACCGCATCATAACGATACTGATCGCGATAGATCAAATTTTCGCGATGAATTCTGATGGAAATTGCGAGCGTCTGATGGCAGAAACCGCCGGAGTCTGCTTTGTGACTTTTCCGGATGGTTGGATTACTCCCGGTGTTTCGATCGGCGAATTCCTGCCGGGTGAAGCGATGGTACGTGGCGGCTGTGGCACTGTCAGGCACGTCAGGCGCGTCCGTCGATAACTTCAGCACAATGGACGAACTCGACATCATTCAACTCCGCCGCAATCCCGATTGGAAAGCTGTGCTTCAGGTCTATTACGATCTGCAGCAGCAGGCGAAGGAGAAAGATCCGACTGCGGAAAGCTGGATTGGTCGGCAGGTTGAAGTGACAGGAGTCGAACCGGGCAATCTTTCAGCCATCCACGGCAAACTGATCGCATTCGGGTTCCTCAAGTTCGACGTCGGTGGACGGGATGTCGGTGTGCAATATCAGATCACTCACCAGGGCCGCCGAGCCCTGCTGGGCGAATCCGCCTCAGTCGACGACGCCTCAGACCTCGCCGAGTCCGCCTAAAACCAGCTCAGTAGATTATTCCACCAAGAAGGGCGTTTCTACTCTGCAGGTTTCGTCTCACGGCATTTCGGGTAGTTCGTACATCCATAGAATTTCGAGCCCTTATTTCGTCCTGAGGTTGCCGTTCGAAGGACCATCAAGGTTTCGCAGGAAGGGCAATTGGGGAGGCCGGAATCGTCGGTTGATTTCGGTGAGCCTGACGATGTTGATGGAGTGAATGCGGGTTCCAGATTCCTCGCAATTTCATGAATCTCGTACTGGTGGCGGACGGCAAATCGGATGAGGGGTAATCTGGCTGCTTCAAATGCTTCGTTCAGGAAGTCGTCTCGCTTCACTCGGTCGGCACGTTTGTGACTGGAATCGTCGAGTTCGATGGCGGCGATCGGGCGGACGGTGTCCGGCGAGCAGAGAACGAAATCGACATGCTTCATGTTGATCCTGTTCTCATGGCCTCTTCTACCCTCGCCGCCAGGAACGAACAAAAGATCGCTCACCCGCACCTTGGCAAAAACGATCGCCTGGTCTCCGACTGCCTTAAGCAGAACTCCGTAGAATGATCTCTCGGCCGGCGTGAGAAGTTCTGTTTGGACTTACCCAAGAAAAGTGGGCGCGAGGAAAGAGATCAAACGGCCTGCTCGAACATTATGGGAGACAGGTATC
>CAXBSB010000038.1:0-42128 GCA_963977965.1 uncultured Schlesneria sp.
TGAACCGCCAGCGACTGCGGGTCAAGTTGACCGACGGGTTCGGCCCCGCTGGAGAATGATACACAAGCAGGTTGAGCCGCTTCTTCGGCGGTCCTAGTCGGGGTAATTTGGAAGCTTGAGCTGAGTAAGTAGTAGCATCAGCGAGAAATTGAGAACGAAACCAGCCACTGCGGGTATGAGAACGCTGCGATATGCGTACGACCGATTCGACGCCAGCACGATGAACACGCAGCCAAGGCCAAAAGGGATTAGCAAGAACCCAATGACCACGAGAAGAGTCGCAAGACGGTGTACGGAAATTGGAACTCGCGTACTAGCAGCAAAGCATGACGTCGCAATGACTGGTGCGATCCAAGAAAAATGTGCGGCAACACTGCGTGGAGGCGGATCTTGCATAGGTGGATTCCAGCAACCCTGGACCAAGGATTCGGCGAATGTCGATGGCACAGCGAATCACTCGATTGGAAAACTCGTCGAATTCAATCTTCGTACTTTTCGAGTCCTTCGTGGTGAACCGCTCTCCACCAATGCGTAAACTTCTCGTCGCGTTGCGACCCAGGTAGGCCGAGGACGGCCAACCAGGGTCACCCAGCGGGATACTTCACGACGTTGGATTCCATGAACCGCTGGCAGGATTCACCAGCTTCATGGGAAAGCATCCAAGAACCTGAACCGAAGAACCGCGCATGCTGCTCCAACACGGAATGCTCGCCAGGCTTCAAAGAATTGCATTCGAACAACGGGACGAAAACGCTCGGGATGTGGTATGTATTGCCAATCCGAAGCAATATGCAATCCAAAGCAGTAAAACGGCGAAACCAGCGCGCACACCACCAACGCAGAGCAACCCACCTTCCGAAGCAATCCGCGAAAGAACTCACCCATTCGTTCGCTCCTTCGACCTGATACGCGGCCTCCCTAGAATTAAGTACCCCGAAAGCACGGTGGGCAGAAGGACAATCGACCAATAGGGAATAATGAGTCGAACTTGCGAACGCGTCTGGTGCCGGCTGAAAGCAAATCCAGCAAATTCCCATCGCGCGTAGTTTAGTGTCGGAACAGCAGGCGGGCGACCGCACCAAAGTTTTAGATCCGATACACTCAGCGGCGCGGATTTCCACATCGCGGGACGTCTCGATGGCGGGCTCGCGTGCCATGTGACAACGTATCCGACGACCGGCTGAATACCATGTTCGAAACCACCCAGCTCAAACTCAAGTGAGTCCAAGGCAATATAGCTGCGTGCCCAAGCGGCCGCCGCAACTAGAGCCATGAAGAGGGTGGTGCAGCCCGCCTTCCTTGCCAGCCATTGAAGAAGTCACGCATGGGACCAGAATACCACATGTGAATGAATATGTTTGTATTCAATATTGACCAAGCCGCGCTTGCAGCACACGTATCCGAGAATGTCAAACACGCTCTTCAGATGCTGCATAGCTTCATCTGCTGTTGCGTTGCTGCATGCCGATCAGACCACCGCCATAGAGCTAGGATACTACCAAAAGTCGTCAGCGAATAAGTCGAGACTTTGCACGAACAGACATGAGTCTGTGTACTGACTTATATCCTGTTATCGCTCTACGATAAGATTCATGGATTTGCGACATGGCATTTCTTATACATATAAGTATTATCATACTTAATATGTGTGTTATTCACATTTTCACAAACTGTCCACAAGCAGATCGCGTCCGCCTATTTCAACGACCCTCGCACGATTGAGAGTGATTTGAATGACAGAACCTGTTGATCTGCCTGAATTTTGGGCGTATGAACGAGGCATGTCAACCGCTACGTCCCAGAAAACTGCGGATAGAACAAAGACGCCAAGTCCCGGCGCCCTGAAAAACAGTCCGCAAAATACGGAAGATCCGCGACTGTTGGATTAGGTGCGGACGAAAATACAACGCTCCACAAAAGAAGACCTCGACGTGATTCGGCCGCCTGACCACGGGGCGACTTCGAAAACGTCAACCTGAGTCTGCAGACCTGTACTGGTTGGGCATCTCCTGATCGCTGAGATACCATTGCACCATCTTGGTGAAACAGGAAGCAAAATGTCTTTGACGGGTCTACGACGATGCCTGAACTACGTGACGAAATTCCATTCTGGTCATTGCCGCTGGATCAATTGCTGACTCAATTGAAGACTTCCAGTTCCGGGTTGAGTCAGGCGGAAGCTGATGAGCGAAGTCTGCAGGTTCGGCAATTGCGATCTCGCAAGCGATCGTCGTGGGCATTGCTGATTGAACAATTCAAGAACCCCATCATTCTGCTGCTGTTCTGTTCCGCAATCCTGTCGTTCACGCTTCCTGACGAACGAACCAACGCGTGGATCATCATTTTTATTCTGATGGCCAGCGGCCTGCTGGGGTTCTGGCAGGAATTGAGTGCTGCGGATGCAATTGCCAAATTGATGGGGATGATTGAGACCAAGGCGACGGTCTTGCGAGACCACGTCCCGGTCGATGTTCCCGTGGATTCGATCGTGACCGGGGATGTGGTTCGATTACAGGCGGGAGATCTGATACCCGCGGACTGCCGACTGCTGACGGCTCGTGACCTGTTTCTGAACGAAGCCGTTCTGACGGGTGAGAGTTTTCCTGCAGAGAAATCGACGGCAGACCTTCCGATTCAAACGCCACTCAGCCAGCGAGCAAACTCCCTTTACCTGGGAACGCACGTCATCAGCGGGTTTGCAGATGCGGTCGTGGTGGGGAGTGGTCGAGATACCGAGTTTGGACGCATCTCGGAACGGCTGGAACATAGACCGCCAGAAACGGGGTTTGAACGTGGATTGCGTCAGTTCGGGCAATTGCTGATCAAGATTGTGCTCGTCATTACAGTCATCGTGTTTGCCATCAAGGTTGGCTGGCAGCAGCGGCCCATTGCGGAATCTCTGCTGGTCACACTCGCACTGGCCGTCGGTATGACTCCTCAACTGTTGCCAGCGATCACCAGTGTCGTCCTGTCGGCTGGAGCAAAGGCGATGGCCAGGCACCAGGTGATCGTCAAGCAGCTTCTTTCGATCGAAAACCTCGGCAGCATGACCGTGCTTTGTTCTGACAAGACGGGGACTCTGACCGAAGGGGTGATTCATGTTCACGGAATGCTGGATATCGGCGGGAGCGAAAGCGATCGAGTTGCCAGGCTCGCCTATTTGAATGCTTCCTTTCAAAGTGGCTTTTCCAACCCGATTGACGAAGCCATCGCCAGCAAGTGCTCGTTCGACGTCGCGGGCATCAAGAAACTCGATGAAATTCCATACGACTTTGTCCGCAAACGTCTCAGCGTTCGCATTGAAGAGAATGGCCAGCGATGCCTGATCACGAAAGGGGCACTCGCAAACATCCTTGAAGTCTGCTCGACGGCTGAATCACCGAATGGCGAACTGGTGAAACTCGAATCACTACGCGATTCGATCCACAATCGGTTCATCGAGTTGAGCAATACCGGCCTGCGAGTGCTGGGACTGGCAATTCGACACGTGGACAGTGAGGGAATTCAGAAATCGGACGAACACCAGATGACCTTCGTCGGTTTCCTGGTCTTTTCAGATCCCCCGAAGCCTGATGCTCGGCAAACACTGGAAGAATTGCGACAACTGGGGGTCGGTCTCAAGATGATCACGGGTGACAATCGAGCGGTTGCTGCGACGATCAGCCGGGGAGTTGGCATCGTGTCGCCTGTCATCGTGACGGGAACCGACCTGCGGACGCTGAGCGGTGAGATGCTGCAGCAGCGAGTCCGTGAAGCCGATGTGTTTGCCGAGATCGAACCGAATCAGAAAGAGCAGATCATTCGCGCTCTTCAGAAAACCGGGGCAGTGGTGGGCTACCTGGGTGATGGCATTAACGATGCTTCAGCGTTACATGCGGCAGACGTCGGAATCTCGGTCGCTTCGGCGGTTGATGTCGCTCGCGAGGCCGCTCAGGTTGTCCTGCTGAAACAGGACTTGAGTGTTCTGGTCCAAGGGGTTCGCGAAGGTCGTCGTACGTTCTCAAACACCTTGAAATACGTCTTTTTTGCGATCGCAGCCAATTTTGGATACATGTTCAGCCTGGCAGTGGTATCCGTCATTCTGCCATTTGAGGCCCTGCTGGCCTCGCAGATTCTGCTGGTGAACCTGCTGTCAGATTTCCCGGCGATGGCTCTGGCCACTGACAATGTCGATCCCGAACAGGTTCAACGACCTCGTCGCTGGGACGTCAAGTTTATCTTGCGATTCATGATGTCATTCGGATTCGCCAGTTCTCTGTTTGACTTCCTGACATTTGGATCGATCTTGCTCGTGTTTGGATGGCAGGATCATGAGCTATTCCGAACGGGCTGGTTTGTCGAATCGACACTGACCGGATTGATGATTCTGCTTGTCGTCAGGACACAGCGCCCGTTCTTGTTAAGCCGACCGGGAACGCTGTTTCTGATCACCGAGTCACTGGTAGCGGTGCTGGCGCTGAGCCTGCCATTTTCTCCGCTGGGACCAACGCTGGGGTTTGTTGTTCCTTCCATCGGCTTGATCGGAATTGTGCTGGGAATCACTCTTCTTTACGGGTTGGGGATGGAAGTCATCAAGCGACTGTTCTATCGTTACGCCGGGGAATAATAGACCATCAGAGCCGATCAGACGTCACGGTTCCGGTGAGATTGTTCAGGAGTGCATTTCATGCTGGAACAGAGCCTGTCGTTCATACGCGGCATCCTCGCTTTATTTTTTCGTTCGCTGCGGATCGAAGTTCGTTCGTTTCGAATGCATCTGCTCTGGTTTCTGTTGATGGTCGTGATCTACATGTCCCTGTGGATGGCGCTCATGTGGTCGCAGGCATTCGGAGCTCCGGGTTTGCGATTTTTTCAATACGTCACGTACATGGACACGGCGTTCCTCACCTTGCTGGGGCTAAGTTACTTTGCGACGGCGATCTCAGAAGAAAAGGAAGAGGACACACTGGGGCTGATGACGATGGCAGGAATCGGTTCGCTGGGCATTCTGCTGGGGAAATCGACCAGCCGACTGTTTCAGGTGTTCCTGTTACTGGCGATCCAGTTTCCGTTCACACTTCTGGCGGTCACCATGGGCGGACTGCTGCCTGTTCAGGTCTTCTCAGCCTACATGTCGCTGATCGCCTACACGATCCTGCTCGCAAATGTCGCTTTGCTGTGCTCGGTCGCCTGCCGGACTAATCGAAATGCATCGGGGCTGATGACATTCTGGCTGTTGGGGTACATCTTCACACCTTTAATGGCGCTCGGACTAAAGGCGGACCTCACCTATCGTGGCTGGACGGTCGATGGAACAGTTCGAGGTTCTGTCATGGTGGCCCTCGACTGGATTGCTCGTTCGACAATTTTTTCAGACTTGTTCGAAGTCGGTGCGACGAGCTTCACATTTCACTTTTCGCCGCAAATCATTTCAAACACGGTGGGTGGCGCGATTGCATTTTGCCTGGCATGGCTGCTGTTCGGGTTTGTATCGAAGGAACCGGCAACCGATTCGACATCGCGTGGAATGGTAGCCAGATCGACCAGCAGGCAATTCCGTTTTTTCAGCGCCGGACGCGTCTGGGATTTTCCGCTTGTCTGGAAAGATTTCTTTTTCGTTGCCGGAGGGTGGGGCGGAATCATCGTGCGTTGCTGTCTGTACGCTGGTCTGTACGGGCTCTGCTATTCGTCGAGCCGCTCAAGTGGCAGCAACATGGAGATAACACACGTGACATACATTTATCAGGGGTTTGTCTATCCGTTGCTCGGAATCGACATCGCTCTCACCGCTTCGCGAGTTTTCCATGAGGAAATCAAAGGGCAAACGCTGTCATCGCTTTTAATGCTGCCACGAACGATTCTTGACCTCGTTTACAGCAAAGTCATGGGCTGCGTGCTGGGGCTGATGCCGGGAATTCTGTCGCTGTTGCTGACATTCCTCATGCCTGGCGGCCTGGATGTTTTCAAACCACTGACATCGGAACCATACGTCTTCTGGTGGCTGATGAATTTGATTCTGATGATTCACTTTTGTGCATTGTTTTCCACGTATCTTCGATCGGGCGCGTTCGCTCTGGCATTCGGCACGACAATTGGCTCGATGATCCTGACCGGGATGTTTATTGGATCTCTGGCGTTTACAGGTGGCCCCAGCGTCGTCGAAGCAATCATTTTTCTCGCTGCCTTGGCACAGGTCGCAGTCTGCGTCGCTTGCCACATTGTCATCGTGCTACGGATTCCGAAGCTGGGCGAAAAATAACGCGGCTGGGTCGACACCCAGCCGCGTTATTTTCGATAATCTTGAACACGCACGCATCAGTTGTCGATGACAGCTTCGCGGAACGGGAAGAAGGCAACAGGTTCCAGCGGAGCGACTGGCAAAGGAGTCTTCGAATTGCGAATCGCAAAGCTGTAAGCGATGACCTTGCCAGATGTCATTTCACCAACGTAGACAACCCCTGTAGCCATGGTCGCGCCACCAGCACTTGTCAGGTAGGCATTACCGGGAATGATGCAATACTTGGCCTTGGCAGCAGCGGAAGCCTTCAACTGGAAGTCGGCAGCCACGTTGCGGAACCAGAAGTTCGTAAACGCAAATGATTGCTGATTGAGCAGCGCACCGGTCAGACGACCTGTCAGGAAGTCGAGAACAAAGACCGCTTCTGGTTGCCCGAAGCTGGCCTGCGTTTCGACAGTGCAAACCGCGAACTTGTCGTCGCGATCCGTTGCCGTTGCCTGAACCGTTTCATGCGGCCAGCAATAGGCCAGGCACAGACCTGCCACAAGTCCCAATCCCATCCAAACCAGTCGCCGTTCGTTTGAGCGCGCTTGCATGATCCATTCCTTACTTCTGCGGAATTCCCGTGTGTCGACGGTCACGGAACACGATCGTAACGACGTCGAAAGGTATCAATACTGTACCGCCCCTGCGGAATCCCAGCTAGTGTGGGATTTTCCGGACGCCACAATTTGCTTACACAATCCCCGCCCCGAAGTTATCTTCGTCCGATCCTGCCCCCGCGCCGCGCCAAGCCATCCTTGCCGAAACTTCGCCGTCTACCTTGCCTGTAGCGAGGTGATGCGGCGTCTGCTGAGCGGCCGCAGTGTCCCGTCGGCGAATCGTATCCCCGACGGAAAGCATCAAGGGAACAGCGCCCATTTCGTCGACGTCTTCACCGAGACGTGCGTAGTTGTCTTCGCCGTAATCGTCATACGTGCAGATATAACCGGGCAACCGTGATCGCTCGAGTTCTTCGCCGTATGCGATGATCACTCGTTGTTGAATCATCTCACGACAATCGGAATTAATCGGATGGGCAATATCGGCATACAGGCGAGCTCGCCCGTCGTCCCCTTTCTCAGCCCGATCCTCGTGTAGTCGAGTACCGCATTCGTTACAGAATCGCGAGCGGAGATGGTTTTTCGCGGAGCAACGTGGGCAGCGGTCGGTCAGCTTTCGGCTGGGCATCGCTACGAATGATCCACGTGTTCCCTGAATGATTTTCAGGTCGCGAATGACGAAGGAATGATCGAAGGTAATGGAACAGAATGCCTGCAAGCGATCATTCGGGTCGCTCATCAGCTTGATGCGAATCTCGGTGATTTCCACGGTCTGACTCCTTTGCAACCGGTGTCAAGTCGACGACTCCCTGTCTTAAACCCGCCACACTCGACGCAACTCGTGACTGATATGGAATCTTCGCAGTCTTGCGACTGCTTGCGGACTAAGGACTACTCCGAACGATCCGCACCCACGGGATACCGGCCGACCTTAATCGGCTGGCAACCCCCATCGCATGGCGACGGGACCGACACACACCAAAGTATGACGAACCGCTGCCACTCATCTGGTGACCGACGACTGACTCTTGCTCGAACAGTGACCGAAGTCGTCGCACATCACTGCTGAGCGTCTCTGCAGGAGCCTGCAACCCGTTATGCAACCTCCGCGCCATCTCGCAAATCTGCCCCCCCTGAATCGACTTCAAAAACCGTTCGGCGCTTTGATTCGTCCGATCCGGCTCACAAATTCGATACACGGCTGGCGTCGACAATCCACTGGATGGCTTGGCAATCACGAAATGGAGAGCCGTGGAAACCCGAAATGGTTCGATCAATTCGCCGCGGCCTGTACAGAGCGCCAGTGGCGATTTCCCGAGAAAGAAGGGGACATCGCTGCCCAGACGCCCCGCAAGCTCCATCAGTTCTCCCTGAGAAACCCGCAGTCCCCACAATCTGTTCAAAGCCCCCAGAGCGGCTGCACAGTCACTGGAACCGCCCCCCAAACCTGCGGATGAGGGAATTCGCTTGATCAGCGAAATCCTGGCCCCCTGACAACAGCCAGCATATTCCTTGAGCAGATTCGCCGCGCGAACGACCAGATTCGTAGGACCAGCAGGGGCTTCGGACTTGAGCTCCCCCGATTGCGAACGAGGCGATGCATCAACAACTGCCAGTTCGATGTCGTCTGTCGACAGTGGTTCGAACGTCAGAGTGTCATAAAGATTGACGGAGGCCATCACAGATTCGATATCGTGAAACCCGTCCGCTCGCTTTGCTACGATGCGCAGGAACAAATTGAGCTTGGCGGGAGCCAGCACACAGATACCACGATTTGTTGACTGGCAGAGCATTTTGGCCACATCCTGTGAACCAGCTCGCTTGCGAGTGCGGCCGCTGAAAAACGAAGCATAAGAACCGAACGATGCACCCGAAGAAATGGCGAAGGGAATCGGACTGGCGGCCTTCCTGTGAAAACACCAGCCCATCACGACACCGAGGATGCTACGACTGCTCTGTTGATCGGTCAATACCGGTTTTTGCCCGGTTTTGCCCGTTCGCTGGCTTCGACGTGTCGATTGTGTTATTTCTGTTGGTCGCGCCTGCCAAATTGGCGATCGGAAATCCCTTCAAAAAGGTCTGGTTTTCACGGATTGTTCGCCGAGCGTGACGGATCACACAGAGGCTTGAGAGACGGTCGTACTCTTGAGCGGTGATGAAATGGAAAGACTCAAACCATGATGGAATTGCTCACAAACCTGCTGGTACTGCTGATTGCAGCCTGGAATGTCGTCGTGACGTTGCTAGGTCTGATCCTTCCCTGGACGCCACTGATTGCATGGGTAGCCTTCTGGCTGCTGGCAGTGAACTGGGTCAAGCTTTCCCAGGTTCTGGCTTCAGGAGGATGGATCGGAGTCCTCTTTATCGGCTTGATGATGATTCTGGTCTGGAGTGCCGTCGCTCCTCCCGAGTCAGGACAACATCACTTGTTTGGATTGCACGTAGGAAACGTCGTCGGCAAGACAGTTTACGTTGTGTCTCTGCTGACGATCATGATGCTGTGCGGGTCCGTTCAATTGTCAGGTGCCTGCGGTTCACTGGCAACATTTCAAGACCCGGCCCCCGAAGACGACCACCATGATGGGCACGGCCATGGCCATAGCGATGATTCACACGGCCATGATTCGCACGGAGATGCTCACGGCCACGCCAGCCATGACGCTCATGGTTCTCACCACTGATGTGCTCCTAGTGGGTTTGCCACCATTAAACCTGTTGACATCACCAGTTGATACGACCGGGTCGTGCTGCGGATCCGTGGTTGAACATTTCCAAAGCAGCATCAGTTCCAGATTCGAAATCGAGATTTTTCCCACATCGTCAGTTCGGTGATGGGACAGCAGGAAGGTTGACCGCGGGATGTTTGCAAAACACGGCGATTTGATGATCCGTGTCTGGCCCGGGGTTCTCGTGGCGTGGATCGGCATCCTCATTCTGACGACGGCAATCGCACCGCCGCTCGATCGAGTCGCTCAAACCGAAGAATTCAAGTTTCTCCCCGCTGACAGTCCCAGCCACGTCGGAGAAGAACTGTTCCGTGAAGCGTTTCCCAAGAAGCTGGTTCCCAGTCGAATTGTGATTGTCGTGCGGCGCCCTGACCAGCCCGAAGGGCTGCAGGATCGTGATCTGGAATGGATCGATGATGGAATTCAGGACGGAGACAAAGATCGCCAATTCGAGTTGCTCGAACGTCTCCTCCAAATCGCGGAGAAAGATGGGGGACTGGCGAAATCGCCTGACAATGAAGATCCCGCACCTGACGGAGAAATCGGCGTTCCCCGATCGACGATTTCCGATGTCCGTACGTTTCGCGACCCGACCATGGGGAAGTTGCTGAAAAGCAAAGATGGCAAAGCAACGCTTGTCCTCGTCGAGTTGACCACCGATTTCCTCGATTCACACAACCAGCCGACAGTTAAGGCGATTGAAGACCTGCTCTTCACGGACTCAGAATTCCGCAAACACATTCCCCCCGGTCTTGAGTTGGCTCTGAGTGGCGAGGCAACAGTCGGGCGCGATATGCAGGTCGCCGCCAAGAATAGCGCCAAGGCGACAGAACATCTGACAATCGTGCTGGTCGTGATCCTGCTGATCGGTATCTATCGAGCCCCGCTGCTGGCCTTGATTCCACTCACGACCGTCTTCGTCGCAGTCAAGCTGTCGATGTCGCTGCTGCAACTGATGGCCGCGCAACAGTGGATCACATTATTTACTGGCGTCGAGTCGTACGTCACGGTGCTGCTTTACGGAGCCGGAGTCGACTACTGCCTGTTCCTGATCGCTCGGTACAAGGAAGAACTCGATAGCGGCGTAAGCTTTGATGAAGGCGTGACCAACTCTGTTGCGAAGGTTGGTGCAGCGATTGCGGCCAGTGCGGGAACCGTCATCTGCGGAATCGGGATGATGATGTTTGCCGAGTTTGGCAAGTTTCGAGATGCGGGGTTTGCGATATCTTTCGGGCTGGTGGTTGTTCTGGTTGCTTCACTAACCTTTACCCCGGCGTTATTGCGAGCTGCTGGTAAATGGGCGTTTTTCCCGCAAATGCGTACAGAGCGGGTTCGAACGTCTGGAGGCTGGCTCCCAACCGCAACCCTGGCTTCGAAGCTCGGCGACGTCCGCTGGCTCCACAATGCATGGGAGTCGGTCGGACGTCTCGTGATGACCCGCCCCATGACACTCTGGCTGGTCAGTATTGGCCTGATGGTTCCGTTTGCCACCATTGGCGTGATGTTCTACACGCATCTCAGTTATGGCCTTCTGTCAGACTTGCCCGCAGACTCACGAAGCGTGGCGGGAACACGAGCAGTTCAGGAACACTTTGCAGCGGGCGCGAGCGGTCCGATCACGATCCTGATTCAGAACGACAACATTGATTTCACTCAGGAGGGGGATGAAACGTCTCCGGGTGGGCTCGAGATCGTTCGCGATCTAACCGAATCTCTTTACCGTCGCCGGAAAGACCTGGAAGTCGAAGACATCCGGAGCGTATCTCACCCCTATGGTGGGGAAGAATCTCTGACGCAGATCCTCGCAGAAATTCGAAATCCAGTTCGGCGTAAAGTGACTCGCGAGAAAACCATCGATCACTACGTCAGCCGGCAGGGAAAAATCGCAGACCACGTCACGCGCCTGGAAGTAACTGCGACGCTCGACCCATTCTCGCGGCACAGCATGGAACACATGTCGCAGTTGCAGCAGGATATCAAGACTCAACTGACGAAATACCCGGGCACAAGAATCCTTGTTACGGGCTCCACAGCAAGTATTCGCGACTTGAAGACAGTCACGGATCGAGATCAGGTCCGGATCGATATCCTCGTCGTTTCAAGCGTCTTTCTGATTCTGGTCATCCTGCTGCGTCGCCCTGCGATTTGCCTGTACCTGATTGTCACGGTGCTGTTCAGTTACCTTGTTGCTCTCGGTGCGACCTATGTCGCTTACTGGGCCTACGATCCTGCCAACTTTGCGGGACTCGACTGGAAGGTGCCTATGTTCCTCTTCACGATCCTGATCGCAGTCGGCGAGGACTACAACATCTTCCTGATGACACGAATCGAGGAAGAACAACTTTTGTATGGACCGGTTGACGGCGTCATCCACGCCCTGCAGAAAACCGGACGGATCATATCGAGTTGCGGGATCATCATGGCGGGGACATTCTGCTCGCTAGCCGCGGGTTCATTACGCGGCATGTGTCAGCTCGGCTTCGCACTTGCATTCGGTGTGCTGCTCGACACGTTCGTGATCAGACCAATTCTGGTCCCTGCGTATCTCGTTCTTTTGAACAGCGGTCGGTTTGGACGTCTGGGTCCGTGGCTGGGTGCACTTCCTCCAAAACTTCCAGCGGAAAAACCTGCTGACACATAAGACTTCGCTTTGGCTCGGATGGCCGAAGCCAATCATCACTCGTTTTTGATGGATCGCGATCCTATGTCGACTGACCGCCACGCCACGCGTCGTTCCAAATTGCTGAGTCTGATTCGTCGCAACGGAGCCAATCCGCTTCTGATCACAAATCCTCGCAACGTGACGTATTTGACGGGCTTTACGGGCGAAGACACGTACCTGCTGATCGGGCCTCAACAACTGCAACTCTTTAGTGACAGCAGGTTTGAGACTCAGCTTAAAGATGAATGCCCCGAGATTCCTGCCGAAATTCGGACAGCGCGCACTCTGATGCCCGAGTTTCTGGCCAGTCTTCTGCCACGCTTTAATTTGAAAGCTGTCGGCATTGAAAGCACGTCGATGGTCGCCAGCGTCAGGGAAATGCTGGTTGAGAAACTGAAGCCGATCGAGATTGTGTCGCAACCTGGACTGGTTGAAGAACTTCGGATGATCAAGGATGCGGAGGAAATTCAGGAACTGCGAGCCGCCATTCGGCAAGCCGAACGTGGATTTGAACTGATGCGGTCGCTGCTGATGACGGAACAGACTGAACGGCAGGCAGCTCACGATCTTGAACACGGAATGCGCCGATTCGGTGCGCTTCGGGCTGCATTTGAGCCGATTATTGCGGTGGGCGATCATGCGGCGTTGCCTCACTACCGCGCTGGTTTACGGACGTTTCAGGAAGCTGGCTTCGCGCTGGTCGACTGGGGCGCCGTAAGTGGCAAGGGATATCACAGTGACTTGACGAGGCTTCTGGTCACAAGTAAGCTCCCGCCCAAACTTCACCAGATATACGGAGTTGTGTTAAAAGCCCAGCTTGCAGGGATCGCAGCAATTCGACCGGGAGCCCGGTGTCAGGACGTTGATGCCGCAGCTCGCAAAGTCATCGAAGAGGCGGGATACTCAAAGTATTTCGGCCATGGATTAGGACATGGGATTGGCCTCGACATCCACGAATGGCCAAGATTCAGTCCAATTTCAAACGATGAGTTGAAACCCGGTATGACGGTAACTGTGGAGCCTGGGATTTACCTGCCGGGGATTGGTGGAGTTCGCATCGAAGACGATATTCTTGTCACTCGCGATGGTCACGAGGTACTTTCGTCCTTGCCGAAGGAAGTACCGTTTGTCGCCGGGTGACCTGACAGGAAACATAGTGATTTGTCGAAGAAAGAACGGGGATTGATGATCGGGAGGGCGAAGCTCCTGCTGAGCCGTTCAGGGATTTGGAGCACATCGACTTACCGGCTCGGCGGGAGCCTCGCCCTCCCATCACGTTGAACCCCCGTTTAGCTTTGACAAACCATAGGCAGGTTTTGTGAATGATCCTGCGACGCGGTAAGATGTCGCCGGAGTGTTACCGTAAACAGACAGTCCTCAAGACAATCTTCGTACAAGAAGCTTCCGCCTTCGGGCGAAGGCGGGAAGCAATAAGGGATTCGCATGGCAGATAACGATACCTCGGGCGACGCCCCGTTCGATCTCGACAAACTCAAGCAACTGGTCGAGATGATGGAGTCACATGATCTGACGGATGTCCACCTGAAGCGTGGTGACGAGCAATGGCGACTGCGGCGTGGACCACGTCAGGTCGTACAAGCGATGCCACAGCAGTACGCTCCAGCTCCACAGTATGCTCCCGCTCCAAGTGCACCTGTCGCAAGTGCACCAGCAACCGCGGCGGCAGCTCCCGCTGCATCGCCTGCCGATTCGGGATTGATTGATATCAAGAGTCCCACCGTCGGCACGTTCTACGCCGCTCCGTCGCCAGGCGAACCCTCGTTTGTCTCGGTCGGCTCGGTCGTCACGCCGGAAACTATCGTCTGCCTGATCGAAGCGATGAAGGTTTTCAACCAGATTCCTGCTGAAGTGAATGGCACGATTGCCGCAATTCTGGTGAAGAGCGGAGATGCGGTTGAGTTTGGTCAGCCGTTGTTCCGCGTGAAGCCGTGATTTTCAGTTTCCATTTGAAATGGCCGGTTCGCAACATCGCGGACCGCTGATTCGCTCCCCATACACGGGTTCCAGTACGCCATGTTCCAACGCATCCTGGTCGCCAATCGCGGCGAGATCGCTCTTCGAATCCTGCGCGCCTGTCGCGAGATGGGCATTGAAACGGTGGCTGTGTGCAGCGAGGCGGATCGCGGTGCGGACTACCTCAAGCTCGCCAGCGAGTCGATCTGTGTCGGCCCCGCTCAAGCCGCGGGCAGCTATCTGCTGATCAAGAACATCATCAGTGCCGCTGAAATCGGGAATGTTCAGGCAATTCATCCCGGTTATGGATTTCTCTCCGAGAATGAACATTTCGCGGAAGTCTGCCGTAGCTGCAACATCGACTTTATTGGACCGTCACCCGAAGCGATGGGGAAACTTGGCGACAAGGTGACCGCCAAGGAAATCGCCCGCACGGCAAAAGTCAGCCTGGTCCCGGGCAGTGACGGTCTGATTCAAAATGAAGAAGAAGCATTGGCCATCGCGGCGAAAATTGGTTACCCGGTCCTGATCAAGGCCACGGCGGGGGGCGGTGGCAAGGGGATGCGAGTTGCACGAAATGACATCTCGCTGAAGGCAGGATTGAAGCAGGCCGCTGTCGAAGCAGAAAAGGCATTCAACAACGCTGGCGTTTACCTCGAAAAGTACATCGAGAATCCTCGACACGTCGAAGTTCAGATCATCGCGGACCTGCATGGTGAAGTTGTTCACCTCTGGGAACGCGATTGTTCGACGCAGCGTCGACACCAGAAGCTGATTGAAGAATCGCCCGCCCCGAATCTGCCGCAATCTGTACGCGAAGATATCTGCAAGGCGGCCGTTCGACTGATCAAGTCGGCCAACTACACAAACGCCGGGACGGTTGAATTCATCGTCGACAAGGACAATCAGTTCTACTTCATCGAAGTCAACGCTCGTATTCAGGTGGAACATCCTGTGACCGAGATGGTGACAGGTCTGGATCTAATTCAGCAGCAGATTCGAGTTGCGGCAGGTGAGCCATTGCCGTGGAAGCAGAAGGCGATTCCATGCAACGGGCATGCGATCGAAGTTCGCATCAACGCTGAGGATCCCGATAACGATTTCCGAGGTTCTCCAGGACGAATTACGAAGCTGCGTGTCCCGGGTGGGAACGGCGTTCGCTGGGATTCACACGTCCACGAAGGATATGTCGTTGGACCGTACTACGATTCGATGATCGGCAAGCTGATTGTCCACAAGCCCAGCCGAACCGAAGCGATTGCCTGTATGAAGCGTTGCCTCGACGAATTCATCGTTGAGGGGATCAAGACGACAATCCCGCTTCTGAAGCGTATTTTGAACAATTCGGCCTTTGTGGAAGGCCGGATGGACACAACATTTATCGAACAAAAGCTGCTGGTAAAGTAAAACATGACTCAAGCACATACGTCGGTTCCCAAGCGTCAATTCAAGAAGGTTGCGATCCTGTTCTCCGGGGGCCCAGCCCCTGCCGCCAATGCGGTGATTTCAACGGCGGCCGCCAGCTTCTTGCGCCGCGGAACCGAAGTCATCGGGATCCGTCACGGATATTCGAAGCTCGAAAAGTTCGATCCATCCCGACCGCTCGTTGAAGACGAAGACTACATGGTTCTGGACGAGCAGGCCTTGAAGCGAACCCGCAATACCGGCGGGATCCTGATGGGGACCGCACGGGCCAACCCAGGCAAGTCGGTGTCACATCCGTCTCACCTTTCGGACCCGGAACGTACGGCCCGCCTGCGTGCGTCATATGATGCGTTGCGGTCACTCGGCGTCGAAGCACTGATTTCGATCGGTGGTGACGACACACTGAAGACCGCCAACAAATTCCAGTTGTTCCAGAATTTTCTTCCCGCAGATCTGCCACGAATTCCAGTTGTTCATCTTCCCAAGACAATCGACAACGATTACTTCGGAATCGATTTCACGTTCGGCTATTTCACGGCTGTCGACGTGATGGCCAATGAAATTCGTAACCTGCTGGCCGATGCCGAAGCCAATGCGGCGTACTTCATCGTCGAAGCGATGGGTCGCAGCGCCGGCTGGCTGGCGTACGGGGCAGCCATTGCTGGTGAAGCCAGCCTGGTGCTGAGTGTCGAAGACATCCCTCCTGAAGAACGATCGATCGAAAAGACGGTTGTCGACGAAGCAGGAGCCTTCATGGGTTACGACGAGATCCGGAATCCGGGTGAACGAATCGTCGAACATGAAATCATGAACCACGAGCTTTTCGTCAATCGCCTCGTCAATACCGTTCGAGTCCGCGAAAACCACGGTCGCAAGTTTGGTGTGATCGTAATGGCAGAAGGACTCGCTGAGTTGCTTCCGGCAAAATACCTGGTCGGCATCAAGCGCGATGATCACGGTCACATCAAGGTTTCGGAAGTCGACCTTTACCGAAAAGTCGTGAAGTGGGTCAGCGGACGCTACAAGGAACTCACCGGTAAGGAAAAGAAATTCACGCCGTTGCAGTTGGGCTACGAAACTCGCTGCGCTCGCCCCCTGGCGATCGACGTTATTCTCGGCAGCCAACTCGGCGTCGGGGCCTATCGCGCTCTTGCTGAAGAAGGCCTCAGCGGTGTGATGGTGTCCGTCGAAGGCCAGATGCAACTGAAATACGTTCCGTTCGAGCAACTGGTCCGGCAGTCAGACCTCGTTACCGAAGTTCGCCATATCATTCCTGGTTGCGATTTCCACCTGCTGGCTCGCTTCCTCGAACACTATCCGGGCCACAAGTAAGCCAGACCGACATCCGGTCCCTGTAGCAGCTATTCGCGAAAACGCACGTGAGTCAACAGACTTGCGTGCGTTTCTGTTTTACGTGCTGCGCGACCAGAGTTCCACAGTATTTGGTCAATCCCGATGCCCGCGTTGCAGCCACGCCCAGCGAAACAGATTTCGAGTGTCGACATAGCGAGCTTCGTTGGACGAGCAGCCGAGGACAACAACAATCAATTCGTCGTCACGGTGTTTGCCCACAGAGACCAGGCAGGAACCTGCAGCATCGGTTGTCCCTGTTTTTACGCCTGAGTAGCCGGTGATTTCCAGGAGTTTGTTGGTGTTTTTCCAGACCACATTTCGGGTGTAGCCCCCCGTTCCCTGGACTTTGACCGCATGCTGTCGAGTCTGAACGTAGGCTCGGAATTGATCGTTCTTCATCACGTGTGCCGTCAGCAGGACCTGATCTGATGCCGTGGAAAGATGATTGTTATCGGGAAGCCCATGAGGGTTGACGTAGCGAGTCTGTTTCAGCCCGATTTCTTTGGCCACTCGATTCATCTCAGCAACAAACCGGGCCGTCGGGCGTTTCGCCTCGACGGAATCTCCATCGGCCGCAAATCGACTTCCGACGAACTCGGCCAGCGCTATAGCGGCATCGTTTCCAGAGGGAAGCATCAATCCATAGAGTAACTCTCGCACAGCGATTTTTTCGCCGGTCTTCAACCCAGACGTGCTTCCAGGGGTCCGATCCGCCGAGTTTGAAAATACGATGGTCGCATCCAGAAACGCGGGATCTTTTTTCGCTTCACGCAGGACGATCCAGGCGGTCATCGACTTGGTCGTGCTGGCAAAGTCGCGACGCTCTTCTCCGTTGTCGTGCCACAAAATCTTGCCTGTCTTTGCGTCTCCGATCGCCCAGGCATTGGCAGTCACGAAAGGAGGTCCCTGAATCGGATCAGGCGGAGCGACGGGCAACACTTCTCGATTGATCTTGTCGGGATCGACCGTCGCTTCTTCATCGGCGAGGAGCAGTGGGCCGAGTGCCTTCCATGTTTCGCTTCCGACGATTCCTGTCGGAGGAAGGTTCTGAGTTCGCTGAAACGCAATAACCGCCTGCTTAGTCCCCGGCCCAAAACCCCCATCGACGGACAACTGCATGTTCGCCCGCTTATTCAGCGTCCGCTGTAGAGCCTCAACAAGTTCGCCAGTCGTTCCCTGCGACAACTCCTCAGGAAAACCCGCTGGTGTCGACGAATCTGTCGCCGCCTCAGGATTGAAGTACCGGAAGGCTCGTTGAGCGATTTCTGTAGACAGAATCTGTGCGGCGTTGTCGTCCCCCCAACTCTGGTCCTTGTTGTTCGAGGTCAGAACGCAGACCGCGATTTTGCCTGCTGGCGATTCAATTATTCCCGCAACAGTCCGCGATGCCGAGACCGATCCGGTTTTTAAGGCGACCTTTGTTTTTGCAGGAAGGAACTTATCCAGACGTCGCTTGTCATCACAGGCCAGCAGGTGTTCGTACATTTGCAGCGATGCTTCCGCCGAGACCAATTCGCGACGATCGAGTTGCTTGAGAAGCTTGATCATGTCGCGGCACGTCGTGCTGCCCAGTCCGAACTGCTTGCTGCGTTCGGGGGCAATAGAAGTATCACCGCGATAGACCTTGGAGTTCAGTCGCGTCTCCGGGAAACCTGATCGGGCCATCAGGTCAGACGTCGCCGGTATTCCGATTTGATCAAGGACCAGATTTGTTGCCGTGTTATCGGAATAGACGATCATCAGGCGAATTGCATCCCGAACAGACAATTGCATCCCTGCCGAAAAGTGATCCGTCAGGATTCCAGAGCCCGGAACCTTGTCCTCGGTCCTCAATGTGATCTGCGATGTCAGATCCAGCTTTCCATCCGCAGCCTTTTGATAGGCAGCAATCATGACTGGAAACTTGATCAGACTCGCCGTCGGCATCGCTTCTGCATCGCGATGGGAAAAACTGGCTCCCGTTGGCAAGAATTCGACAGCAACTGAGACCGTCCCCTGATGTGCCACGATCAACGGTTGTAACAGCTTGGAAAGCCCTGGATCGTCGTCCGCCTGAACCATTCGCAAGGAGGACAATGCGAAAATCAGCCACAAGCCAACGTTCGATCTCAGTTTCATATCGCTCTCACGCTCGTTTGACGCTGATCTTATGCCAGCCGTTGAATTGATAACCCTTGTAATTCCATGGAGAAACTTGCGGCTGAATTTCGCCGCTGGAATCTGTCGCTCGAACGATCAGGCTGTCCGTTTTGGAGGTCAATGGAACGTCTACACTCCAAAGCACCCAGCAGAAATCTCGAACGGGGGAAGTCACCTTTGCTGGAACCCAGGTCTGTCCACCATCTGCTGAAACTTCCACCAGCTTGATGCTGCGTCCCGTGGCTCCATTCGTCAGCGCGAACCCCTTGACGGTGACTCGATCGCCACTGAGATTCGCTCCGGAAGCTGGCAGGCAGACAGCGGAATTCAGCATGAATTCATAGATCGGTGATGTCTTCGCGATCAGTTCGGCGTTCTCTTCGGGAACAAGTTTGTAGACATCGGCAACAAAGTGATTCGGCGATGGCCGATCTGAAACCGTGATTTTGTTCAGCCACTTCACACTTCGGGCACCGATGAATCCCGGCACGACTGTCCGTAGTGGAAAGCCATGTGCAGCCGTCAGGGCCTGGCCGTTCATCTGGGTGGCCAGAAGTGTCGCTCCCGTTGCCGTCGTCACGAGCGATTTTTCAATCGGAATCGAACCACCGAACGAAAAGGTCTCGTTCTTTTCAGTGATCACATCGCTCCCATCGAACCAGACGTGCTTGGCACCCGCTTTGACTCCGACATGCTTGAGAAGATCAACGAGGCGAACGCCCAGCCATTCGGCATTGCCAATCGCTCCTGCTTCCCATTGGACTCCGCTGACCTTCTTGATTGCAGCGAATTCGCTGCGACGATTTCCTGCGCAGGTTAACGTTGCAGTCGTCGATGCGGCGGGAAACCGCTCGATCAACTCCGCCAGGCTGATTGACAGTGGCTTGTCGACGAGGCCTTCTACTTTCAACGTGAATTGCTTCGGATCAATTGCGGGGACCGTCCCGTGGCTGCGGACAAAAAACGAATTGACGGGCGTCATCCAGTTTTCGACGAGCTTTGCAAGTGGCGGCTCGGCATTGTACGGAGTCGCCTGTCGAGCAATCAGATCTCCACTTTCCGGATCAGCAGCCCAGACGCGCGACTGGCGTCCTGAACCATAGGCAACCGCGAGTATCCCCAAAGCCCCTCGACCTAAAACAGCGCGTCGTGTTAAGTGCGATTGAGGCATGGCGAATTTCTCGTGGTGTGAATTCAGTCGATCAATGATCGCGCACAATCGAAATTACTTGGCACCGGCAGGAGAAAATTTTGCGACCGGTTGGCGATGGACCGTCGGATCGGTGTGCCCCTGTATGTCCTTCACGCGATCGTAAAGCTGCCGAACGGCAACCTCGGTGTCGACCACTTCCAACATCAGTTCGGTCCTGTACGACTGGCCGGGCTTTACGATTGCCAGTCGCCCGTGCTGTCGCTCAAAACCGCGGAAGTTCGGGAAGCATGTTCCAGGTTCCAAACCCGTTACGTAGCCGTCCGCTTCGGCAATTGTGTTTTTCCAGACCGTGAACGCAGGCAAGTGGCGTGTCTGAAAGTGGACGGCGAACGCCGCATTGTTTGACGAGTTCGCCAGGACAGCAGTCGACCAGCCGTTCGAATCCGCCAGCGGGACATGATAGTAAGCCTGTTCAGCAAACCCCGGAATCGGAGCTCCGTAGACGTAGCAGGCGTCGATTCCTTCGGCCGCGCGAGGATCACGAGGCGAAATATCACGACAGGGAACCGCGTACGTCGCACAGGGCTCAAGGAACGGTCGGCCGATGTTGATATGGTAGAGCAGTGATAACTCCGCCGACTGTCCCCCCAGGTTAGTCACTTCATCTGTGATCGAGCAGCGGCTTGCACCAGCTTCCAGCCGCAACGTTGACGTCAGTCGCCATCGAGGACCAAACATCGAGCATTCGTCGATCACACCGATCAATTCGATGGCCCCGGTCCCGGAAGTATCGATTTGAACTTCGACACGGTGGGCTGGCAGGTTTGCAATGCGACCGTGAAGCGTCAATTCTTCGCCGCGGTCAGTCCCTGGCGGGCCGATGAAACTGAGTCCGCAGCGGCAGAGAAGCTCATTGAAGCCGTGCAGCCAACCCAGACCGCCACGATCCTGAAGATTGACGAATGACGGGTGAACCGGGCGCTCAACCGGTGAACTCCATTCCAGCGGCAAATCACCCAGCCGTCCTTTCCAGATTCCCATCCCGCGCGTCGGCAGGACGGACAGTGACATCCGACCGTTGTCGAGTTCGACAACCTGGACCCCTTCGGAAACCCCACCGCGTAACGTCTTCCAGCGAACAGACCAGCGGTTACTTCCCGACATCCGCAAAGCGGGCGCAGGAGTGATCTCTCCACGATCGATATGGGTCCCGGAATCAACATCGGTCAACAGGAATGAGGCAGCAGCCATCAAGAACCTCTTAAGAGAAGTCAGTCGGACGGGTGACAGCATGTCTGCCAGAATGTACAACATCGCTCGCAACATCGCGAGTGGCAGGGGCCGCTTCGCCCAGGGATGTTTCCGGTACCGGAGTTCCGGTCCGCAATTCACGTCTAAAAATGGAACGGGAACGGAATGAGCCTCGACGGACTGGATGCCATTGCCCGGCCGTATACTAAAGAGTGGTACGAAGCGCTGAAACGGACGCTGGGCGAAGTGGGCTGTCGCCAGCTTGGCCTGTACGCAATCCCTGATGACTGGATGTTGTCAGTCGTAATCCCCGTATACAACGAAGAGCGGACGCTACGAGTTCTGATTGACAGAGTCCGTTCCGTCCCGATCCGCAAGGAACTGGTACTCGTCGAAGATTGCAGTAAAGACGGCACCCGTAAGGTGTTGCAGCAACTCGAAGAAGAATACGCGGCAAATCCCGACCCGATGAATGCCATCAGCGTCACGTATCATGACGTCAACAAGGGCAAAGGGGCTGCCGTTCGAACCGGCTTTTCCAAAGCTCGAGGGGATGTGATTCTGATCCAGGATGCCGATCTGGAATACAATCCGGCTGAATACCCCCGGTTACTTCGGCCAATCGTCGAAGGAAACGCGGATGTTGTTTACGGAAGCCGATTTCTGGGCGATCAGGAGCATCGAGTCCTGTACTATTGGCATTCACTCGGAAATACTGTTCTGACAACTGTTTCCAATTGTTTGACAAACCTGAACCTGACAGACATGGAAACTTGTTATAAGGTATTTACCCGTCAGGCTTTGGCAGACATCTGGCCGACACTGAAACAGAACCGTTTCGGGATTGAGCCGGAATTGACAGCAAAAATTGCCCGCCGCAAGTTACGCGTGTTTGAGCTGTCAATCAGTTATCATGGTCGGACTTATAAGGAAGGCAAGCACATTGGCTGGAAGGACGGCTTGCAGGCCCTGTGGTGTATCGTCCGATATTGGTGGGCGGACTGACCGCCTGTACACCGCGGATAGAATGTGTTGTCGTTAACCTTTTGCACACCCTCCACAAGGTGTTTTCTGAATGAGTAGTCCGTTGCCGAATGACCGCGAGAATTCCAACGATTCCCGACGAACAAACGGGGCCAACCGCCCGTTTTTTTCGGTTTCTTCAATTCTGATGATGCTCGTCGTCATCCCCGTGGCCCTCTTCCTGAGTTCCCTGTTCA
Organism: uncultured Schlesneria sp.; assembly: GCA_963977965.1. Classification (GTDB taxonomy): domain Bacteria; phylum Planctomycetota; class Planctomycetia; order Planctomycetales; family Planctomycetaceae; genus Schlesneria. Next base: position 22,723 of record CAXBSB010000038.1, read on the forward strand.
GTAACTCGGCACAACAAGTCGAGTACGGATTCCTGTGGCAGCAGATTGAAGCAGGAAATGTCGAGCGGGCCGTTTTTCAGGGTGATGTCGTTCGCGGTAAATTCAAAAAGGCCCCGCCCAAAGCGACCAAGGATGCACCTGACGTCAAAGAGTCTCTGAAGGACACCTTTGAAGTCTATCTTCCGATCGCGCTGGATCATGAGATCCTCGGTCACATGCGCAAGCATGGCGTTCAAATTGTCGGAAAGCCCGAAAGCAGTTGGGCCAACGGGATGATGCTGTTAATCAACCTGCTTTCCTTGCTGCTGTTTGTGGGTTTCATGTGGTTCATCATGCGCCGCAACAGCGATCCGTTCAGTTCTGGAATGCTCGGCAACTTCATCCGCAGCCCAGCCAAGCGGGTCAAACCCAGCGACCATCCCACAACGTTTGACGATGTGGCCGCGATGGAGCAGGCGAAGTTTGAACTTCAGGAAATCGTGGAATTCCTGAAGACCCCCGCCAAGTTCCTGCGGCTGGGGGCTCAAATTCCTAAGGGAGTGCTGCTGATTGGTCCCCCAGGGACCGGCAAGACGCTGCTCGCTCGAGCCACAGCAGGCGAAGCGGGTGTCCCATTCTTTACGATCAACGGATCTGAATTCATTCAGATGTTCGTCGGTGTCGGTGCCAGCCGCGTGCGCGATATGTTCAAGACAGCCAAGGAGAACGCTCCCTGCATCCTGTTCATTGACGAAATCGACGCTGTCGGCCGGGTTCGAGGTGCCGGATTAGGAGGCGGAAACGACGAACGCGAGCAGACGCTCAACCAGATCCTCAGTGAAATGGATGGTTTTCAGCAGACCGAAGCGGTCATCATCGTGGCGGCGACGAACCGTCCCGACGTGCTTGACCCCGCGCTGCTGCGCCCCGGTCGATTTGACCGCCATGTGACAGTCGACAGGCCTACAAAAACGGGTCGAGCAGAAATCCTGAAAGTCCATTCGCGGAAAGTCCCGCTGGCGGACGATGTCAATCTGAATGAGATTGCTGCCGGCACCATCGGTTTCTCGGGAGCCGAACTGAAAAACCTCGTCAACGAAGCGGCCTTGCATGCCGCTCGCACGAACCGAGAAACGGTCCTCGCTTCCGACTTTGATGCCGCTCGCGACAAGATCCTGATGGGAAATAAGCGAGAAGAAGTTCTCAATGAACGTGAGCGGCTGATGACAGCCTACCACGAATCGGGCCATGCACTGCTGGCCTGGTTGCTGTCGGACGTCGATCACGTGCACAAGGTGACGATTATCCCTCGCGGGCGGGCACTGGGAGTCACCCAACTGGTCCCCGACGAAGATCGCTACAATATCGGCGAAGCTCGATTGCACTCGCAACTCGCGTTCATGCTTGGCGGACGTGCGGCTGAAAAGATGATCTTCGACGAGTTTTCAGCCGGCGCGGAAGACGACTTGAAGCGAGCAACCAAGATGGCTCGTCGAATGGTCACACGCTGGGGGATGAGCACCATCATTGGACCAGTGGCCTTCCGGGATAGCGAAGAGCATCCATTCCTCGGAAAGGAAGTCCAGGAAAGCCGCGACTACAGCGAAGAGACAGCTCGCATCATCGATCAGGAAGTCCAGAAGTTCCTGTTGGAAGCAGACAAACGAGCGATTCAAGTGCTGACTGAAAACCGCGACAAGCTCGAAGCAATGACGAAGGCACTGGTTGAGAAAGAATCGCTCGATCAGAACGAAATTGCCGAGATCATTGGCATCGCAGCACAACGAGACTAGTGCGTGTCCAAGCAAAAAACGGGGGGTTCAATTTGATGGGAGGGCGAGGCTCCCGCGGAGCTGCTATGTCGATGTGCGCCCACTCCCTCTGCGGCTCGGCGGGAGCCGCGCCGCCTCGCCCTACCGATCATCTACCGTCGTTTTCGTTTTGACAAACTGCTAGTGCCGGCGGGAATTCTCGCGAGTTCTATGACAGGGCGTTGGTGATGACTGAGCCAAACTCGTCCAATCGTCGAGACTTCCTATCAGGAAACATGCTGAAGGCGGAACTCGAACGCGCCGCCGCGCGGGCGACCGAAGACATGGAGTCGTCACCCAGTCGCGGTCCGGTGCTGCTGCTGAGAACCGTCGCCATGGCCTGCGATTTCGACGTCATGTTGAATCCAGATGGACCTTCTCATCAGGTTGATGCCGCATCGGAATCACTGGAACTCGTTCATCAGCTCGAACAACTGATGACGGTTTATCGAACCGACTCTCAATTGTCGGTGATCAATCAGACTGCAGACCAGCATCCCGTCGCTGTCGATCGGGAGCTGTTTGAACTGCTCAATAAAGCACGGCAGATCAGCGAGCAGACTGACCATGCTTTCGACCCTGCGTCAGGGGTTCTGGTGTCGTTGTGGCGTCGCTGCCGTCTGGCAGGACGAATTCCCAGCCAGGACGAGATTTCGATGGAGCTGGCACGCAGCGGAATCAATCACGTCGATTGGGACGAATCCGCGGCCACCGTCCATTTCCGTCGGGAAGGAATGGAGTTCAACCTGGGAGCGATCGGAAAAGGATACGCCGTTGACCGGGCTGGGGGACTGCTGCAAGAACGGGGTGTCGATGACTGGCTGATTCACGGAGGCCGCAGCAGCGTTCGAACTCAGGGAAAGCACGCAGGACTGGATGGCTGGCCCGTTGGAATTCAAAACCCGCTTCTGCCCGACAAACCGTTTGCCACGTTGTTGTTACGCGACGCAGCTCTGGGAACCAGTGGCACCGCTGTCCAGTGGTTTCGCCACGAAGGGAAACGCTATGGGCATATTCTCGATCCCCGAACGGGTTGGCCGGTCGAATCGATGTTATCGGTCAGCGTGATCGCACCGGATGCCGCTCTTGCCGATGCCCTGTCGACCGCTTTTTTTGTTCTCGGGGTCGAAAATGCTCTGAAGTGCTGTGATAATTTCCCATCGGTCGGTGCTATTTTATTTCCTCCGCCAAAGCAGGGTCGGAACCTGGAACCCATCTTCCACAATGTTCCGTCGGACCGTTTGTTTTTTGGGAAAGGCTGACGAGTGCCAGGTGATCTTCGCAAAGTGTCGCTGCTCGCGATCGTGATGTTGGTCCTGTTACGGGTTTCTATCGGATGGCACCTGCTGTACGAAGGCCTTTGGAAGCTCGGAACCCAGCACACTTCGACCCCATGGACCGCAGAAGGGTACTTGAAGAACGCCACAGGCCCTTTGCGTTCAACCTTCCGCCAGATGACGGGCGATCCTAATGACGAGAAGTGGCTGAATTACGAAGTGATGTCCAAGAAGTTCAAGGCTTGGCAGGATGGTTTCGTAAGTCATTACAAGCTGGACGAAGCCCAGACGACAGCATTCAAAGAACTGATGGATGGTCCTGAGTCGTTTGAGGTCGAGTTGAAGGGATTGCCGCCCGGTCTGGATCTGGAAAAAATCGGCGGCATCAATCGCGAAGCGATCAGTTTTGACCCCGACGGGTTTCTTGTCGTCAGTGGTAAGTTGCATCTGCTTCCCGCGGAACGTGATCGCCTGATCGCTGCCGCCACAAAAATCTCTGAAGCAAACAAAGCTGCCAAAAAGTCTTGCGACCAGTTCATTTCAGCCGTCAACCGCGTTTACAAGGCTGCCGCCAAGTTGTCCTTCAACGAGCAACTGACGGCCGTTATGGAACAAGACACGGACCGTGTCGGGATCGTGCTGCAGGATGAAGAGATCTCAGAAAAACCACTTGTCGTCAAAGTGGGAGACGTCGAATACTACAAACAACTGACGGCACGGTTTGACAAGAACTACGCCAAAGCTCGCACTCAATTTGAATGGGAACACATCGACAAGATGTGGAAAGAGGTTCAAGACCTGCGTCGTAAACTGGTCGGTCCCGTCCAGTCACTGGAAAAGGAAATGCACTCCGACGCAGAGCGACTGCTGACACCTGAACAACTGTCGAAAGGTCCCGTTCCAGAACCACTGACTCCGATTGGACAGATCAACTGGAGGACGATGTGGGGACTGACGGTGTTCGGCATACTGTTGATTCTGGGATTGTTTACTCGAGTTTCAGCACTCGGTGGAGCAGCGTTGCTGTCATTGTTTTATCTCGCCATGCCACCGTGGCCTGGAGTTCAGGAGATCCCCAGCATCGAACACAACTTGATCGTCAACAAGGTGTTTGTCGAAATGCTGGCTCTGCTGGCCATTGCCGCTTTGCCCAGCGGAAAATGGTTCGGCCTGGATGCATTGATTTCCGCTCTGTTCCGCCAGCGAAAACAAGCGAACAGTGCAGTCGCGAAACCCTGAGGAATTCAGGCTCGACCTGTTTTCCAAGTTGACATAACCCAATCAGCACGCAATTTACGATTTCGTTTTTCAGGAGGCTCTGATGCAACTGACGCCCGAACAAGAACAGCTTGGCAAAGATAATTTCAACGAAGCAGTCTCGTTCACCCGGCGAGACTTCCTCATCGGTGGAGCGGCTGCAGCGTCGACGCTGGGAGCAGCCTACTTTGGTTACGGCAGTATCAAGGGAAATCCGGTCAAGGTCGGCTTCATCGGCACAGGTGACGAAGGGTCAGTCCTGCTGACACAACACCCGCCAGAATATATGGACATTGTCGCTATCGCCGACCTGCGAGCAAAAAACCGAGTCCGTGCACTGAATGGCGACGGCGATGATGTTCGCTGGGGCCTGATTCGCAAGCTTGGCCACAAGGAAGCGATGAAAGTCAAAACCTACGCGGATCACAAGGAACTGCTGGAAAAGCATCCGGAAATTGAAGCCGTCGTCATCGCCGTGCCCCTCGTTCAACATGCGCAGGTTGCCATCGACTGCCTGAAGGCAGGCAAGCACGTTCTGACCGAAAAGCTGATGGCCCACACGGTCATGCAGTGCAAAGAAATGATCCGCGCAGCGCGGCAGCACAAGAAGCTGCTGGCTGTCGGACATCAGCGTCACTACAACGTTCTGTACGACAACGCTAATGCCTTGATTACGAATGGTTTGCTCGGGGACCTGAAGTTCATCCGTGCTCAGTGGCATCGGAATAACAGCTTTCCAGGCTCTGACAGTTGGCGACCGGGAGGATACACCGACGAATCATTCGCTAAGAAGTTCAAGGAAGACATCAGGGAACTGGAAGACCGAGCCAAGAAGAAAGACATGGCGATTGACGACTTCCTGGCCAAGGAATTCGGTTATCCCTCCATGCAGCGCCTCGTCAACTGGCGATTGTATAACAACACCGGTGGTGGCCTGATGGCCGAACTGGGCAGCCACCAACTGGATGCTGCCAGCATTTTCCTGGGGAAGGTCAAGCCGATTGCCTGCATGGGCTACGGTGGCAAGAACTTCTACGGTGTATCGGGCATCGGATCTGAAGATCAGCAGGACGATGACCGTGATATCGATGACCACGTCTACATGACATTTGAATTCCCTGGCAAGCATTATGCCGAGGACAAGAACGATGTCTGTATCGTCACCTATTCCTCGATCAGTACGAATCGCAGTGAGCCATACGGCGAAACGGTTTTTGGCAGCCGCGGAACACTGATCATGAAAATGGAACAGGAAGCCATACTGTTCAAAGAAGCCAGTGGATCGTCCAAGGGTGGGATTGATCAGCGGCTCTACGTGCTGAATGGCAACGACGGAAAGCCAACGCTGAGTGCCAGTGCCAGCCTGGGTCCGACGAAGGCTGCTGCTGTGGCCGACATTGGTAAGGTCAGCCGTGGCTACACCGAAGAGATGGAACATTTCGCCCACTGTATCCGCACGAACAACTTCGAAGGGATCGATAAGGGTGGGTTGCGGTGTCCGGGTGAGCAGGGGATGAAGGACGCGATCATGGCGCTGACTTCAAACCTGGCGATGAAGCACAAGAAGCGAATCGAGTTCAAGGATGAGTGGTTCGATCCTGAAAGCGATGCTGTTCCGGAAAAGGAATTCACCGTCTGACGAATGGAATTGATTTTGTGATCCTGGACTGCCGCGATCCGACGCAGCGCTCGCGTTGGGTCGCGGCAGTTTTTTTAGCAGAAGGATGCCGACATGGCTCGCTGGCCTGATGAAAGCAAAGCCAACGTCATCGCAATCGGTCTGGTCTTTGCCCTCTTTCCTCTGTTATGCTGGCTTTGCTGGTGGTGGATCAAGTCTCCCTGAACGCCTGATTTCAGATTGAAAGCAATCATGCTGAAGCATCGACTTTCACGGCGACAGTTATTGCAACTGGGGGCTCCCACCCTTGGGATCGGCCTGGCGGACCTGTTGCGAGCGGACGTGGCAGCTTCAGAAGCAGGGCTTGGTTCGCATCAAAAGTCGATCATCGTCTTCTGGACTGACGGCGGGATCAGTCAGCAGGACTCCTACGACCCCAAGCCAGATTCCCCCAGCGAATATCGCGGAATGTACGGGACGATCGCGACCTCTGCACCGGGAATCTCGGTCACTCATGGCCTGCCAATGCAGGCGAAGGTGATGCACCAGCTTTCGCTGATTCGGTCCGTTCACCACGAAAACGGAATTCATGCCCCGTCCGCCCATTGGATGCAGACGGGATATTTTGGCCCCACACTGGCTCGCAATGCCGCTCAGAAGCCATCGTTTGGATCTGTCATCGCGCGAACACTCGGTTCACGTCAGCCTCCGATGCCAGCCTATGTCTCGATGCCAAAATCGGAAGCGTTTGGATACCAGGGTGCCGTCTATCTGGGAAAGGCCTTCAACCCCTTCGAAGTCGGAGCTGATCCGAACGGGGCTGAATTCAAGGTACCGAATCTGTCGCTTCCAACAGGGCTGACAGCTCAGAGCGTCAATGCCCGACGCACGTTGCTGAAGACATTTGATACGTTTCGACGCGATGTCGATGAATCCGGCGGAATGGAAGGACTCGACACCTTCAAGCGACAAGCCCTGGAAATGGTGGCAGGTGACCGGATGCGTGCTGCCTTTGACATGACCGTCGAAGACCCCGTCCTGCGCGACCGATATGGTCGCCATCGCTATGGGCAAAGTGCCCTGCTGGCACGCCGCTTGATTGAAGCTGGTGCCCGATGCGTCAACATCAACACGGGAAACTGGGATCATCACAACGACATCGCAAAGGGATTTGAGACTCATCTTCCACCCCTCGACCGGGCAATTGCGGTTCTGATCGAGGATCTGGAAGCGCGTGGACTGCTGGATCAGGTCATTGTGTATTGCGTCGGAGAATTCGGCAGAACTCCCCGGATGAATGGCCATGCAGGTCGTGATCACTGGGCAGACTGCTTCAGCGTGATGGTCGCGGGAGGAGGACTAAAAGGGGGGCAAGTGGTTGGTGCCAGCGAAAAATGGGGTGGGGGAGTTAAGGAGAGACTGGTGACTCCGCAAGATCTGCTGGCAACGATTTATCACGCTCTCGGCATCCCGCTGGAAACTCATTTCGAAGATTCGAGCGGTCGTCCAGTCAGCATTGTCGGTTCGGGAAAGCCAATTCAGGAATTGATCTAGATCATTGGGCGGCTATCGGAAAATCCCCACTGGTCAGCAGTAAGCAAGTTGGGTAGCCTGTAGAGTTGTCACAGGTAACCCTTTTCAGCATCGGTTGTCTTGTGGTACGGGCCAATTGATTGTCGGAGACTTGTTGAATTCGTAAATCTCGGGCTGAATTCCGGGCAATGTGCCCTGCAACGAACAGCCGCACTGTTGTGGAAAGGATGTCATCATGATGTGCCCATTCTGTCGGAATGGCGAGACGAGTGTCATAGATTCTCGCTCCAGCAGCGCATTCGTCATCCGCCGCCGTCGCAAGTGCTTGAACTGCGACCGGCGTTTTACAACCTATGAGAAGATTGAAGAGTCGCCGTTAAAAGTCATCAAGAAAGATGGCTCGCGCGTTCCGTTTGATCGTGAAAAGATTCGCTCCGGCCTCGAAAAGGCCTGTTACAAACGCCCGATCAGCGACGACGCCATCGAGCGGCTTATCTCTGACATCGAAGCGTCGCTTTACGAACAGTTCGAACGCGAAGTTCCGTCGCGCGAAATCGGCGAAAAAGTGATGGAATCACTCCGGCGAATTGATCATGTGGCATTCGTCCGGTTCGCATCCGTTTACCGCGAATTCAAGGACGTGAATGACTTTGTCGAAGAACTGGCACCGATCTTGCGCGAAGACCGGATGCGTTGAAATCTCTCTCGCTGCAACACTTCAAATCCGGAAGAAGATCCGCTGTCGATACAGCCACCAGACAAACAGCCAGAACGCCAGCAGTACGAGATTCGCCTTCACCAGCGGTTCGTATGACGTCCCGCAAATCTGAAACAGATTCTGACCAAAATGTCGTTGCAGCGAATCGGCCGTCCAGTTGCGCAGCAATTGTGACATCACATACAGCGCGATTGAATTCATTCCCGCCACGGTCAACGGGAACGCCCAGCGTTTCAGTCCGACGACGTCGATCACGGCATAAAAGCCCGAAAGCATCAGCAGGGTCAAGCCTGTACTGTAGAGAGTCCAACTGGGTGTCCAGATCCGTTTGACCAGCGGACAGACACCGAGGCCCCCCACCACGGACCCGACAATAAACAAAACGGCCCCGCTACCAACGAGTCCCGCCAGAGTCTTGCGGCGATCCTTCGATTCACGAATCCACTCGCCTGCCATCAGACCGAACAACATGGTCACCAGCGATGGAATAAAGTTCAGCGTCTGATATCCCCCTTTGTTCGCGATGAATTCATCAGGTCGCGGAAACAGATTCAAAAACCAGAGGTCGAAAGTCGCTGCAATATTCGCACATTTCTGCCAGTGCGCTTCGAATCCGGTAAGGTACTGCCAGTCACTGTTCAGGCCTACTTTCGCGAAATCGAAATCAGAGCCGGGCAGGGGGGCGATTGCGAACAGAGCCCAGTATCCAACCAGGATCAGCGCGGCAATCATCGCCTGCAGGCGGCGTCCACGATTCCAGAGCAGGAACAAGAATGTGTATCCCAGTCCGATCTGTGACAACACATTCATAAATGTGAAGTTGGTCATCTTCTCACTGGATGAAAGAAAGATTCCCAGCAGAACCAGCACCACGGACCGAATGAGTGCATGGCCCAGCAAGCGAACATAGGAATCCCCCTGCTCCTGACGCTTTGCATAGGAATACGGAAGTGAAACTCCGACCATGAACATGAATGAGGGCTGGATCAGGTCCCAGAACGCACAACCGACCCAGGGAACATGATCGAACTGATACTTCAACGCCTGCCAGACAGGGCTGTCGGGGAAGTTATTCGCAGTCGCAGCGATCCCGAATCCATTGGCAGCCAGGCAAATCATGACAAAGCCACGATAAGCATCGAGCGAGCCTAATCGTGAGGATGCTGCTCCCGGCACTGTTGCTGAATTCATCTGCAACCCCATGAAATTCCAGTGAGTAACACGATTTGCCAGATCCCAGGCACATCAGGCCTGATTCCACGCAGGATGCTGGCTTGCCACCTGATTTCAACGGATATCAATATGTAGTTCTGACCCCGAGAAGTCTATTGCGGCAGCGAAAACGGGTGGTCCGGTCATTTTGTGATCGACTGCTTAACCGATCTTTACACGATTAACCGATTCATCAGAATGGACTGCTTCGCAGGATCTCAGTTTGCGGAGCCCACAGAATGAACCCTTCACGACCATTGTCGATCTGCCTGCTTCTCGCAGCCAGTTTAGGTAGTACCGGCTGTGCAACACTTTGCAGTTGGACCGACACCGGGATGGGCAACCCTGGCCCCTATAGTGGCGTTCGGTCCACATTTACAGATTGGAAAGGTCGCAGCAAGCCTTGGGACGACGCGGGTTTGATGCGAGTTCCTTATCAAGTCTACTTTCGCACGGTGGACGTTCCCTTGTCGCTCGCGGCAGACACATTGTTCTTGCCCATGACAACCTTGCTTCGAGATCCACCCCCATAAGACAATCATCTCGCCAACCGCCACAATGCTTGGACACAACCCGAAAACGTTTGGTCTTCATTCCGGCGAAGGCGTCACGGAGGGATCAGGCCACAACGTCACGGGCCATCGCGATACCGCTGCCAGCCGTTCAACCGCATGGAAGTTCGGGACGAACACCAAACCATCGTTCGCCCCGAGTTCGCTGAAATCCAGATCGCCTCGATGTCGCCACTCACGTTCCTCGGACCAGTCAATTTCCTGTCGCCCTGGCTTTACTTCTGATTTCTCAGTCGTGTTTCGCTGAAAGAATGGACGATCCACGTCAGATAGAGTCTCCCATAATTCTTCACTGCCATAGATGACAGGACGCGCTCCGCGGTCGAGTAACCATTGCTTTCGCAAACAGAACCCGAAAGGTTCGAAATCCCAGCGAGTTCGATGGGTTCGAAACTGGCGCAGATTTGGCAAGTTCGCGAGCGGCACTTCAGTCAGACAGACCATTGGGTACCCGCCCCGAATGGTTCGGTTTCCAGCGATCAACTTCTGCTGAGCGATTATTCGCGTCAACGTCGCCACAGCGGAATGATCTGCTGAGTCATCCCGGTCGAGCAGTGAATCGACATAGTTCGTGACCGACTCACCCGGCCATGGCCCGGCACAGGCTCGTGTGGTATGTGAAAGAAAACACCATTCGTCTGCGGAAGGAAACGGTACGACCTCAATAACGTTTGGAGATTGCAACCTGCTTGAAACGCCACTTGAAGGCAGGTCAATCAGCGGTGGGCTCCACAAACGAGCGCCGTGGCTGATCAGATCCTCGCGCACAGCTTTCGGTTGCAGGCCTTCGAGATCGATCAGTTCAATGGTTCCATCAGTATCAAGTCGCTCACGCAACGCTCGATGGACATTGCCATTTGTACGAACTCCGAGGACCAGAACAAATTCTGCAGACTGCACAAGCGTTCGGTCGCGCATCGGAACTGCAGTGGCATCTGAGTTATTCGATTCCATGGCAGCAGTAACGAATTCGATAGGAACATCAGCACGTACGGCAGCGCGGCGCACGAAATCGGAGCCTGCCGTTCCTTCGACCAGAACCAGCACACTGCCGATCTCTTTCACACGCTGGATCGATGCTCGCAAGCCGATCAACCAAGCCGCGTCTGGGTCAATCAAACGCGGCAATCGGGACATCACGATGGCAGTACGTCTGAGATGGCTCATGCGAACCTTCCCGGATTACGAAACAACGCTGTCAATGGATCAGCGCTTGAGGAGTTCACATCGGCAATCTCAGAATCAGCGTTTTTCAGCCGTTCAACCTGGCGATTGTTCCAGCGTCCCCATTCGCTTACCGTTAATCGGATTCAACCGTTCGACCTCGATAATTTTCCATTCACCCTTTTCACGTTCCAGAGTCAGTATCAGTCGAGCTGGCTGGTAACCGACGTCACCAGCATCGCGAACATTGACCGTGGCATTGGCACGAAAGTGAACTGTCGCTCGCTGACCTTCATTCATAATCCGCGTGTTGAAGTCGCTCAGTCGCAGATCGGACTGGATCGTGATGAGATGCCCCGCCTCTTCGAACAGTCTTTTCAGATCTTCTCGAGTGTCAGAGACATAACCCAAAATATCTTTCTTATCCCGAAAATCATAACAGAGTTGCTCAACGCGAAGCTGAACACGTTCTCCCTCAGTGACAATGAATCGTTCCAGAGGATAGAGCAAGAAACAAATCCCGATAAATGCCAGCGCAATCACCAGATGTATCCCGCGACGGTTCGAATTCCACATGATCAGGAAAACGAGAGCGATCAGCGCAGAGATGATGATGGGAGGCCAGGGATTTTCGGTGAACCACACGATCAGTAACCTCCGCAATTCGGGCAGCAGTCTGACATCCGATTAGAACAGTGACGCCTTGGAACCGTCGGTTTCCCCTTCGTCAGCATCTGCAGTTCCGCGTGCCGAGGGGGATTCAATGCCAGGCTTAAACGTCGCCGTGGTATCGAATGGTGCCGTGTCTGGCGCTGCTTCGCCATTAAATCGTGTCAGGATTTCGACCTTGGCCTCGGCAGATTCGAGAATCGAATAACAGGTCCGCAGCAACCCGATCCCCTTTTCGAATCTCTCCAGCGAACTCTCAAGCCCCAGCGACCCATCTTCAAGATCCGCAACAATCGACTGTAATTCCGAAAGCGATTGCTCAAACGACACACCAGACTCTGATTCCGACGGTTTACGCTTAGCCATCAACCTGTTCTCACGTACAAAATCTCAACGAACTGCAAACTCAAATCTCGAGGCGCACACTAAACAGCCGATTTGCCATTTGCAAGGAGGTTGTCATCCTTCATTCCACTTCGGCAAATCCGATGTCAATGTACTGGCCACCACCCGTTTGCTTGCAATGAATGGCCAGCGTATTCGTACCTGCTTGAAATGCCTTTTGAGCATCAGGATTGAGGCGCAAGGCTCCGTAGTTCACGGAATAACCGGAAACACTCTTAATGAGTTGACCGTTCACGTAGATTTCGGTGTCTTCGTCATGGTGGATCAAGGCACGGATCTCTCCGGTCGGAACTGCTTTCAATTCAAACGTCCGACGCAGCCAGATGTCCTTTGATTTCCATTCGGTCCGTACGACGGAATTAGGAGTTGTCGGCTCGCCAAATCCCCCCGGACCAGACTTCCAGCGCGATGCATCGAAATCTGGCTTCTGCCATCCATCGGCGGGCTTTTCCAGGGTGAATTGCCATGTTTGAGGGACTTCACGTGATGTTTCAACAATTGTCCGCAGACGCGGGGGAGGTGAATACAACGCCTGGTGAGCCTTGGCCACTGCATCCACAGGGATTTTCTGAATCGCACGATCGTACGTCAGCAGACCATTCACTTCGATTTCAACATCGGTCGTTTGCGTGTAAATCGCAGCAGACAGCCCTGGCGAATCAATCATCGGATGAAGTTTGTCCAGAAGGTCAAGGTACGTCGTCGTCAACGAAGCCTGATCGGTAAAACTCTGGTAGCCCCAGTTCTTCTCACTCTGCCACGTATGCCCCTTGAGCGGGAGACCGAGTCCCCCATATTCGCCCAGAACCGCCACACGAGTTGCCGTTGGCTTCGGTGCAAACGGTCCCGGATAGCGGTGAACGTCGATGACATCGCCGATCGGGAAATCGTTACCTCCCGATGCGCAATTGACGAGTCGCGACGGATCATACTCTTTGGTCCATTTCGTGACGGCAACCGTATCTGCCTGTCCCCAACCTTCATTGAAAGGAACCCACATCACAATACATGGATGATTACGGCGCGAGTCGATGATGGCTTTCCACTCACGGCGGAAGTTTTCAGCGGATTCCGCAGAACGTTTGGCTTCAGTGCCGTCAAACTTGCCAAACGGATCCCACTGAGCGTGCAGGTCACCACTGGGCATATCCTGCCAGACCAGCATGCCGAGCTTGTCGCAGTGGTAATACCAACGCTGTGGTTCCACTTTGACATGCTTGCGAATCATGTTGAAGCCATATTTTTTCGTGATTTCAATGTCGAATCGAAGCGCCTCGTCCGTCGGTGCGGTATACAGTCCGTCAGGCCAGAATCCCTGATCAAGCGGCCCAAACTGAAACAACGGTTTGTTGTTCAGCATCATCCGGGTGATTCCCTTGCCATCCTGGCCGACAGAAATCTTGCGCATGGCAAAATAGCTTCGAATCGGATCGTGAGCTGCTTCACCCCCACGTCGAACAGAAACTTCGACGTCATACAGATGTGGCGAGGCAGGTGACCACAGCTTCGCATCAGGAATTGGAATTCGTATCGAATTCGCCACGGGTCCTGTCGCAGTACCGACAACTTTTGTTCCGTCCTTGACGGTCACTTCAGCGACCACCTGCCTGGGGTCAGCGACCTGGACGTTGACCCGAACTTCACCCGCATCAACGTCAGGTTCCGTCAAAAGACCTGTTATCGAAAGGGTTCGATCAACGGGTTCCATCCAGACCGTCTGCCAGATTCCCGTGGTCGGCGTGTACCAGATTCCGTTCCCTTCACGAACCTGTTTGCCGCGTGGCTGGAACCCCGCGTCACTCGGATCATAGACGGACACGACGAGTTCATTGGAACCAGTCTTGAGATGCGGAGTGATATCGAATGTAAACGGATCGTATCCCCCCTTGTGGGAACCGATTTCCTTACCGTTGATCCAGACCGTGGTGTCCCAGTCGACGGCTCCAAAGTTCAGCAACACATTTTTGTCCGCCCATTTCGGAGCGGCCTTGCCGTCAGCTTGAGGGAGTGCAAATGTGCGTTGATACCAGAGTCGATTGTCGGGCCCAACTCTTTTCATCACGCCGGACAACGCAGATTCGACAGGAAATGGAACCAGGATGTCTCCGTCCCACTGATCCGGCCGACCTTCACTCTTTGGGCGAATGGCATACTTCCAGAGGCCGTTCAGGTTTTGCCATTCGTCACGGACAAACTGCGGTCGGGGGTACTCAGGCAGCGGACTTTCCGGCTTGACGTCCTTGGCCCAGCGTGTTGTCAACGCGGATTGCTTCGGCTGCCATTCAGCGTATGTGATGGCAGATCCGACAGTCGAAAGCAGGACGGCAGTTATCGCGGTCGACAAGTTCACTCTGAATTTCATCTCGGTTCCTCAAGTGCGCAATTGAGTTGGGCTGTAGCCGGCCAGACGAGTATATCAGAAACAACGGATCGAGTGCCCCGTCGAACGACCGTGATTGGAACCAAATCAGTACCATTTTTGTTTGTCGACCAGAGTCGCTGGTGGCAAGCCACGCAGGAACAAACGAATGTTTTCCAGCAGTGTTTCCAAATGCCGCTCTGGAACTCGTGTCGACGCGGCGGCGACGTGGGGAGTGATGATCACATTGGGCATTCGCCACAGCGGATGATCGCTGGGCAACGGCTCAACTTCGCAAACATCGAGTGCAGCACCGGCAATCTCGTTCGCCTGCAACGACTGAACAAGATCAGCAAGATCTACAATCGCTCCACGGCCGATATTGATCAGGATTCCCGACGGTTTCATCTGCTGGAAGACAGGTCGGCGAAACCACTTTTCGGTTTCCGGCGTATGCGGGGCCGCGATCACGACATAATCGGACTGTGCCAGCAAATCATTCAGGCGACTGACAGGCCAGACGTCCTCAAGCGTTCCAGCAACAGACCGGTGGACGGGATCGATACCAAGAACCCTCATTCCGAATGAACTGGCACGCCGTAACACTTCAGCCCCGATGGCACCTGTGCCGACGACACCCAGCGTACAATCTGACAAATGCTGATGCGCACGGTCCATCGGCGTCACGGTACCGGGAGCATTCACAAAATTCGTCACGTACGACGAATCGCCAACGGGCGACCACTTTCCCTCTTGCTGCTGTCGAATGTAGATATGCAGGTTTCGAGCAAAACAGAGCACCAATCCCATCACATGATCTGCGATCACGTCCGAAAACAGACCTCGCATATTGCTGAGTTGACAGGAATGTTCGACAAGTTCGGGGAACAGGTAGTGCTCGAGACTCGCCGTCGGGGACTGAACCCAACGAAGCTGTTTCGCGTGTGAAAGAAGCAGCGGAGTGATCTTGCCAAAGAACGCATCGGCATCAGCGACTTCGTGAATTGCTTCAGCAGGATCAGAGACGTTTGCAACAATCAATTCCGGTGACAATTGTCGGATGCGATCAAGTCGTGTCTGATCGACTGCTGGATAGATCACAAGTTTCATGCTGATTTTTCCGCAAGAAAGTCAAGGATTCGGTTGCACGATGGTTCGAGTCACACAACAGATGATCGAGAGATCGTCTGATGAATGGTACTGTCCGTCAATGAATTGGACTCAAGTCCAATGTCATACGCAATCGCGTTCTGTCAAGAGATGCAAGACCTTCGTTTCGAAGATTCACGAAGTCTCATTTTTCTGCTTGCTCTCGTTATGGTCTCTCGGCAGAATGTCGCCCCATGAGTCGGTTCTGGTTAACCGATACACATCCGAACGAACATATGTCATGAGGGCGCGCGATGCGAGTTTATACGCGTGGTGTCGAACAAGGTTTGGTGATTGGCGACAACGTGCAGGTCAATGTTCTGGAGGTCCAGGCTGACCATGTGCGATTGGCAATCATTGATCCCGATGCCTCGCCGTCGTACCGCGAAGAAGTGTTGTACATTCCTTCGCATCCTTCAGAACAACAGTGCTCGACCAGCGCTGTTTCTGTGTATGATTCGTATGACGACATGACGTTTGAAGACGAAGAATCTCGTCTGATCCCGATGGCCTGATTCGAACTGCGGACCGAATCGGCGTCAATGTGCTGGTGACTGGGAGACCGCTGATGGAATCCATACCGGTTTCAAAAACGGTCGACATTGCCGAATCTGCCAATCCGGTTGATTTCGAAAATGTTGCCGATCATTCCACAACCACACCTCGCAGATCCGCAGACGATCCCTATACCGATCAACAGATCGAAGGATTCGGCCTGCGCCCCGACCGGTTGCCACGTCATGTGGCAATCATTATGGATGGTAATGGCCGCTGGGCTCAGTCGCGTGGATTGCCAAGGATCGAAGGGCATCGACGTGGCGTATCCACCGTCAGGAATGTCGTCGAACAATGCTCGCGGCTAGGGTTGGATCAGCTCACGCTTTATTGTTTCAGCAGCGAGAACTGGAAACGACCACCGCTGGAGCTGAAACTGCTGATGCAGTTGCTGGAACAGTATTTGATTGAAGAGCGGTCCGAGATCATCCGCCAGAACCTGCGTTTTGCAGTCATTGGACGACGCGACGGACTGGGTGAAGGCGTGCTGCGAGAAATCGCTCGAACCTGTGAAGTCAGCCGCGAAAATACCGGGATGCGACTGTGCCTGGCCGTCAATTATGGCAGCCGTGGTGAACTGGTTGACGCTGCCCGTGCAATTGCCGAAAAAGTCGCCGCCGGGACCCTGGCAGCAGACCAGATCGACGAAGAGACCTTTGCACAGCATCTGTACACCACCGGGATGTCCGATCCTGACCTGGTTTTGCGGACGGCTGGCGAGATGCGGATCAGCAATTACCTCTTGTGGCAGATCAGTTACGCAGAATTGTGGATAACCGAAAAATGCTGGCCTGAGTTCTCAATCGACGACCTGCATCAGTCGTTTCGAGATTTTGCTGCTCGAGACCGTCGATTTGGTGGCTTATCAAGTTAAAAATCGACAAACTACGGCAGTGTCACAACATGACATCAGGGTCGGTCGATCCGTTGAAGCATTCCATGGTAAAACACGTGGCTGCAGCCACGTTTTCCGTGCAGGCTTTGTCTGATTGACGTCTCGCGAAATCGACGAAGGTCCATTCACCTATTCGACAACACTATGCTCTTGTGGCGACTTGCAGTCTCGGCGGTTCTGATCCCGTCGTTCTTCGGCCTGTTCTGGCTGGACGCACGGTTGGGTGAGTCTGCGCCGATCCTGCTGCTGCTGGTGATCGTTCTGGCGATGCGCGGAGCAGGTGAAATGGTCGACCTGCTCTGGACACGTTCTTTCACTCCCAACCGAATTATCGTCACAGCATCGTGCGTCCTCGTTGCCGCAGCCGCCTGGTGGGGACGATTTGGCAATATGCCAATCAAAATACCGTCAGACGACAATACCCTCGCCCAAGTCATGCTCGCCTATTCGCTGACAATCCTGGGGATGTTTCTGCTGGCGACGTATCGCTATCGCGAGCCGGGGGCGAGTATGGAAACGCTGGGCTGCGAACTGCTGATCATCAGTTACATCGGCGTTCTGCTGGGGGTCGCGAGCCAACTGCGCTGGGTCGCCGGGGCCGATGCCGGGTATCTGGTCATCGGATCGCTGCTGGTCGTTGTCAAAGGAGGCGACGTCGGAGCCTATTTCTTCGGTCGGCTGTTTGGAAAGCGGAAAATGGTTCCGCATCTTTCTCCTGGAAAGACTTGGGCAGGTGCGGTCGGTGCTCTGGTCGGTTCTGCAGCCAGCGCCGTCGCCTGGCTACAGTTTGCCACTCCATTGTTTACCCCATTAAACACTCAGCCGTGGACTCCTCCATTCTGGATCGCATCGGCTTTCTACGGTTTGATTCTGGGCATCACCGGTTTGATCGGCGACCTGTGCGAATCACTGATCAAGCGCGATGTCGGGAAGAAAGATTCCGCCCGACTATTGCCGGGGTTCGGAGGACTGCTCGACCTGATGGACAGCGTCTTGTATGCCGGACCTGTGGCTTACCTGTTGTGGAAGGCTCTTCCACTGGTGACGTGGCACGTGACCAGACTGTCATAGCAGCGTGGTAAACGACCACAAGCATTTTCAACTTGCTCGACAGATCAGGATTTGAATAATTCGACTTTGCTTTTCCAAAGCCTGCCTGTGTTACGGTCTTCCTTGCAGACGCAGATTTGTCGTACCCAAAGCCGGTGCGTCCCAGACTATTTCAAGCGAGACAACTCGCTTACCGATGACACGTTCCCATTTCTGGAGTTGCTTCAGTGGGCGGTCTGATGCAAGTACGAACCTCTTGTTCCTTCGTCACACAGAAATCCAAAGCGATGTCTGGGCCACCCCGACTTTTTGACGCCTTGCTATTCTTGGCCACGCACTGGTGCATCGCAGTTTGCTTCAAACGAACCAATTCGCCTGATGCGATGCAGACAGAAAGCCCATCCTGTTCATTCGTCACCCAGGCATCCAAAGCAATACCTGGCGTACACCGCGGTTCCAAGACTCTGATTTACGACTTATCACTTGCGTTAGCGATCTGGTGCACTACTGGCTGTCCATTCAATGTTACGTGCAACGCAGATGATTTCGTCGGAAATACACATGCACGTACACTTCAGCAGTTGGGTGGCAAGCTGACTCGCGATCACCAGAGTCCATCACCCCCGATCGTTGAGGTTTCTTTTGATAAGAACAATTCACTTACAGATGAAGATCTCCCTCATTTAGCATCGCTGCCATCGCTGCGATGCGTTCGACTAAGCCATTCACGCTTGTCACCTGCCGGGTTCGCTCAGTTGTCAAAGGTTAAATCACTTACCAAGTTGTCCATTGAGAATAGCGACTTAACTTCCGCACACTTCGCTGCGATTGCAACATTGGATGGCGTGACGATGCTGGTTTTGCGTCACAACAAACTGACGGGAACCGAATTGACTTCACTGCAGCATCTTCAATCGCTGCGCCACTTAAGCTACAATAGACTTGATCGGAAAGGATTGACAGCGCTCTCGCGGTACAATCGCCTTGAGACGCTCGATTTGACTGCCAACCAAGTTTTAGACGCGGATTGCGATATCATTGGGCGGTTTTCGAATTTGCGCCGACTGCGTTTAAGCGATCTCCGCCTTGAAGGAACGCATTTACTGCAACTTCGTGGGCTTGAAAAACTTGCCGAGTTAGACGTGAGCGGTAACGCACACCTCAAGCCAGCCTCGATGATAGC
>CAXBSB010000039.1:0-41497 GCA_963977965.1 uncultured Schlesneria sp.
ATGGAACGTTAACGACGACCCCTCTGCTGAGCTGGCTGCCTGCCTTGCCGCCCAGGCGACATGATCAAGAGCCTGCGCAGCGAGCAGATGCAGGAGTGGAAGAAGGCCAGAGGGGCAGCCATGTGGCTGGCCAGCAGCTCCGGGTCTGGTCCAATCACAGAGGGCGCCATGATGCCGCCCGGCTCCGCCTCCTGGGTGCGGCATCGTTCGTTCACCGGCCCGGAGACATCAGCCATCACGCCGGGCATACATTTGCCGGCTGCTGGACCAACGCGCCGGGTGTCCGCACCGACCCCCGGGTCCTTGGCTGCAGCAGCAGCAGCAGCAGGAGCAGTCGTCGCAACTGGCACCGTCTCTGCAGACGTCAAAGCCGCCGGGCGCGTTGCTTCCAGCAGCGACCCGGCGTCGCAGTCTGGGCCGATGGTCGCCAGGACTGCTTCCTGGCTGGGCAACGAAGGGAAGTACAGCGGAATCAGGTTCGGAGCGAATTCGCGAAGCTCATGATAAACAGCGACAAACTCTGCATAGACGTGTCGCGCATCTTCAGGTCGACGCAGCATATGTTCAGCACGGAGAACCGATCGTATTTCGTCAAACTGCGTCTGTCCCAGGGAATCGATACGACGTCTTAGTTCCGCCGTGGTCATCCTGTTGACTGAGGTTTTCAGTTCCAGTTCGAAGTCGATGCGGGCGTGAAACAGCAAACGCCAGTAATAGCGCAATAAGTCTTCGCGGGTGAAACTGTCGAGTTTGTCTTCTTCCGGTCGGGCGATCAGGATCATTCGTTGCGGCAGAACGGCATCCGCGTCGACTCCCAGTTCGTCACGAGCGACGAGCCACAGAAGCTGGTCACGTTCGACAACGCACGACTTTCGATGTGGAGGCGGAACCCAGTTCGTGGTGATATTCAGTTCGTTCTGCAGGACGCGCCGAACGACCCGGGGCAAAACAAAAAAGGCTCCAGAATCACGCTCGCGAAACTGGCGTTCGACGTCCACGACCACCTGCGCAACGTGAGGCGCTTCCGGCGCTGCCGTCGCAGGGGCTGTTGGTGTCTCCGTCACGTTTTCGGCGTTCAATCGTCGTGCCCTAAATCATCAAAGCCAGGGAATTCTCAACCCGATTTTTACTGAGTCAGCGGATTCGTCAATGCTGCCGTAATCACCATTTCCACGAGGTATCCGGGCGCAAGTCCCGCCTGGACACAGGCACGGGCCGGCGCATGGCCTTCCGGAACCCAGTCATCCCAAAGTTCGTTCAACTGTGGTCCGTCAGCCAGATTCGCCAGAAAAATCTGCACGTGCAGTAATCGATTCCGATCGCTTCCAACGACCTTCAGTCGATCCTCGATCTGCTGCAAAACCTGAGCCACCTGCCCGCGGATCGGTTGAGTGGGATCATCAGCGACCTCCACAAAGTAGGCCGTCCCGCCATAAAGCACTGCATCGGACCAGCGTCGAGTGACTCCGATCCTGCGGATTGGTGCTGTCATTCGTCTTCCTCGGCCTTTTTGGTTTCCGCTTTTTTGTCAGGAGATTCCGCAGGCTTCTTTGCCAGAAGCTTCTTGAACTCAGGATCGTCTCGCAAGACTTTGAAGTCAGGATCTTTAGCCATCCAGTCAAAGTCCGGGAAGCCTTGCTTGATGGCCTGTTCCAGATCGGCGATTGCTTTCTTGCGATAGGCTTCCTGCTTTTGCGAGGATTCGGCAATTTCGGGATGCTCTTTCAGATACTCAATCGAGCGGCTGTACACGCATGCGACGTTGTACAGAAATAGCCCCGCCGCAGTGTTCTTATGCTTTTCCCGTCCTCCTTCGACCTGCTTGATGGCATCGTCGATCTTCCCTTCCACCACTCGAACCAGAGCGAGGCCGGTGACCACTTCGCTATCGGGTTCCAGGTCCAGTTCCAGGGCTTTTTCAAAGTCCTTACCTGCCTGTGGTAACTTCTCCTGCCGCAAGAAGAGTTTTCCACGCGACGAATACGCTTCAGCCAACTGGGGATCGAGTTGAATCGCCAGATCGAACAGTTCCATCGCTTCCTTTTCCTGCTGCTTCTTGGCTTCTTTCGCATTCGCATTTGGATTGACATTGGCGTCATTGCCGTCGTTGGACATTTTCATCTTCTGAATGCCTTGAACGACGTGTTGCATCCCTGGTGATCGCTGACGAATTTGAGCGAGCGCCGAGACTGCATAATTGCGTTTGTTGGCATCCGGAGATTCCTTGGCTTTCAGCAGGGCTGCTCGTGCGGCAGGCGTTCCATAGTTGGCCAGCGCATTTGTGATGTTGTGCATCAAATGATTGGCGGTCTGCTTTTCCAGTGCTGCAATCAACAACTTCTCGCCGTCGGGATGACCTTCCTGCATCAGCGTGTTTGCAGCGGTAGAAACGAGTGAACTGTCGTTTGTCAGCAGGGCCTCGCCGGCAAATTCACGAAACTTCGGGTGACGAAACTGTCGCAAGCCGTTCAAGACCTGTGCTTTTTCGGTGTTTTGCAGCGACGGATATTTCTCGGCCAGCTTGTCGCCAACTGTTTGATCTCCGATTTGAATCAACAGGTTGATGACAGCGATTCGATCATTGCCTCCGCGTTCAAAATACGGCAAGAGCAGCGGCACCACACGCGGGTCCTTGGTGCGAATCAGCAATTGGTTCATCGACCCATCCTGAAGCGGAGGGGCCGTCTTCAGGTGAGCCAATGTGTATTCAATCGCCAGTTTTTCACTGCGCTCATCCGTTCGTCCTGCGAGAGTCTGGAAGCAGAGATCACGTAGCGGCTTATTTGTTTCTTTCAGGCCAGCTTCAAGAACATCAACCAGTTTCGGATGTCCCACCTGAATCAGTGCCTTGATGGCGTCGACATTCAGTTCCGACCGATTGTCACTGGCGAATTCGTAAAGCGTTTCCGACCAGATCGGCCGCGGATACCTGGCAAGAACCTGAACGATTCTCTTTTTGGATTCCGGAGGTTCGTTCTTAATCATCGTCAGCAGGGCTTCGTGAGCCGTGCCGAATCGTGATCCAGCCAGACTCTCGATCGCTGTGCTCGACAACGGCTCGACGTTTTTCTTGACGTAGAAGACCAGCTTTTCAACCGCTTCGGCCTCACCAAAGTGGCTTAAAGTCTGCAGAGCAGCTCGCTGAACATCAACGTCCTTGTCGGCGACCCATTGGAAAATCTGCGGCAGATGCTCGGTGTCCAGGCGAGCACCACCGAAGGCGAGTGCCGCGGCTCGGGTTAATGGATGTCCTTCGCGAATTTCCTGCAGAAGCTCATCGCGCGGCAGGGCCAGGTAGGCTGTGCGAAGCGCCGCCCCGACCGCGTCGGCTGCCGTTGCGTGGATGCGGCTGGGTCCCGCATTGTTCCCTCGATACCCGTAATTCATCGAATTATCGTTATCAGAAATCTTGACCATATGAAATTCGCGGAGCGAACTCGGGATCGATGGAAACATATCATTGGGATTACGCATCATTCCGACGTTGGTCGAATTCTGCAGCCAGTTCATAATCTGGCCATCAGGCTGCGGAGCATCAGGACTCCATCGCAGCACGACCCGAGCAACCTTCATCGCCGAGACTCGTTCCATCTCATCCACGAGACTTTGCGTGTTGAACATCGTCATGGTCCCGGTGATCGTGATCAGTGCCAGGCAGGAACGTGGACCGATACGTTCTGTTTCCATCGCCAGCAGGGCTCGCTGGACCGCATTGACATCGATTTCTTTCTTCGTCTCGCCCAATTGCAGCCGAAGCTTGCATTTCGGAACAGTGTTGGTGAACCCAAGCTTGGGGAAGACGATCCAGAATGAAGCCTGCCCACCGGCTGGAACGCTTCGGTTTTTTTCAGGCTGCATCGATTGCAGGCTATAGTTCTGGACATTATTCCCCTGTGTTCGCAACTGGAAACTGAAATTCACAATTTCTGACGGGATTGTTTCCAGCTTGCGGACCTCACCATCAATTTCGGCGGTGATCTGGTCCTGAGCAATCGTGACTGGTTTGCCAGTGGTATTGGCGACGATCAAGTGGAGCGCCACATAGCGTGCCTGGCCAGTCTGCAGATAAACAGCACCGACATGAGCCATGTCAATCAGTGTCAGGACATCGCCCCCTTCACCCGGTCCCTTCGGCTGTGCGGCCGGGCCATTCTTCAGCCGCTCGACTTCTGCTTCGAGCTTGTTGATGCGGTCCAGCAGTTTCTGAAAGGCCGCAGCGTCGGCCGCTGGTTTTGCTTCGTCAGCCTTTTTGGAACTGTCCCCTTTCTGACCGTCAGCCTGCAGCAAAACGGCATGCACGGGCA
This sequence comes from uncultured Schlesneria sp., assembly GCA_963977965.1. Classification (GTDB taxonomy): domain Bacteria; phylum Planctomycetota; class Planctomycetia; order Planctomycetales; family Planctomycetaceae; genus Schlesneria. The sequence goes on from CAXBSB010000039.1 coordinate 4,305, forward strand.
TCGTCCACACCGTCGATGCTGACGCTGCATACGGGAATGCTCCCGCCAGGATGATCACGAGTGCCGGTCGTAAAAACTTGAACATCGAGAGCTCCTTCATCAACAGGCACAAATCAGCCAACAAATTCGAAGATCAGGCCAGCACGGGGCCCGCAGTGATATCAATCCAGGTGTGAAAATCGCTGCCAGAACCTAACGTTCTCCATCCACAGTCAATACCCTGAGCAGTCAGGTTGATCGCATCCGTCGGGCAGGTATACGGTTCTACGCACACCGCAGCACGCCCGGGAGGTGTAAATGCGACGATCTCACGGAAAATTGGCGGACAGGTTTGAACGACCTGCAATCCAGCCTGTTCATCCATGATGGTACAGTCGAACTGAGGACCCTCGCACTGAATGTCTGTGTAGACATCATCCAGACTGACGGTGTTGACGTAGGCACCATCACGCAAGTCGTGGCTCTCGCTCAGTTCAAGAAGTTTCCCCGTCGGAAGACAATCAATCAGCTCCCAGCGCCGGTCTGCGGGGACCTCAACAAGACAGTGATTGACACTACTGCCAGGTCCGAGTGGCAACTTGAAGTAGGGGTGAGTCCCCAAGCCCCAGGGAAGGCGTTGACTGGACGGATTTCCAATTCGGAAATTCGCCCGCAACCGATTGTGAATGATTTCGTAGTCGACTTCGATCACAAAATCGGCGGGCCACAGGTGCAGGCGATCGGGGGCATCGACACTCAGTTGAAACTGACCCGTGACGAAGTCATCTTTCTGTGCAATGACACGCCACGGCCGGTCCATGCACAGTCCATGGATCGCATTGCCGAATTTGTCCGTCGTGGGAAGTTGATAGTCCTTTCCTTCCCACGAAAACTTGCCCGCTCGAATGCGGTTGGGAAACGGGAACAGGATGGGAATCCCATGCCCGCTCGGACGCTGTCCACCCTTAAGGAAGTCGGGCGATGCGTCAAGAACGTCAACAGGGCGAGACCCCACAATGGCCTTGAATTCAAAACAATTAAAACCTAATTCGGGCGCGATTCGCGCCGTAGAACCGGAATGTGGATCTGTGATTGTCAACACGGTCATGGCATCAATCCCAAGGGCGGCGCGAGACAAGTCGTCTGCGGTGCGCGGATCGGCACTATAACATATGTGTGACGCGGGAAGCCATTCGGCGAAGGCCCAAAGCAGGGTAATCGCCTATTTCAAAGTAGGGTAGGACAAGAAACAGGACCATCGAACGTGGTACACGGATTGAACCGGACGCTAGCGCGTACCGGCTGATGGCGTGATTTTGGAAACATGTCGTTGAAGGAGATTTGTTTGGAAACACCTCGATTTTAAGTCGCGCCATCAGCCGCTGGGCGCTAGCCCACGGTTCGAACCGTCGCAAACGGTATCGACTATGGCGCGAAGTGAGCAAATTACAAAAGTCGGGTGGAGCCGACTCGATTCGAGCGCCCAACGTCCGCTGCCTGAACCGTTCACCCGTGTGTTGAAACGCAGAATGTCAGCGGGATGTCCTGCGAATCTATTGCTCGCGAACTCAGCGTGTTAGCGCGGCACGTCAATTGGCTTTTGAACCGGCCATGCGTGTGGGCACGGATGCCCCCCAGTATTCTTTCGCGTCTGCCGACACCAGTTCATTGAAACTGCGGACGATGACTTCTCGACCGTAATCGAGTCCGTCAAACAGGCTGGTTTCAGAGTCGTCTGCAGTGCTGCTGGCGGTCAGTTCGATCCAGACGCTATTTGTTACGTCCAGACTCGATGCTTCCTGAGCAGCATCGTGGCGAAACTGGATTGTCAGGTGGCCGCGTTCGCCGTCCAGTGGAAGATCCCAACGCCCCTGAAAACCTGTCGGCTCTACCCCGAGACCATTGATGACATGCGGTTGCCACAGCCGAAAAAACGACCAGTCCCCGGCTGAAGACCAGACCGTTCCACAAGGAATACGATTCACGTAACGAACGGCCCAGGTGGCAGGTTGAAACGTTCCCGAACGCTTCGCAACGATACCGCGAAGATGATCCAGAACTGCAACAAACCCGTCCCGAACAGCCTCATACCGTGGATACCGTTCACCGCCATGTCCCAGCCAGCCGAATCCGAATCCATCTGCGGATAATCGCAGTACGCGATCCCCCATTGTATTCGTCAGGCGCAGTTGACCGCTTTGCGGCTGGCCAGCAATTCGTTGAGGCCACTCAGGACCGAGCATGGCAACGAGCGCCATAAAGTCAGTCGACGCGAGTACGCTGCCCGGCTTCAGGCTGGTTTCGAGCCAGCATTCCACCAGCGGCGGATGCGCATACGCTGTGGCAGGAGCGTCAGCCCCTGCCACGCGAAATCCTGACCTTACTGGTACAGGTGTTGCCATGAACCGTCTCGAGAAGAGTTATTCAATGATGATGTCTTTGACCGTCTTGCCGCCGGGAATCATTGGCAAGACGTGCTCCTGGTACGGACAGATCACGTCCAACAGGTAAGGACCATCATACTCAAGCATCGTCTTCAATGCTTCAGGGAAGGCCTTCTTGCTGCGAACCTGAGCTGCACCGATTCCGAACCCTCGAGCAACCTGGACGAAGTTCGGATAGGTTTCCTCGTAATGAGCTCCCGCACCCGCACCGACAGCTTCTGGATGATCGACCGGGCCAAGATACGTGTGAGCACGGTTCTTGCCATGGAATCGATCTTCCCACTGCACCACCATTCCCAGGTGCTGGTTGTTCAGCAGCAGAATCTTGACCGGAAGCTTTTCGCAATGCAGCGTTGCCAGTTCCTGAACGTTCATCAGCATGCAGCCATCGCCATCGATGTCGACCACCAGTCGTCCTGGGTGAGCAGCCTGAACCCCCATCGCGGCGGGAAGCCCGAAACCCATCGTTCCCAAGCCGGAACTGCTCAGCCAGCGTCGCGGATTACGGAACTTGTAAAACTGCGCCGCCCACATCTGGTGCTGGCCCACGCCGACGTTGATGAACGGATCCTGATCAATCGTCTGCCGCCACAATTCGTCAATTGCGTACTGCGGAATGATGAAATCACCCGAATCACGCACCTTCAGTGGATACTGCTTCTTCCAGGCATTCAGTTGCGACCACCAGGGACCGATCTGTGGAACGTCTTCATCCGCGATCATCGCATTCAGGCCCTGCAGCACTTCCTTGACGTTTGCTACGACAGGAATGTCTGCCACTTTGTTCTTATGGATTTCGCTCGGATCGATGTCGACATGCACTACCTTACCGTGCTTGGCGAACTCGCTCAATTTGCCCGTCACGCGGTCGTCGAATCGAACACCGAATGCCAGCAGAAGGTCAGCGTCGTTAATGGCATAGTTTGAGTAAACCGTGCCGTGCATCCCCAGCATGTGCAACGACTGCTCATCGTCCGCAGGAAAGCTGCCGATTCCCATCAGCGTGGTTGCCACTGGAATCCCGGTCTTGCGGGCAAACTTGGAAAACTCTTCCGTGGCGTTTGCCTGAATGATCCCTCCACCTGCGTAGAAGATCGGCTTCTTCGATTCCCGAATCATCTTCAGGATGGCGCGGATCTGGTTCGGATGAACGCGACGCACTTCGGGATGGTATCCGGGCAGATTCATCGGGGGATCAAAGTCGAGTTCCCAAGGCTTACCATCAACCTTGACATCTTCGACCAGATTCAATTGGACATCTTTCGGAATATCGATCAGCACCGGCCCGGGACGACCCGTTTTGGCGATGTAAAACGCTTCCTTGATGACGCGAGGAATGTCAGACGTTTTGGTGATCAGGTAATGATGCTTGGTGATCGCGCGACAGATTTCGACCATGGGCGTTTCTTGAAACGCATCGCTGCCGATCAGATGAGTGTGCACCTGAGCAGAAATGGCGATCAACGGGATGCTGTCCATCTTCGCATCCGCAATCGCGGTCACCAGATTCGTGGCTCCCGGACCACTGGTGCCCATGCAGACACCGACTTGATCCGTCGTCCGCGAAACCCCTTGAGCGGCGAATGCCCCCCCTTGTTCGTGTCGAGGCAGAATCGTCCGGATATCTTTAGCTCGAAATGTCAGCGACTGGTGGATGGGCATGCTGCATCCGCCGGGATAAGCGAATATCAGATCTGTCCCCTGGCGGATCAGGCATTCGACGAATACATCGGCCCCGTTCAACTTGCCGTTTGCCGTTGATGCAGGGGGTACCGAAGTGCATTTTGCTGTCGCAGTCGCCACGATCATCTTCCTCGAAACAGTTTTTACCTACTTAACGCTGAACAGAGCCGTACCGACACGGACGACTCGACACGTAACAGTTTATCGCCCGATCCCCCTCATGGCGAGTGGCTGATTTCGCCGTTCCCGGATTTCCGGTTTAATCGAGCGATGTGACGGTCTAAAGATCCATTTTTCCCGATTCGATTGGGGGGGATACAGCGAAAGTACGGGGGTTCACAGGGAATAGAGATCCTGCCTCAATGTGTAATCCGGGTACTCAAAACGTCCCTTGTCTGCGAATCCCAATTCGTTTTGGATATTGCCGCCGCCTTTCGAATTACCTTCGTCCCCGTTATCCTTTCCGCACAACCTAACCGTAATTCCACGGCGAAGTTGCCAGTTATTTTCTACGGGCAGGATTCGTACCTGCCAGGAAACCTGCGTTGCCGAACTGACAGGGACAGATCTGTAAAAAGCAGAGGGTTACATTCCATGCTCGACAGTGTTGCCAGCTACCTTTCTCAGAATTCCGATCGGTTCCTCGAAGAACTGAAAGAACTCCTTCGGATACCCACCGTCAGTGCTGATCCAACCTGCAAACCTCATATGTTACGCGGGGCGACGTTCATCCATCGCCAGTTTGCCGACATGGGGTTTCAGGCTGAAATCATCCCAACCGCTGGCCATCCCATCGTTTATGCCGAATGGCTGAAGTCGCCGGGTGCTCCGACCGTGCTGGTATACGGGCACTATGACGTCCAACCTGCGGACCCCCTGGACCTGTGGACAACGCCCCCGTTTGAACCAACGATTCGCGACGGAAAGCTATACGCTCGCGGATCTACCGACGACAAGGGGCAGATGTACACCCACGTCAAATCTGCAGAAGCCTGGTTGCGGGCCGCTGGCAACTTGCCCGTCAATCTGAAGTATGTGATCGAAGGGGAGGAAGAGGTCGGCAGCCGCAATCTGGAAGACTTCCTTGCTGCCAACAAAGAGCGACTGAAATGCGATGTCGCGGTCGTCAGTGATACCAGCCAGTACGGTCCGGGTCGGCCAGCCATCACCTACGGCTTACGAGGAATCCTTGCGGTCGAAGTGACGCTTACCGGTCCCAAGAAGGATCTGCATTCGGGAATGTTCGGCGGTGCCGTGGCCAATCCCGCGACGGGAATCGCCCGCATGATTGCGTCACTGCACGATGATCAGGGGCGAGTTCAGATCCCCGGATTTTACGACAAAGTTGTCCTGCCGACCGATCTTGAACGACAGCAGTTCCGTGATCTGGGGTTCGACGAAGCCGCCTTTAAAGAAGAAATCGGAATCACGGAAGTCGCTGGAGAGGCTGGCTTTTCGACGGTTGAACGCCGTTGGGTGCGACCCACGTGCGAAGTCAATGGTTTGGTGAGCGGTTATACCGGCGTCGGTCCCAAGACGATTGTGCCGTCGAAGGCGACCGTCAAAATCACCTGCCGTCTGGTCCCTGATCAGGATCCACACGAGCTGACCGAAGCATTGCACCAGTACCTGAAAGCACAATGTCCCCCTTCCCTGAAATTCGAGTTTACGAGTTTCCATGGATGCCCGGCATTCGCATTTGACCCGACCAGCCCCTATATCGAGGCCGCTTCCGAGGCAATCCGTGAAGCCTGGGGTGTCGACAAGGTCTGCCTGATTCGCGAAGGAGGATCGATCCCTGTTGTGCAGGCCTTCAAGGACATGCTGGGGGTCGATACACTCCTGCTCGGCTGGGGACAGAACACAGACAATCTGCACAGCCCGAATGAACATTTCACGGTGGCAGATTTCCACCGAGGGATCGAAGCGAGTGCCCGGTTGTGGGCCAAGCTTGCTGCAATGAAGTCGTAGAACTCGCGAACAAAAAGCCACCGGGCTTGTCCTGGTGAGCGACAGATATTCAAACAGACCTTCGACCGAATGGTCCGTTCGTTGTGCAATAGCTCGGATCCACCGACACCAAATCGGCGGACGTTACAGACTCCAGGATGAAATCAGGGACGAAATGCTCGATCTTCAATTTGTTTGCGACAATCTTGAGGCGATCCGGACGAACTGCAAACATCGCCATGTCGAAGCAGACTTGCACCACATTGTCTCTCTGCGAGATCGACGATCGATGTTGATCGTTCAGACCGACGAAGTGCGTCATGAGCAAAAGGAAACTTCGGCACTGATCCCAAAGGCAGCCGCTGCTGAAAAACCGGCCCTGATCGAAAAGGGACGGGCTTTGCGTGAGCGAGTCGGCCGGCTTGAAGCGGATCTGGCGAAAGTCGAAGCTGAAGTCCGCACCGCTTTGATGACGATTCCCAACCTGACTCACCCCGATGCCCCGATCGGTGGCGAAGCAGATTCGAAAACGGTTCGAACCTGGGGCACGCCCCGAACGTTCGACTTCAAACCCCTCGATCACGTGACCCTCGCCGAAAAGCACCAGCTCATTGACCTTGAGGCGGGAGCACGGGTCACCGGGCATGGGTTCTATTTCCTGAAAAATGAAGCGGTGCTGCTGGAACTGGCGCTGACTCAGTACGCGGTTCAAAAGCTGGTGAAACACGGATTCACGCTGCACACTACTCCTGACATGGCGAAGATGGAGGTGCTCGAAGGGACCGGATATCAGCCTCGCGGCAATGAAACTCAGATCTATTCCATTACCGGAACTGATCTCTGCCTGGTCGCCACGGCTGAAATCACACTGGGTGGGACGCTGAAAGACCAGATCCTGGAAACGAGCCAGCTACCAATCAAGATGGCTGGAATCTCGCACTGTTTCCGGACAGAAGCGGGTGCTCACGGCAAGGCGACTCGCGGGATCTACCGGGTCCACCAGTTCACCAAGATCGAAATGTTCGGCTTCACCGCCCCTGACGTCGCGGCATCCGATGCCCTGCACGCCGAGATTGTGGCGATCGAAGAAGAAATTTTTCAGGGCCTGGGGATTCCCTATCGAGTCCTTGATATTGCCTCGGGCGACCTTGGAGGCCCGGCCTATCGCAAGTACGACCTCGAAGCCTGGATGCCCGGACGAGGTGAAGCGGGTGAGTGGGGTGAGATCACTTCGGCATCAAACTGTACTGACTTTCAGGCTCGGCGTTTGAGCATCCGTTGCAAGTCGCCGGAATGGAAGGGGACTCGCTTCGTTCACACGTTGAACGGCACCGCCATCGCCGTGACACGAGCCATCATCGCTATTCTGGAGAATTACCAGCAGGCCGATGGCAGCATCATCGTCCCAGAAGTACTGCGACCATGGGTTGGTAAGGATCGAATCGGAGGGTGAGTATGAACGCTGAACGAGTTCTTGGCCCGAAAAGGTTTCTCAAGCCTCAGCAGCCCTTCGACTACATTGCGATTGAGCATTACGGTGTTCCCGTCGCGCATCTATTTGTCGCTCCACAGGAGTTGTCGGGGCTTTCGATTGGCTATATCGAGCCCGCAATCGATGGTATCTCGACAACGATCGGTGGCGATATCGAAATCGGGAACGCCGCGGACGGTTCCTTTCTGATTGATTTCGAAGTGACATTCCGGAACGGAATTGCTGGTCCGCTGATGCTCGGGAATTCCGAATACGATCTGAAGAATGGTCGAGTGTTCGTCGTGACTCCCGGCTATCGAATGTCACAGCTGAAGTGTCGGACGAAGGAAGAAGCCCTGAAAGTGCTGCCAAAGTACTGATGTCGTAATGCCTGCCGATCATACGCAATCGTCACTCGAAGTCAGCACGACTTTGTCGACGACTTCAACGTCGCACCCCGGGTGCAGTCGTTTCTTGTGTGGTAACAGGAAGCCGTCCATGCGTGGTGGCACGCAACGCGGGTAACGATATTTGTCGGTGAAATCGTGGGGTTTGGAACAATGGTCTTGATCGCGAAGCGATCGCAGATCGTAGCCGGGGGTTGCAGCGAAGCGGAAACCCCCGGAATGGAATAGCCTTGGTAACAGCATCCCGAAGGGATGCCAGAAAACTCGACTTCACGGCTAAAATGCAATCGGGATATGACGTTTTTGATTGATTTCCCTCAAATCCCAGATGGGTAAACTCTTGGGTCACACGTACTTGATGTTGCGAATCCATTCGATATGACGCGATCTGGCATCCCGTCAGGATGCTCTGCGTTGACGCGTTCTTCGATCCGGGGGCGAAGCTTCGCCCGCCCCCCGGCTACGATCTGCGACGCCTTCAGCGTCGTATGCGAGCTTTGCTCGACCGCAAATCAGACGCTGCCAAAACCTGCCAAAACCGTGGCACCCTGAATTGGTGGTGACATGGTGAATCGAGCGAGAGAACCTAATTTGACGACCGTACCCTTGCACCCTTGAATGCTCAGGCGGCAACCCATCCAGAGCGTCGAGGTCGTTACAACAACAGAATCGCGACCGAGAAGTAGATGACAACCCCTACGATGTCGCTCAGCGATGCGATCAGCGGGTTTGACATGATCGCCGGGTCCATTCCGAGTGATTCAAAGAACATCGGCAGCAGTGAGCCTGTCACTGTCCCCATCGTCACTACCAGGGCAATGGTCAGCGACACGACCCCGGCCTGCATCCAGTCTCGACCAAATAGAACCTGGATCGAAACCCACGAGAATGACGCGAGGCAGATCCCCAGGATCATACCGGTCAGTAGTTCCCGCATCGCCATGCGAATTCGATCGCGCCGGGTTAATGTCGTCATAGCCATCGCACGAATCACCAGCGTCGCAGATTGCGAACCTGTGTTACCGCCGCTGGCCAGCACCAGCGGCAGGAACCAGTCGAGCCAGTTGGCATCGTGTTCTGCCTTGCCAAAGGCACGCATGACCGTCGCGGTTCCCAAGGCCATGACTGACAGGACCAGCAGCCAGATGCCACGCTTCCAGGCGATCGTCAACAGCGGCGTCGACAGGTATCCATGTTCAAGAGGCTGGATTGCGGACTGGCGATACGCATCTTCGGCCGCCTCTTCCTGGATCACGTCCAGCACGTCGTCGTGCGTGATGATCCCGACCAGGCGACTTTCTTCGTCCAGAACCGGAAGTGCGATCAGGTCGAATTTCGCAATCATCCGCGCCGCTTCTTCACGGTCATCTGAAACATGAGCCGCGATGAAGTCGCGACGCATGACGTCGGAAAGCAGTGCGGTGGGGCGAGCCAGAATCAGTTCACGAAGCGTGATCACGCCGTGTAGATGGCGTGATTCATCGTTGACGAAGATGTAGTAAATCGTTTCGCTGTCCGGTGCCTGCTGCCGCAATCGACTGAGTGCTTCGCTGACAGTGATGTTCTCGGGCAGCGATGCGTATTCGGTCGTCATGATCGACCCGGCAGAGTTCTCCGGGTACGAAAGCATCTTGCGAATCTCGTCTCGTTCCGCCTGAGCAATCAAAGGGAGCAATGCCTCGAGTTGCTCTTCGTCCATGTGTTCCAGCAGGTCGACACGATCATCGGCCGACATCGCTTCGACGAGTTGCGACAGATGCTTGCGATCGATGTTGGCGACCAGTTCGATCTGCTGCGATGGCTCGATCATCTCGAAGATTTCGGCCTGCAGTTCGATATTGGTCGACGATAGGACGCGCCAGGTCTCTGCGGGCTCCAGGCCCTGCAAAACTTCGGCGACGATAATCGGATTCAGAACCTTGCAAAACTCCTGCAGGCCGATTTCATCTCCTTCGGCCAACATCAGTTTCAGGTCCGGCTGAAGCAGCGGATTGTAGACCAGCGTGCCTGCTGATGACCGGATGCTGCTCATAGGAATCTCTAGTGCGGGTCGCACTTACGTGTCGCGTCGAAACATGGGTTAGCCGCTGCAGTTTGATGCCCGCGGGACGCCACACTTAAACGGAATGCGCTCTAAAAGAAGAACCCCAACCAGATGTTCTCCGGCGGGGGTTCCTCTCCATTGTCACTGACAAACACTCTGCAGACATTATGCCCATCAGGCATTTGGCAAACGTCACGCACGAGCGACAAAATCAACGCTTCGAGAACTGGAAGCTGCGGCGTGCTTTCTTGTGACCGTACTTCTTGCGTTCGACCATTCGGCTGTCGCGGGTCAGGTAGCCACCATCTGCCAGCACAGTCGACGCAACTGATCGAGCAGGTCTGTGATCTCTTCGTGAATCTTCTGAGTCTGGCGGATCACCAGGCTCAATGTCGTTTCATGTGATCGGATCGACGCAGGGCCACCGACCTGATCCCAGCTGTCAGGTGCAATGGTCGAAACGATTAATTCTGACAGTGCACTGAAGTCTGGATCGAGTCTGTTGTTGCCGTTTCGTCGACGACCTGGGTTGGCGGGATCAAAAACATCGTTCTGATTCTGAGCAACCTGTCCGAATCCTTGTCCAGGTGGAACACTCATCTGGCCCCCACCGAATCCGACAGGGTTTGTGCTGCTGAACGGATCAACCATCTGGTTGGATGGATCTGGAATCGGAACAACCAGGTCTGCGACCGAATAGGTTGCGACGATCAATTCACCCTGCTGACGCATCTTGCTGGTGATCTTCAGGACTTCGTCCCCGATCATGTAGCCCAGGTTGTAGCGACTAAGAATCAGGTTGAGTGCACTCTTGACGGAGATATTGTCGACGTCGATGGAAACCAGGCTGTTGGAATGAGCGGCTTCATCTTCCAGTCCTTGGGCGTCCAGAACAATGTTGACGTCCGCAATCGCCTGGATCTTCTTGATGACTTCCGCGAGTGGTACCTGATCTTCATGCAGTGAAATTCGCTTGGTCAGGCTTTGCTCAATCTTCAGCTCTTCCGGACCTCGTTTGCGATTGTCAGGCCGGTACTTGCCATCACGTCGCTTCGCGATGTCCTTCCAGCTCTTGCCGAAGTCGAGCGGCTTGTCATCGGTGACATTGACAATGACACTATGCTCAGCGTCGTCCAGTTGTTTCCAGAACGATTCTTCTTTGTCGAGCTTCAGTGTCTCGTTGCTATCAACGCGTCGTCCGATTCTCGACTTATGGAACATCGTGACAGCAACGGGATCCTTGGGATTCAACGCGATGGCTTTCTTGGACACGACTTCCGCTTCGGCATAACGTTTCTGGTTCATCAGGTCGTTGAATTCGTCGACCATCTTCGCAAATTCCTGCTCGATCCGGATCCGGTTATTCAGATCCTTTTCCAGGATGCTCTTCGTTTCTTCGTTACGCTTCTTCAGGTCGAGATTCGGCTGCTGACGAACGATTTCACCTTGCAGGCTCGATCGAGTCCGGGTCAGTTGTCGCATCAGGGAGGCCGCCGCTTCTTCGGCCAGTTCCGCACCTTCCACCTTGGCCATCGTCTGATCGATCAACGCCAGGGCTGCTTCTGGATCCTTCGCTCGCATTCGCTCAGCCTTGAACACGGCGTTCAGGACTTCGCTGCGGACTCGGTCGAATCGAACCATCTGTTCCTGCTGAGCGGCATCCAATGGTGCGGGTGAATCTTCACCAGGAATCATGGCGACGTCGTTGTCCGTCACTTGATTGTTGGTCAACTGAATTCCGCTCTTGGTTGTCCGGGGAGCCAGCTCTCGCAGGTAATCCTGCAGTCGCTGTGCTCGGACATAATCCAGCTTTTGACCGGTCTGATGAGCGGCCAGGAAGGCACTGTAGGCAGCCTGTCGGTTCCCTCGATTCAGTTGCATCATGCCGCGATTGTAAAGTTCGCTGGCGGACGCACCGTTGGGGTTCGGAGCGACGTTGCTGATTGCATCGGTCGAGTCGGCCTGAGTGACGTTGCCGTAATCCCGACCTGCAGGACGTCGGCCTGTGTTAGGAGCAAACGGATTGACTTCTGGATCAACAGGAGCTTCGTTCGCACTGACGGATTCGACGTTGGTACCTGCAGGTGTCCGACTGGCGACGTTGCCATTCTGGGCCGCTGCAAGATCAGCCAGGACCAGATCAGGACGATCAGCGAAGACCGGGAACGTGACGTTCATCAGTTCAGCTTCTTCGGCCTTGGCCTTTGCTTCATCGAAGCGACCTGCCTTGGCAAGCTGTCGTGCCTGACGGAGCAGGTCGATTGCCTGGGCCTGAGCAGGACTCAGGTTCTGTCGGGCGGCTGCCGTGTTCACATTTGTTGGCTGACCGGCAGGAGAAGTACTCTTTGCGGTACTTCGATCGACAGGACCACGCTTGGCAATGCGTGCGACTTCCGCCAGGACAAGGTCCGGACGATCGTCGAACAGATCAAATGGAGCCTTCAGCTTTTCTGCTTCGATCGCAAGCTGCTTAGCCTCTTCCAATCGTTGTTCCTGCAAAGCCTGGCGAGCTTTCGCCAACAGTGCGAGTGCCTGTGGCTTGGCCGAGGTTTCGACATTGGGGGTTTCTTGATGGGCAGGCTTGGATTCAGCAACGTTTGCAGCCGCTCGGTTGGCCGCGACTTCGCTCAATACCAGTTCTGGCATGTCTTCGAACAACTTGTAGGCAACGTTCAACTGGGCAGCCTGTTCGGCCTTGGCTTGAGCACCGTCAAGATTTCCGTTGGCCAGATCCTGACGAGCCTGTTCGAGCAGTCGAATGGCCTGTTGCTTACGTGAGTCTGTTCCACCAGCCGTCTTGGCGACAGTCTTCTGAGACGGGCCGGCCACGTCGGCGGCGGTGGGGGCACTCTTTGGCTTGGCTGCAAATGTGCGGGTGTTGGCAACGCGATCGATGTCGGTCAGCAACAATTCCGGGCGGTCTTCGAACAGATTGAAGGTGACGTCAAATTCGTCAGCAGCCAGAGCCTTGCGGCGGGCTTCATCGTAACGACCTTCCATCAGATCCTTGCGTGCTTCGGCAACCAGTGCAATCGCACGATCCCGTGGCGTCGACGGCTGACCGGAGGATGTCGCCTGTCGAACTGGGGCATTGACGCTTTCGGATTCTTCACCAGCAATCTGCTGAACTTTGCGGGATGGATTTGCCTTCGCAACATTCCCTACCGACACGTCGTCATTCGCCCAGTCGGGAACTGCCGCAGACGGAGAAGCCGCAGGCTGTTGCCCCTTGAGCTGGGCCAACAGAACTGCAGGCGTGACTTCACCCTTTTCAAACTTCATTTCAGCCGTTTTAGCGAAGCTATGAGCCTGAGTAGCCAGCCGAATTGCTTCGGCGCGGTCGCCGCGCTTCATCGCCGCAATGGACTGGTTCATCCAGTTCTCAATACGGTTTCGGTTGGCTTCCTGCATTTGAGGAGGCATGCCACCGGCTGCCGGAGCCTCGGGAGCCACTTCGGCATCCTCGTCCCAGGACTGAGCCCGAACGGTTGCTCCGGTCTTACCGAGTTGCATCCGGTTGCGAGCCTTTGCCAGGAACTCGTCAGCCTGACGTCGCTCGGTTCCGGTCAAACCGGTTCCGGCAGCAGTCGCGGCCTGAAGATGATCCACGGCGTCTTTGTACTTGCCGCGCAGATACAGTTCACGGCCAGATTTGTAGTGCTCACGGGGCGACTGACGTCCTCCCGCATGAACACGATCCTCGCCACCTTTCAGTGTGTGATCCGTATACTGAAGGTTGGTAAATCGTAGCGTGACGATTACCAGGCACATGCAACCGATCAGTCCAATGATCCTACCCAAGGTAGCTTCCTCCTACAGGTCTGGCGTTGACGATGCGTCGACCTTTGTTTCCGGCGGAATGACGCTCATCCTTGAGCGGCAGACCGTCGTCTTTTCACAACAACTATTGAATTGGGTTACCGGAATCGGTCCCGAAATTCCCGAAAGGCGCAAACTGAAATGAGAACTCGTCACAGAAATGGAGAACCGGGCGAGTGATAGTGAAAATTCGAAGAAAGGGTCAATACGATTCATCGGGGAACAACGCTCTGTCCCACGGTTTTCTCAATTCTGGTGCCGACTCCGGCAGCATCTGCCGCGAAGGCGACTTTATTGACGGTTCTAGAATGGAGTTCGGCAGTTATGACCGACCAGATTGCCCCTCTCGCCCAGTAAACTTCACCGGATCAACGCACTTTGTCATGCCATACAGACAGGATTTGCCCTGAATCGGGGCTGGAAACGGACCGAAAAGTCCAGAATGAGGGTTCCAGAACTCCAAAAATGCAAAATCTCAAGGATTTCCTTGAGGTTCCAGTCCACAATTCATCGCTGACACGCGTATTGTTGGTAGCAGCGGGCCTTGGACGCTTTCCAGATCGAAATTTCTGCGAAATCTCGGACCGCTCGCAACACGGTAAGCTGTTTTTGTGAATTAGGTTACGATATTTCTACCACTGCGGGTCGCAATGTCCCGCTGGACTTCTGGATTGTTCTGGATCAACATATTGGTTGTCAGAACCAAATTCTTAAGGTGATTGAAAATGTCTCTTGTCCAAGAAGCTCCCATCAGTTCCCCGACCGAAGGTGCTTTCCAGGGTGACGACTTTCACTATGCGCCGATTCCCGTTCTGGTTCCGATCAGCCTGGGATTCATATTTCTATCGCTGTTGGCAGCTCTAACGGCGGAACTTCTTCTAGTGCCTATTGTTGGGGCAACAATCGCGTTTCTGGCAATCCGGCAGATTCAGAAATCAATGGGAAACCTGAGCGGTGCCAGGATCGCCTGGTGCAGCTTGGTGTTGCAAGTCATCATCGCTGTAAGCTTCGGATTGATGCACGTTTACAGCTTCGTGACGGAATTGCCTCCAGGGTATGAGCGAATCAATTTCACTTCGGATATTTCGAAAAAAGGATTCACCACCGAAGGGGGGCTGATGGGAATCCATCCCGATGTCCAGAAACTGCAATCGCAAAAGGTAATGCTCAAAGGATATATGTACCCTTGGAAATCGACGGAAGGGATTCGCTCGTTCGTCTTGTGTCGGGATAACGGAGATTGCTGCTTCGGTGGTCAACCGAAAACAACCGATATGGTGCTAGTCCACATGAAGGGCGACACATATGCCAAGTTCCAGAAGGGGATGGTGGCTGTTGCGGGTGTCTTCCGAGTGGAACCGACGGTCGACGAAACGGGCTTGAAACCTGTCTATCAGCTCGAATGTGAATACTTCGGTCCGGCAAAAACGTGGTATTGATCGCATATTGTGCCTGAGGACGATTTTTCATGACACGTGTTTATTCTGGATTGTGTCTGGTGACATTCGTCCTCTGCGGCTGTGGTGGCAGCGACCTGAGCGATTATCGCCCTATCAGCGCAGTTCCCGTTCACAAAACCGTTCAGACGCAGAAGGACGATCCCGCCGCGTCATCGCAGGTACCTCAGACCGATTCAGCAATCGCTGCTGTCGAAGAAGAACTTCCCGTATCAGCCTTGGTCCCGGTCAATGTCATTGATGGTTCGAGTGTTTCGAGTCTGCTGAAGGGAAGCGCACCAGCCCCTGGCACGGTTCCACCCATTCAGCCCGTTTCAGCAACAGCCGTTGAAAAGCCCAGGACCGTTGAAGTCTTGATTCCCGAAAAGAGTTTTCAACGCGACAATGCGACCAAAGGACTGCGAGTCTCGTACGATGATCTGGACCTCCTGAAAGTCCTGAATCTTGAACCAGTGACCAGCAATGCGGTGGAATTAATGCCATCCTGGTTGAAGGAATTGAATGGTCAGCGAATTCGCATTCGAGGCTTCATGTATCCCACATTTGAACCCGATGGAATCGAGCGTTTTGTTCTCGCGCGTGACAACCAGATCTGCTGTTTCGGACGCGATCCGAAGGTGTACGACTTGATTCAGGTCGATTTGCAAGCGGGCAAGACAACTCGCTATATCCCTCCGACCAGAGCCTTTGATGTCATTGGCACATTCAAGATCGAACTCGAACTTGTCGACGACAAGCCGTTTGGTCTCTACTACATCAGCGATGCCCAAATCATTGAGAAATGACTCGCGATTTGATCGGCGATCTATAGTTTAGAGTCATCACGTTTCAGCGTTGCGTCCCATGGATCAGACCGCAGGCTAAACCACGTTTTGAAGCGATACGGAATCGCGACCCTCGCTATGCTCCTGCGGTCTTGAAGACCTTGGGAATCAGCCGATTGACGGCTCCATCGGGTGGAACCAGTTCAATCAACTTCTTCACGATGTCATCCGGTCGAATCCCTTCCGCTTCCGCGTTGAAATTCGTCAGGATGCGGTGCCTCAAGACGGGAGCCGCCACGGCCTGAACATCTTCGATGCTGACATAAGGGCGACCATGCAGGATGGCGCGTGCTTTGGCGCCCAGGATCAGATACTGGCTGGCACGTGGCCCCGCCCCCCAACTGACGTACTGTTTGACGAAGTCAGGTGCCTCGTTCGATTTACGAGTCAATCGCGAGAACTGCATCGCGTACCGAATGATCGAATCAGCCACCGGAACGCGTCGGACGAGTCCCTGCAATGCGATCCATTCTTCGTAGCTCAAGACCTTTTGCACGACCGTATCGTTACTGATTGTCGTCTGGCGGACGATTTCAAATTCCTCATCTTCGGTCGGGTAATCGACCAGAATCTCGAACATGAATCGGTCGAGTTGCGCCTCGGGAAGTGGATACGTTCCTTCCTGCTCAATCGGGTTCTGAGTTGCCAGTACGAAGAATGGGCTTGGTAACTTGTGACGCTGCCCCCCCGCAGTGACCTGGTGTTCCTGCATTGCTTCCAGCAAAGCAGCCTGAGTCTTGGGTGGTGTTCGGTTGATTTCGTCGGCCAGCAGGACGTTGGTGAAGACGGGGCCGGGCAGAAACTTGAATTGCCGTACGCCGCTCGATTTGTCTTCCTGAATCACTTCGGTCCCGGTGATATCCGCCGGCATCAGGTCTGGCGTGAATTGAATTCGATTGAACGACAGATTCAACGTGTCTGCCAGCGTCCGGACCATCAAGGTCTTGGCCAGCCCGGGAACACCCACCAGTAAGGCATGTCCCCCGGCCAGCATTGCCACCAGCAGTTCTTCGACAACGGATCGTTGTCCGATGATCACGCGCCCCAGTTGATCAACGATCCGCCGATAGGCGGCTCCCAGCCGTTCGACTGCAGCCAGATCATTCTCTGTCGGCGCTGCAGTTGTTGAGGCAATCTCTGTCACTCGAGTCGCTCCTGTCCATGGTCAAAGTTCGCATCGACTTGCGATCAAATTCTACCAGAACAACGAGCGAGGTGGTTCCCTGGCTGGAAGTTCTAGTGCGGGTCGCACTTACGTGTCGCGTCGAAACATGGGTTACGCTGCAGTTTGATGCCCGCAGGACGCCGTAGTTAAGCGGAATGCGCTCTAGAACGTCCGTTGAACGGCGAAGTCAGCAATGTCTGACAGGATGCGTTTAGCCGTCGTATTTGGCAAGCCGTCGAGCTGTTGACGGGCCTCTGCCGCCAGTCCCTGAGCTCGCTTGCTCGTATATTCGAAGGCATCGCTTCGCTCAAAATACGGAACCAGTTGCTGTCGCGTTGTCTCGTCAGGAGCAGACAGCAACCGACGAACTTCCGAACCATCCGCTTCCGATGCAGTTGCTAAAAGTCGAATGAGTGGCAGCGTCAATTTCTGCTTGTCGAGGTCACTGCCCAGCGTCTTACCAGTCTTCTTCTCGGTCCCCATCAGATCCAGAACATCGTCAGCAATCTGGAAGGCCAGACCCAGCGAACGGCCATACTGTTCCATGGCGGCGACCACGGCATCGTCGGCCTGAGCGTACTTCGCTCCCAGGTGACCACACAGCGCCGTCAACTCCGCAGTCTTGCCATCGATAATCTTGAAGTACGTCTCTTCGCTCAGATCCAAGTTGCCGCGTTCCTTGATTTGCGACAGCTCCCCTTCACAGACGATGTTTGTCGAACGGCCGATGCGGCGACAGGCGTAAGTTGTCTCAAGGCTGCTGGCGAGGTGAAACGAGTGCGTGAACAGGTAATCACCGAACAGCACGCTGGTTTCGTTATTCCAGCGGGAATTCACGGTTGCCACATGGCGTCGGGTTTCAGCGTCGTCCAGCACGTCATCATGAACGAGCGTCGCCAGGTGAATCATCTCAACGACAGCACTCAGAACTTTGTGATCCTGACGAATTCCGCCGCAGGCCTTTGCAGACAAGAGCAGCAGCATCGGTCGCAACCGCTTCCCTCGAAATCGGGTCGCATGTTCGAGGATGTCGCAAACGTAAGGATTCTCACTGCGCAGCTCATCGGCCAGAATCTGTTCGGCATCGAGCAACTCTGCACCGATCGCCTGATCTACCGCCGCCAGAACGGACATTCCATCCGCCGCGGGCTTTGTCGAACCATTCATCGAAACTGCCGCCGCTGTAACGAGTTCGCGATCCATCTGGGAAGGAACATCATCCTGTATCACCACTTTTTCCGAGGCCGCATTCGTCATTTCACACCGTGATTTCGACGGGAAAGTCGGGCAGATTTCACTTCCTGCCAAACCGCAGCCATTCTCAAACAATTAACAGGTTAACGGCGAGAATCAGGAAACGCTATCGCGCCACAAGATAACATCGCATCGGCATTCGTTTTCACGTCGCAATGTGGCTCAAACCAGTTACAAACATCTGCTCTGCCTCTGTTTACCGCGATCACCTGAATTTCAGTACCGACAGATCTTTGACAATCAACCACAATCGGCCTGCAGCCTACTCTTCGCAGGTCGGAATTCGATATGATGCGGTGAATCGATGCGGCAACATGTTGCCGCATCACAGTCAATCGAATCCCAGCCTGATGAGGTTACAGTTGCCATGGCGGACGTGTTGAGAATTGGTGTGAACGGAGCGGCCGGACGAATGGGACAACGCGTCGTGGCACTCGCTTCGGCCGACAAAAGCTTGAAGGTCGTTGCCGCCTACGAATCTGCCTCCTCACCAAAGCTGGGACAAGATGCCGGGGAACTCGCGGGTGTCGGCAAACTGGGAGCACCTGTTTCTGCGGAAATCACAGAACATGTCGATGTCATTATCGATTTCTCGACCCCTGAAGGTTGCATGACTGTTTTGTCACAATGTGCCAGCCGCGGAATCCCGCTCGTTGTCGCAACGACAGGTCTGACTGCTCAACAGAAGCTGCGCGTGGAAGAGGCTGCACAAACGACCCCGATCCTGATGGCACCCAGCATGAGCCTGGCTGTCAACATCGCGATGAAGCTGGTGGCACAAGCAGGTAAGGCACTGCGTGACCATTCGACAGGCGTCGATGTCGAAATCATCGAGCGTCATCACCGCTACAAAGAAGACGCCCCAAGCGGTACCGCTTTGAAGTTTGGTGAGATCGTCGCCGGAGTGATGGGCCAGGAGCGACATGTTCATGGTCGCGAAGGACGAACGGGACTGCGTCCCCAGAATGAAATTGGTTACCACGCCTTGCGAGTGGGCGACAATGTTGGTGAACACACGATCGTTTTCGGTCTGCTGGGTGAAACGCTGGAAGTGGCCGTTCGAGGTCAGTCACGTGACAGCTATGCTGCGGGAGCCCTGACTGCGGCGAAGTTTCTGGCAACCCGTCAGCCTGGCATGTATTCGATGGTGGATGCACTCGGGCTGTGATCGAAAATGACCGGTGACAAGAACAGGACATTCGACGTTTGCCGGGGTGGTGTCCAAAACCCGGCTCCGTGGCATGTGGCGAATTTTTGGCTAAAGTGGTAGAACTCGGGCCTTCCCATCATCACCACATCAAGGAGGCGCTTCATGGGCCTGTTCAGCACGAAAGACTGGAACGTCATCGCCATCATTTTCGAACGTCGCGAGATGTACCGCGTCAATGGACAGCGTTGCAAAGGAAGCGAAGCAACGAAAGTCCGTGACAACGTCAAAGGCTTCGACCGAACGATCTTCTGGGCGGTCTTCGATCAGAAGCGAGCTTTTCTGGAAGGTGATGCGGGCAAAGGTGAAAAGATGGTCACCAACGAAATCGTCCAGCGACTGAAAAAAGAGCTCTCGACGAATTCCACCGTACAACAGATTCTCGGTCTGCTTGAGCGGGGTGAATTGAAGAACGCTGCCAAGCCGTTGATGTGGGGTGGATATCCCAAACCAGAACAACACCACGAAGAAGAATAATCGCGAATTTGCCTCATTGATTTTGCTTTCTGACAGGAACGATTTGTGAACCGACCGACACATGCACCGCAGGCACTTCCCGATCCAACCGTCAAACTCGCGGAAGGATGGCATTGCCTGCACCTCTACTACCGGATCGATCAGGCCGCTCTGGCTCAACTGAGTGCTCAACAACTGGCGGAAGGCCGCGAAGTCGTCGCGCATCTGCTCGACCCCGCCCGGCCAGGGGCTCCGACCCGCCTGCAGACCTCGGTCGTTTCAGGTCACAAAGCAGATCTGGGGCTGATGATCATGGATCCCGATCCCCTGCTGATTGATGGTGTGCGGCAGGGATTGCGCAGTAGCCCGTTGGGAAGTGCTTTGCAGCCGGTTTATTCCTTCGTTTCAATCACCGAAATCTCGGAATACGTTCCAACCGTCGAGCAGTATGCCGAGCGATTGAGACACGAAGGCGTTTCCCCTGACGATCCAGCCTACGCGGCCAAGGTCAATGCCTACAGCCAGCGGCTTCCCATGATGAATCAGCAGCGGTTGTGCCCCGACTTCCCCAATTGGCCGGTGACCTGTTTTTACCCGATGAACAAGGCACGTCATCCACTCGCCAACTGGTACACCGAACCGTTCAGCAGCAGATCAGCCCTGATGGCCGAGCATGCAACCAGCGGAATCAAGTTTGCCGGGCGAGTGTCTCAGTTGATTACCGCATCTACGGGCCTCGATGACTGGGAATGGGGTGTCACGCTGTGGGGCCGCAATCCAGAATCGATCAAGGATATTGTTTACACGATGCGGTTTGACAAGGCGTCAGCCCGCTATGCCGAATTCGGGCCGTTTTATGTCAGCTACCTGATGTCACCAGTCGAGGCACTCGACCATCTTCAAGTCTGACGACGGATCACGGCAAGAAGATCTCATTCGCAAGGAGTGAATCCATCGCCGCCTGAACACGGGCGGCGTGCGAGAGACTGACCAGACGCGATCGTTCGGCGGTGCTTCCGCCGATCGCTGATGCGAGTGCTTCTACGAAACCGTGAACGGAATCTGCCGGGCGATTGACGGGTTCATCGACGATCTCGCCGTCGGCTGTTTTCGTGTACAGTCGCCCATTCCGATAGGCGCCCGCAGTTCCCTCGATGTACCACCCGGATCGCGACGACAGCAGCGAGTCCGTCTGAATCTCGATCATTGCAGACAGACCGCCCGTGAATTCCAGGATCGCCAGAAAGCCATCTTCGGCGCTCACGTCTTTGCTGAAATTACGTCGCAGGCTGCTGGAGACAAGATTACCGTCCACGAACGCCAGCAATTGATCGATCCAGTGGGAACCCAAGTCACGGAGCACTCCCGCAGAAAAAAGTTCTCCCGGAAACTTCAGTTCGTGGATGGCCAGTCGGATTCGCTTCAGTAACCCCAGCTTCCCGGAATCAATCAGTGATCTGGCGTTCAAAAAGTCGTCGTCCCAGCGACGCGGTTCATCGACGAACGCCAAAACTCCTTCAGTAACGAGTGCTGCGAGTTGATCGAGCGTGGACGCATCGCTGACGACACCCGACCGCAATACAACGTGCTTGCCTGCCAGCATCGCATTTTTGATGTGATTGCTCGCGGGTCTGCCGCCGTCATCGGGTCCCGCGAAGTAAATGACGTGGACCTGATCGTTCTTCAACAAACCTGAAAACAGCGTCGATTGATCCGCCGGGTGAATCTCGGTGAGCACCCTGAACGAGTCGTGTAGCGAAAATCGCTCGCAGGCATATCGTGCATCGGCATCTGAGCCAACGACGACGACTCCATACGGAACAGCAAGAGACGACATTGTTGAATTTACGCCGTATGAAAGTACGTGACATCAAGCGGACTTGTTGACACCACCCACTTTAACTTTCAGTTTGCCCGTACACTTGGCACCCGGGGGGACATTGACCTTGATCAGCAACATTCCGTCACGCTGTGCCGCTTGTTCAAATTTGGAGCCAATGTAAAACGCATTCGGTTGACGGTTTGCACCACCGCCACCTCCTCCACTCGCTCCGCCCGGCGGAACGATGATTGCCACGACAGAACCGAGCGGCGCGTTCACCATGTCATTTGCAGGGTCTTTGGTGGGAAACCCTTCTGGTCCGACGGTCGATGTTGAAACGAATTTGTAATCCCCTTCGACTTCCACTCGGAACAAGCGATCTTTGACAACCTGTCCGACAGGCTGCCATGGCTTGGAAGGATCGAGGTCCAGATCGAACTCGGTCGCATCAAGAATGCTGTCGTCGAGTTGTTCCAACTTCTTTTTGATGATGTCGTTTTTGGGATCCAGTTTCTGCAGGACTTCCAGCAGCACCTTGGCCCGGTCAAATTGACCGCTCTCTTCGTAACCCTTGATGATCGAATCGGTGTCTTTCAGAAACGACCGCTGAACTTCTTCCATCCGGGCGTCGAGCTTTTTTAACTCAGTCGGGCTGATTGGCTTCGTTTTGGCTTTTGTCTTGCCCGTCTGAGCCCCGGCCGGTGAAAAAACCAGCAGTCCCACGGCAACTGCAGAGGCTGTAAAAACTGATAAACGAGCAATGCGGGTCACGATCAACTCCTTCGAGCCAGAAGGGGAAGCGGTCGCCTGACCGCACATCAGCCACATTAGATTGATTTCCGATGCCGTTCGCAATCACGCCCTTCACTTGATTGAGAGTTCTGCCTGTGGGAACATGCCTGCCATAGCTGCCCGTGGTAAAAGGGGTCAGACCCTCTCCGGGCTTACGATTTCTAAATCAAATCAACTGCCATCCAAAGGGTCTGACCCCTTTTACCACGGGCAGATAGTGTTGAAAACTTATCTCTCGCTGCGGAACTGCGATCGAAAATGCCTGAATCCATCCCCCCTTCTCCCCTCGTGGGAGTCATCATGGGGAGTAAATCCGACTGGGACACCATGAAGTTGGCCGCCGACATCCTGGTGGAATTCGGAGTTCCTCACGAGTGTCGAATCGTTTCGGCTCATCGTACTCCAGCATTGATGAGCGAATATGCGAAGTCGGCCGAGGGGCGCGGGTTGCAAGTTATCATCGCCGGTGCCGGTGGAGCAGCCCATCTTCCGGGCATGGTTGCGTCGCAAACAGTCTTGCCGGTCCTCGGTGTTCCAGTACAAAGTCGGGCTCTGAGTGGCATGGATTCACTGCTGTCGATCGTGCAGATGCCGGGCGGAATCCCGGTGGGAACTCTGGCGATCGGCGATGCGGGTGCGAAAAACGCAGGATTGCTGGCGGTGCGAATTCTGGCAGCATCTCACCCCGAACTGCGGGCTCGCCTGCATGATTTTCAGGCCCGACAAGAAGCTCGCGTATTGGGGGATTCGCTTCCATGACTGGTCCAATTCTGCCAGGAGCAACGCTGGGTGTGCTGGGAAGTGGCCAGCTCGGCCGGATGTTTGCGATCGCGGCCCGAAGGCTGGGGTACCGCGTTCATGTTTTGTCCCCTGATGACGATACCCCGACAGGTCAGGTCGCAGATCAGGAAGTGCGCGCCGACTACCTGGACCTCGATCAGGTCGCCCGTTTCGCTCAAGGAGTCTCGGTCGTCACGTTTGAATTCGAAAACGTACCGGCCGAAACGACACGAATCTGCGAACAGTTCGCGCCGGTCAGACCAGCAGGCTCGGTCCTGTACACGTCGCAGAATCGACGCCGCGAAAAAACGTATTTGCGCGATGCGGGACTTCCAGTCACACCGTTTGTCGCTGTTGAAAATGTCGCTGAACTGAAGTCGGCTCTGGGGAAACTCGGTATCCCGGCTGTACTGAAGACTGCGGATTGGGGATACGACGGCAAGGGCCAGGTCGTGATTCGCTCGATGGATGAAGCAGAAGCGGCATGGCAAAAACTGGACGTACCGGCCGCGATTCTGGAAGCATTCGTCGACTTCGCGAGTGAACTCTCGGTCGTTGCGGCACGAGGTCTCTCGGGCGAGTTTGTCAGTTACGGACCGATCGGAAATTCTCACTCGCGGCATATCCTCGACATCTCTGTTTGTCCTGCACGCGTTCCTGAGGATATCGCGAAGGAAGCGATTGAAATCGCCCGCGCCGTCCTGGAACGGATGGATGTTGTGGGGGTCCTTTGCGTTGAGTTCTTCCTGACGCGAGATGGCCGGTTGCTGATCAATGAAACCGCCCCGCGTCCGCATAACTCGGGCCATTTGACGATTGATGGCCATGTCTCCTGCCAGTTTGAACAACAGGTCCGTGCGATCTGCGGACTTCCCCTCGGATCCAGTGAACAGCGGACGCCGTGTGCGATGGCAAATCTGTTGGGGGATCTCTGGGAGCCCGGAGAACCCGACTGGGCCGCCGTTCTCGGCTCGCCCTCCGTAAAGCTTCATCTCTACGGCAAGCGAGCGGCTCGGATCGGTCGAAAAATGGGCCATCTGACGGCTCTGGCATCAACGGTCGACGAAGCAGAACAACTGGCGATCGCAGCCCGGAACGCAATGATCAAAACTGCCAGATAGTTTCATAGGCCCCGACGGTTTTCCGTGACTGTCACCACTGAAACCAGTCCTGTAGAATGCATTCCGTCCGAAAGCAAAAGCGGATTTCGATTCGTCGAGATCCGATCTGGCCAGAGCCGTGCAGCGAACAACCTTCCCGAACGTACTCGGGTACCTTCGGTGAAAAGGATGAATGGGGATGGAGATTTACAAGGAGTTCACGTTCGAATCGGCTCATCGCCTGCCAAATGTTCCTGAAGGCCACAAGTGTGGCCGGCTTCATGGACATTCGTTTCGCGTCACCGTATTTGTCGAATCGGACCTGCACCCTGTCTATGGCTGGGTGATGGACTTTGCTGACATCAAGAAAGCCTTCCAGCCGATCATGGATCGCCTGGACCACTATTACCTGAACGACATTGAAGGCCTGGAGAATCCGACGAGCGAAAACATCGCCGTCTGGATCTGGGCCAAGCTGAAACCGACGCTGCCGTTACTCAGCAAGCTGATTGTCTCAGAGACATGTACCTCTGGCTGTGTCTATCACGGTGACAAAGCCTGACGTTCGAGGCCTGAACGGCGCCGGACGCAACAGTTACTCTACGTCACACGAACCGCCGTTCTGTTATTACCCAACAGGACTCCCGGTTCCCCGGCAGGTTTTGGTGCCGGTTCCGATCCTGGGACAAATTCAGGATGGCGAGTCAGTCGGTGCAGTAGTCCAATCGCGGCAAGAGCAGCCAGACACAAGAGGGCCGGCTGATATCGCAGCATGCCATCCTGATGTCGGAACAGCCAAGCCCAGATTCCATCGTCTAACACACGATCACCCATTCTGCCATGCAGGATCGCCAGCGTATTGTAGACAAAGTGGAATGCGATCCCCGGAATCAGACTTCGCGAGCGAACGCACATCATTCCAAGGACAACCCCCAGCAGTGCTGCATTGAAGACCTGTTGCGGAATCATGTGGATGATGCCGAATGCCAGACTCGACAAGGCCACAGCCAGTCCGACTTTGCCAGATCGACTGAATCCACTCAGGATGAAACCTCGGAATGCGATTTCTTCGCAGATTGCGGGTGCTGCGGCGAACGCCATGATCACCAGCCAGAGCGGTTGTGAGTCACTCGACATCAGTTTCAAGGCTTCAGCCAGCCCCGGAGGTGGTTTCGGGAAGAACCATTGCAGGCTGACAGCCAGTTCAATCGTCAGTGGATGTAAGGCGAATGGAAGCAACAAGGCGCATCCCAGTCGACTGAACCCAGGCCATCGTAGAGCAAACGTCTTGCGCAGGCTGGTCGTCAGCATCACTCCCATCATCAGGGCTGGTGTTGCAATCAAAGCGATCTGCTGAATCAACAGCAAACGAATCTGCAAGAGCCCGCGATCATCTGCGGCAACACCCTGCATCGCTCCCTGCATCGCTCCCTGCATCGATTTCATCGACAGGAATTGCAACAGGATAATCATCAGAAAACAGAAGCCAGCTTCAGCAAACGACGGAGTCGGTTCCTTGTCGCGCAGCAGATGCTTGAACCACATCCGGATATCAAACCGTTCCGCTTCGCGGAACAGAACTTCTTCCCGGCCGAACTGGTCAATGGCCCACCAGAGAGCCATCAGGCTGTAACCGATCGACGTCAGGAGTACCGGAATCGCATACAGGTACAAATCTGTCGCTGGACCTGTCGATTTCAGCAGACCTTTCAACAACAACGCTGGCCCCATCACAGGAATGACGCTGTAAAAAGGTTCAATGTCAATTGCTGGAGATGAACAGAAGACGGTCAGCCCCATGGTCACCATCAGCAGCGGCGTCAGATAGTACTGTCCTTCCTTGCTGCTGCGTGCGAACGTTGCAAACGCCAGGCAAAGGGCACTGAACAGGCTGGCGAGTGGGATCAACATGACGATCACCCACATCAGCGAAGTGACGGGTGGCAAAGCCAGATCACCGAACTTGGAAGAGACGCCGCCATTGCTGGCGAGTGACGCCATGTACTTCCCGGTAAAGCCGAGACTCGACAGATTCAGCAGTGCCGTTGACGCACTGAACAGCATCACGGTCAGGAATTTTCCCAGAACGATTTCAGTACGAGTCGCCGGACAGATCAGCAATGTCTCCATCGTGCCGCGCTCTTTTTCTCCTGCCCCCAGGTCGACGGCAGGATAGAATGCACCGGTCAGAGCCATGATTACCAGCAAGGATGGAAACAACTTTGACCAGACATTGGCCGAGACTTGATCAGCAGCGGCCAGGTCAATCGCTGTCGGATTGACCGGGGTCGGAAGATGCTCTGGCAACCCGCTATCTCGCAGGTAATTTCTCAACAAAGCTCGTTCCCATGAATTGATGACCTCAACCACTCGGTTATGGGCAATCACAGACTTTTCGTCAGCACTGTTTTGGACAACCACAGGGCGAGGATAATCGAACTTTACTTCAGATGACGCCGCGGATCCGCGCTGAGCCAGTTCGGTGCGCAATCGTTCCAGATTCTGACGGAAGTCTGGCGGAACGACGATCAGGACCTGAATATCACTGTCATGAAAGGCTTTGCCGAGTGGTTCGTTTAAAGATTGCAGAGCCGATTCCAGACGCAGCACTTCTTGTACAGACCGCTTTTCCTCGCGAGCTTTCTCAAGGTCGGTTTCAATTTGAACGCGGCGCGAGATCAAATCTCGCATCTGCTCGGCACTCGCCAGCAGTTTAGAACGAGTTGCTACAGCCGTTTCGTCGTGCGGAGTATCGGACGGAATCGGCGCGTCCGAGTAGACTCGCAGCTTGTCGACTTCGGTGCTGATCCGGAACCATGTCCGCGAGAACTTGTCACCTTGCACCAGGGCCAGATCAGGCAGATTTTCTGCACCAAGAATCACGACGGTACGTGGTTGCTCCGAGAAGATCGCCGTCATCTGGAACATGCCGATCCCCATCAGGGGATACAGCAGCAACGGCAACACTGCGACCATGAACAACGTGCGCCGATCGCGCAGTTGATCGAGCACTTCGCGCAGAAAAATCAGTTTGACGTTGCGCCAGCTCATGTTAAACCACATCTGCAGGACAATTTTCTTACCAAAGTCCATGTGCTGTCAGCCACTGGCCGCCAGCGATCTAGCAGGACACTGTTGCTCGTAACTCGGCCTCGTGCTCATCGATCAACTGGAAGAACAGTTCTTCCATGTCGGGTTGCTTGTATCGATCCGACAATTCTTCAATCGAACCGATTGCCAGAATCTGACCACGATAGATGATCGCGATCCGGTGACACAGCTTTTCCACTTCGCGCATGATATGCGTTGAGTAGATGATGCATTTTCCCTGCTCCCGCAGAGAACGGATTTCGTCAACAACGTTGCGAGCCACCAGAACATCCAGTCCCGATGTCGGTTCGTCAAAAATCAGAACCGGGGGATCGTGGACAATTGTGCGAGCGATCGAAACCTTCTGCTTCATCCCGGTCGACATCTTCGAGCCCAGGACGTCGCGAATATTATTCATCTGCAGTCGATCGAACAGATGTGCAATCCGATCCTGCAATGCTTCTTCAGGAATTCCGTACAACCGGCCGAAATACTCGACCATTTCCCAGGCAGTCATCCGGTCGTAGATGCCGGTATTGTTCGACATGAAGCCAATACGAGCCCGAACTTCTGACGGGTGCGTGGCAACGTCATATCCCGCCACAAACGCTGTCCCCGCAGTCGGACGCAAGACCGTGCTCAGGATTCGCAGGCACGTCGTCTTGCCAGCTCCATTCGGTCCCAGCAGCCCGAAGATCTCACCCGGTTGGACGTCAAAGGTGACGCCATCCAGAGCAGTGAATCCTCCCGTCTGGATATCTGCGAACCGCTTCGTCAATCGTTCGACGGTAATCACGCGACTGGGTTCCTGCTGGTGAAAGATCGCATCCTGACAGAAAACACCGTTCTTCTGGAATCAAATCCAGATCGCAGCGCCTTCAGTCTCGATGAGAAGTCTAGCCCGTGAACCCGACTGCGGATTGATTTGTTGACATTTCACCACCAGAAACGTCAGTTCAAGACCGCCAATGCACTGCGATCCGCCCCGGTTGCCAACCCTGATTGGTCGACAGAATCAGCAGAATCGATGTATTCGTAAAAAACATTCCGCTGACGTGGGATATACCCCGCGTCGCGAATCAGTCGCTTGATCGTTTCCAGAGTCAGATGATGAACGGTTCCCGCTTCGGCAACGACATTCTCTTCGATCATCAGTGACCCCATGTCATTGGCCCCGAAATGAAGGGCCAGACCACCAATCTTTTCACCCTGAGTCACCCATGATGATTGAATGTTAGGGATGTTATCCAGGTAAAGTCGCGACACGGCCTGTGTCTTCAGGTACTCGAATGAGCCTGAAGGGGGGATGTCTGACATGTCGGTATGATCCGGTTGGAATGTCCAGCAGATGTAGGCCGTGAATCCACCCGTTTCGTCCTGCAATTGTCGCAACCGCTGGAGATGCTCGATTCTCTCGGGCAGGGTTTCGATGTGGCCAAACATCATCGTGGCCGAACCTTTGCCTCCCAGCAGATGCCACTGTCGACAGACTTCCAGCCATTCGTCCGACAGGCACTTACCACGTGTCATCGCCTTGCGGACTCGGTCGACCAGAATTTCTCCACCACCCCCAGGAAGGCTTCCCAACCCCGCCGCCTTCAGCCGTTCAAGAACCGTTTTGACAGGTAACCTGGTCAGCTTGTGAAGGGCATGAATTTCCGGCGGAGAAAAACAGTGCAGGTTGACCTGTGGAAACCGCTCCTTCAGAGATCGCAGCAGATCCTCATACCATTCCAGCGGCAGGTCGGGATTCATCCCCCCCTGCATCAGGATCTGGTCTCCCCCCAAGGCAACGGTTTCTTCGACCTTCTGGAAGATGACCTGACGATCAAGGACATACCCTTCTGGACTTTTGGGTTTGCGATAGAAAGCACAGAAGTCACAAACCGCGGAGCAGACATTGGTGTAATTGATGTTTCGATCGATGTTGTACGTGCGGTACGGTCCTGGGTGCATCCGTCTGGACACCGCATTGGCCGCTTCGCCGATCGAAACCAGGTCATGCGATTCGAGCAGGGCCAACCCTTCCGCAGGGCTCAATCGTTCGCCAGCAACGCTCTTTTCCAGTATCTGTTTTACCGAAGTCATTTTCTGCTCGTCTCAATCAATGAATTCTGCCTGGGGTCAGACCCCAACTTCGCTCGTTCGAAACCGCAACTCAACTTCTTGGGGAGCCAGCCCCAGGCCAGCGGCAAGTTCGTAGTACAGTTTCAGTCCATTCCGTTCTGCCGGTCCCAAGCGATACTGCAGGTTTTCGGAAAGGTAACTGATGGTTGTCGGCAGCGACAGTCCCAGCAGGGGGGCTTCCCGGCGAGCAATGTCGTCGAGACGATCCACACCCAGGTCGCGAGACCGGCTGAGCATTTCTTCGATTTCCGCCAGTGGCGAGTTCCCCGGAGTGTCGACACCTTGTCGAGAAACCCACATTGCGAAGACGAACGGGAGTCCCGTCCACTGGAACCATTCTTCGCCCAGATCCCACGTCCCCCGGAATTTCTCGGCGGGGGGCGAAATGGCTCGGTCGCCAATCAGCAGGATCGCGTCGGCATCCGTTTCCTCGGTTCGGTGATCCAGCGGCAACGGACGAAGTTTTGGGAAAACCCCGTGCCGCTCGGCTAGCAGGACTCGAACCAGCGTCGCACTGGTGCGCGACCCTTCGTCCAGTGCCAGTGATCGAATATCGCCCCATGGTACTCTGCTGTATAGCTTTACGCTCAACACCGGTCCGTGCGCCGCAACGCATGCATCAGAGATCACTTCGTAGTTCTGGCCGCGAAAGTACTCGATACTCGGGATCAGGGCGACATCCAGACGTCCCGCTGCCAGATCGTCAGCCAGACGGCTGGGGTAATCGAGTCGCAAATCGCCCCAAGGATTGACCAGTTCTTCCAGGCCTTCGATCAGCGGTTTCGAATTCAGATAGTTCACGGCACCGATTTTCAGGCGTCCCGCTGCATCTGGTCCGATTTCGGTTTGCAGGGCACGAAAGTCTGAATTCGAGCGGTTTTTGGGATCTGATCCCCCGCTGGAGGGGGTTCGGGATGTTATGGGTGGCATTTTCATGATTTTTGTCCGGTCGACGGGGCGAACCGATTCAAGGTCGAGTTGGCATTCGTCAGGGTCGCGATTAGGATGCGTCATCTTCGTGCGGCCCGCAAGGAAGGGACCGTAAGCTCAGCTCGGCATTAACTGATGGATACGTTCTGCCGAAAGGATTTTTCAGTGGCTCTGCCTCCGCTTCAGATTGCAATTGTCGGCTTGGGTAACGTTGGTACCGGCGTCGCCAAGATCCTCATGGAACATCCGGATCGAATTCGTCAGCGTTCTGGCCGCACGGTCGAGATTCGCCGAGCGGTGGTGCGCGACATGCAAAAGCCGCGCGATATCACTCTACCCCCAGGCGTCCTGACGAACGACATGGAATCGGTCATCAATGATCCGAATATCCAGGTCGCCGTAGAACTGATGGGAGGAATCCATCCCGCACGCGAAGTGATGCTTCGCCTGCTCGAAGCAGGCAAGGATATTGTCACGGCGAACAAGGCTCTGCTTTGCGAACACGGGGATGAAATCTTCGAATGCGCCCGACGACATGGTCGTACCGTCTGCTTCGAAGCGGCAGTCGCGGGGGGAATCCCGATCATCGCCGCCGTCGGTCAGTCGATGGCTGCAAACCAGATCCTGGGTATCCAGGCCATTCTCAATGGAACCACCAATTACATCCTGACGGAAATGCTTCTGCGAGGTCAGTCGTATGAAGAGGCCTTGCAGGGGGCTCAGGACCTGGGTTATGCCGAAGCAGATCCGACCCTCGATGTGAACGGAACCGACGCAGCTCAAAAACTCGGGATCCTCGCGCAGCTCTCGTTCGGCTGCAAAGTCAAAGCGACCGACTTCCATGTCTCTGGAATCGACAAACTCGAACGGACCGACATCCAGTACGCGAAAGAACTCGGCTATACAATCAAGCTGCTGGCTCGAGTTCGGCTGGTGAACGGTCAACTGGAATTGAGCGTTCGGCCAACATTGGTTCGGCAGGACAAACCGCTGGCACAGATCCACGGGCCATTCAACGCAATTCTGCTGGATGGTGATGTGGTTGGAACAGTCTGGTACTCGGGCCGTGGCGCAGGTCAGTTGCCGACAGCATCAGCCGTCACCGCCGACATCATCGACCTGGCGATCGGCCGAGCTCAACTGACATTTGCCTGCCTGGACCTGTGGCGCGAAACACCTCCGTTTGAACTCGTGCCGCCCAATGAAACTACCAGCCGTTACTTCCTGCGGCTGACAGTGGAAGATCGCCCGAACGTCATGGCGGAAGTCACAGGCGTGCTGGGCCGACACGGGATCAGCCTGGCGACGGTCATTCAGCCGGAAGCTCCCGAAGTTGATGCGTCCTCGAACGCTGTTCCGCGAGTGCCGCTGATCATCATGACTCACCGGACTTCAACGGGAAACTTGGCCGCGGCGGAACGCGAACTGGATCAACTGGCTGTCGTCCATTCGCCAAGAATGGTGCTGGCTGTGGCTGACTGAGCCCCGGATCAACAGATCGAATTCGTAGAGAAACGCGGCATCAGGCCGCGTTTCTTTTTTTGACTGATGCAGCTCGCATCACGTCAACCAGCATCGACGTAGGGGCCGCGGAAGTAGCCGCTATCCGTCGGTGCATCGTATTTCACGCCGAGAGCGGGATCGGCGACGACTTTGCAACCTGCGTGCAGAGATCGCATCGCCAGGTCTGTCATCGTGCTGGTCAACAATGTTCTTTCGACGGGATACGGTGACACGCCCGTCGCAAAGAACTTTTCGATGTTGTACGTCAGCGGGTCGAAGAAGCGTGCCCCTGGTGGAGCCGGCAGATAGAAGCAGCTTGAAACGAGTTCCTGGCGGTCGGTGATTTTGGCACCGATCGCGAATTCCGAAGTCTGCTCGATCAGATTCAGCACGGCTCCTTTTGTTCCATCTATGTATTCCACGAGGACTGCTTGAGGTCGCAAAACGTTTTCTCGAATCGGACCGACGTTGTGGCTGGCACAACGTGAGAGCGCTGCATTGAGTAACCGCCAGGACCAGCGTCCTTCGTCCCCCGCCTTCCAGACCGCCTCATCCTGTAGAAATTGAACCGATTTGACGCCAGTCTCACCGCCAGCTCGGCGCTCCATCATGCACTGCAGGACTTCCAGGGCGTGAAACAGGTAGATCTCGACTGTCCCACGATCGAATCCAAAGCTGACGACCGCTTCTTCAAATTTCGTTCCAACGGGAGGTTCAATTTCCGGGCGACGCCATGTGACCGGCAGAGATGAACCTGCCATCAATCCGAACTTCATTTCTCGTGCCGTCGCCACCATTTTTGCAGCGAGTCGATGATCATAGGACAGGTGCTTGTCGACAAACACCGGCACACTGCGTCCTGCCTTTTTGAAGACTTCAACGATTTGTTCAAAAAACTCGTAGCGCGGATACAGGATCTGGCCCAGTTCGTTCACCGGGTAATTACCGTGCTCAATGATCAGCAGCACTGCATCGATATCCATTCCCTTGTCCGCACCCAGAGCTTCTGGAATCGAGCGACACAGTTCGATGTTGTGAGCTTTGCAGGTGCGCGGCCCCAGGTCGTTTTCCGGCTGCTGATGATTGTACATGCGGACAAGGTCAAACGGCGGCTGATGATGAAACCCCTGACGCGTGTAACCATAAATGAATCGACCAGCGATGTGGTATGCGTGCGAGCGAAGCCGATAGATGGAATTGATCGCTGCAACGCGAGGCCGGCGAGGCGGTGCCGCTTGCGCCTGTACTGCGGTCGTGTCTGCCGCGATGAATGATCCCCCCAGAATCGCTGCCGAGGAAGCCCCAAGAAACTCGCGCCGCAACATGATCGCTCCTTTTGCACGGATTTTTGGATCGAATGGATCACTGTACGGTCGGAAAAACTTCATCAGGAGTCAAGTCGATGACAAGCAGCAAGTACGCTCATTTTGAGTGTTGCGCAGAAACTTCAGCGTGGTGTCACAGGCCGCTTTCTTGTCAAACGATTCCAAACGTCGAATCGACCGTTATGCATTTCGTTGATCAATCATCAGATAATACAATGTTTTCCGAAAGCAAAGACAGCTAGAGCGCATCCCATTTAAGTGTGGCGTCTCGTGGGTATTATACTGCAGCGTCTGACCAGAGTGCGCAGTGAGCCTGGATGGCACGTTCGACTACTCGATTGTCGAAGTCTTCCTTCGTGCACTTCGTGTGCTTCGTGGTAGATCACTCGTCCTTCGCAAGAATCTGTTGACCACGAAGCACACAGAGAGCGCGAAGGGGGAGTGCAGCGCTGGATGCGTGCCACCCCTGACCTCGTCAGCCGAGAAGAAGTATAAACGCAGAGGACGCGGAGAGCGCTGAGAAAGGACAGGAGAAGGAATTGGTTGGGGTTTCTCCCTTTCTTCCTCAGCGCTCTCTGCGTTTCAAACTCTGTGCATTACCAATTGACGCACTCTTCACGGAGACAACGATCTATCTGGATCGCATCGCATTTTACTGCAGCAATAAGCTGGGAAGGATAGTCAATTCATGGAATCCAGAAGCCACTTTAGCCACTGTGGGTACCGCTACACTTAACTGAGATGCGCTCTAAACCAGCGATGCCTGCTTACGAACGTACCGACGTTGCGGCTTGATCTTCCACAGATCGAAGGAGCTTCAGTTGAGTGACTTCGGGGCGGCAGTTGTAGCGGATTGGTTCTTTGCCACTGATCCCACGTGAAACGTACATCAATGTGGGATCCAGCCAGAAGACTCCCGATGCAAATCGGCATCCAAACCGGCTGGGAGAATAGACGGGCCCGAGAATCGGAAGCTGTATCTGCCCGCCATGTGTGTGCCCCGCCAGCATCAGACGAATTTTGTTTTCTCGAGCCCAATTAATGTTGTCCGGTGTATGGCTGACAAGAATGCGAAAACCATCAGGCGAAGTCTGCGTCAGATCGGGATGCGATCCCATCCACGGTGTTTCGTCACCGCACAGGACCAGCGGGACCGGTGCGGAAGTTGTATTGGGCAAAATCGTGACAGGGTGATGACTGAGATCACTCCAGCCAAGACGAACAAATTCCTGGCGCGTCGCCGCAGCATCGAGATACCAGTCGTGATTCCCAAGTACAAAGAACTGTCCCAGCGCGCCTCGTAAACGCCCTAACGTCTGGGGCAGCCATTCGAGTCGCTTCTGGTCGTCGAGTAGATCACCGCTGAAGATCATCAGATCGGGGTTCAACGCTGCAGCCTGATCGCAAACCGCTTCGAAATAGGCACGCGTGACGCCCGAATGGAAATGGCAATCACTCAGGTGAACAATCGTCAAACCGTTCCAGCATGCAGGAAGGGCGGGCAAAACGTACGTTTTCGTGCTCACCTCGATCGAAAACTGTTCGTTCCCTGGCAACAGGGCGATTCGGCGCAGACGCGAGCGTAGACCGACCAGCCTCACCTTCCATCCGACACCGTCAACCGTTGTTCGCAGGTCTATGATTTTCGAGATCACCGAGACTTCACAAGACGGGGGCCGATAACACCAGTGTCGGATCGCAGCACCGACCAGAGCAACAAACCCGATTGCGCCGATGGCAATCGCGATCCACCAGACAAAAGCGATCGACTGCAGAGAGTCCTTTTCGCTCAGACCATAAAGGAGCAGGATCGGGTAGAGCGTAATCAGGAGAAGATTGAGTGATTTGTCGGCTGCGACGTATTTTCGAGTGAGCTTTTGAGCGCAAACCCAGTTGACGAACATTGCCATGACTTTGGCAAAGCCCGCAGAGAGCAGGAATACAATCGTCATCGAAAGGATGGACACAAGTTTCCCGTTCCAGACAGAATCAGAGCCCACCCTCCGAAGAAGGCGGGCTCGACTTGGCATTCATACTCTTGTCGACAAAAGAGGACATGCCTTGGGGCGTACTACTCTCAGCCGATTCCTTCACGCAGAACTACTTTGTCTTCGCCAGTTCTGCTTCGATTGCCTTCACGACTTCGGGAGCATCGGGCTTGGTTCCTGTTGGGAAGCGAGCGACGATTTCGCCATTGCGACCGATCAGGAACTTTTCGAAGTTCCACTTGATGTCGCCACTAAACTTCGGATCCGTTTCCTTTGACGTCAATGCCTTGTAGACAGGAGACGCATCGGCGCCGTTGACGTCGATCTTGGCAAACATGTCGAACGAGACGTTGTACTTCGACTGACAAAACTTGACGATATCTTCTTCAGTCCCAGGTTCCTGAGCGCCGAACTGATTGCAGGGGAATCCCAGCACGGCCAGACCTTTGTCCTTGTACTTGGCGTTCAGTTCTTCGAGCTGGGTGTATTGAGGAGTGGCACCGCAGCGGCTGGCGACGTTGACGACCAGCAACACCTTGCCCTGGTACTTCTTGGCCAGGTCAACTTCTTCACCCTTGATCGTCTTGACTTTGTTGTTGAGCACCGGTGAGGCCTTTTCAGCAGCGGGGAGGGAACCGGCAGTGAATGCGAACGCGAGTCCGGCAAACAGGCAGGTGGCAAGCAGTTTCATCGGAGGGAACTCCAGGCGGGAACCAACGGCCACGCGAACTACTCGCCCGCCTTGGGCGTTTCGCGAGGGACTGATAATAGTGTAGTCATCCTCGACGGGATGACCAGCGACAACCCCGCACAAAACGAGGGTGGGCGATTCGAAACTGGGCGACAATTTCATGACTGTACGAAGAGATTCTGCGTTGTGAGGCCGCTACTGAATCTTCTTCGCACGACCAACGCGGCCCAGGTAATCGACGAAAATCAGATCTTTCGCTGAAATCGACCGAACAGCAAATCCGAACGTACTTCCGACACGGTCAGGGTGAATGGACGAATTCACGTGAAACTTGATCGTCCCCCGCTCCACTTTCCACGTCCCTGCAGTGACAGGTGTCTGAACGAAAACTTTCTGGAACAGTCGCAGTTCCTGGTATTCGCGAGTGGTGCTGAAGGTCCCGTTGTTTCGCAGTTGTACGAACAGCGATCCTTGTGTGTCATCATATTTCCAGACACCTTCCGACAGTTTTGTGACGTCGGCATCGGTGAGGACTGTTGCTGCTGGAACGTCTTCGGGTTTCGCATCCTTGTCCGGCACCGGCTTCGCGGCTGTCTTTCCCGTTGCGGAAACAGGCTGCAGCACCAGCAGCATCCTCTTTGTCCCCTCCTTGGCTGAAAACTCGCCAGGGGTTTTGTCGGATGGATCTGACAGGCAGACAATCAAGCGGGCTTCGTCAAACTTGTAGATTCCTCGCACTTCTTCCTTGTTGGTACCGGTCAGCGTAATTGTGTGAGGGTACTGCGTCGCATCGATCGAGAAAACGCGGTGGACTTACCCAAGAAAAGTGGGCGCGAGGAAAGAGATCAAACGGCCTGCTCGAACATTATGGGAGACAGGTATCCC